>JAFBAK010000074.1 GCA_019247795.1 Hyphomicrobiales bacterium | reverse complement strand
GTCCTGCCGCGCATCCAGGCGACCGAGCCCAACATGATGATGCAACCAGTGCCGCGCTTGGCCATCGCCGGGGCCACGGCTTGCGTCGCGAAGAACTGGTGGTTGAGATTGACGGCAAGATTTTCGTTCCAATAGGTGGGCTCGACGTCTTCGAAGGCATGGCGGTCGTCCCGCGCTGCGTTATTCACGAGAGTATGGATCGGTCCAGATTCCTCCTCGACCGCGGCGAGGGTTCGACGCAAGTCGGCGATGTCGGTGACGTCGCAGCGGCGGAAGTGCACCGGCTTCCCCTCGAGCTTGAGAAGGAGTGAGCTTGCGGCCCGGGCATCGATATCCACGAATTCGACGCGAGCGCCCTGGGTCGCAAACCCCTCGACAATCGCGGCCCCGATGCCGCTTGCGCCTCCCGTGACAACGACGCCTCTGCCCGCCAGTGAGCGGTAGTGCACGCTTTCATAAGTCGTCATCTCGCGCGTTCGGGTCCCGATTCCATCTCCTTCATGCTCCCGCATTTCGTGGGACGTGAAAAGGCGTATAATGCGACCGACATTCGAGATGCGCTCGAGTTCTGTCCTGTCACCAATGGGCCACGGAGCAAGAAAGGAAAATCATGGCAAGCTGCGCCTGTCCGACGGAGCATGGCCGAACGGCGATCGACGGATATGATCCGGCCGCGCGCGTGAAGGCGCTCGAGCAAGTTCTCGTGGAGAAAGGCTATGTCGATCGGGCGGCGCTCGACGTCATCGTCGAGACCTATGCGCGTGAAGTCGGCCCGATGAACGGCGCCAAAGTCGTCGCGCGCGCCTGGATCGACGCCGATTTTCGCACGCGCCTCCTGGAGGACGGGACCGCGGCCGCGGCTGAGCTCGGCTTTGGCGGGCGCGGTGGAGAGCATCTCGTCATCGTCGAGAATACGCCGAAGCTCCACAACCTCATCGTCTGCACCTTATGCTCCTGCTATCCGTGGCCGCTGCTCGGCCTGCCTCCGGTCTGGTACAAATCCCCGCCGTACCGATCACGCGCCGTCATCGAGCCTCGCGCCGTTTTGCGTGATTTCGGAGTGAACCTTCCGGAAACGACGGCGATCCGCGTTTGGGATTCGACCGCCGAGACGCGTTATCTGGTTCTGCCGCTGCGTCCTGAGGGAAGCGAAGATCTTAGTGAGGATCGCCTCGCATCATTGGTGACTCGCGAGGCGATGATCGGCACGGGTCTTGCGCTCGCGCCCGCGGTGGCTGCGATATGAACGGCGCGCAGGATCTCGGCGGCGCGATGGGGTTCGGGCCTGTTCGTCCCGAGAAGGACGAGCCGGTCTTTCACGCTTCCTGGGAGGAGAGGGCGCTCGCGCTAACGCTTGCGGCGGGAGCCTTGGGTGAATGGAGCATCGATGAGGGCCGCTACGCGCGCGAGAGCCTCCACCCCGCCCTTTATCTCAACGCCAGCTACTATGAGATCTGGTTGCGCGCTCTCGAAAGGCTCTTGCGCGAAAAGGCTTTGCTCGACGAGAAGGAGCTCGACGGCGGGCAGGTGACCTCGCCTCCCGCGCCGACGCGGCTGCCGAGGCTCACTCCTGAGGGCGCGCGCCGCCTCATGGCGATGGGGACACCCTATCGGCGGCAACCATCGGCGCCGGCGCGATTCGCGGTCGGCAGCCGCGTTCGCGCCAAGGTGATCAATCCTCGAGGCCATACCCGCCTGCCGCGCTATGCGCGCGGCAAAGAGGGCGTGGTCGAGCGCGTGCACGGCGCACATGTCTTTCCAGATGCGAGCGCGCGCGGAGAAAGTCAGCCGGTGTGGCTTTACACGGTCGCCTTCTCGGCTCGCGAATTATGGGGTGAGGGCGCCGATCCAGCGCTTACGGTAAGCATCGAGGCGTTCGAACCTTATCTCGAACGTTGCGAACCGAAATCCTGAATGCGCCCTGAGGCACCGTTTCGCGAACCTTGGGAGGCGCAAGCCTTCGCGCTTGCTGTCGAGCTCAGCGACAGGGGCGTGTTCGAATGGCGCGAATTCTCGCTCATGCTCGGGGCCGAGATCAGATCGGCACAAGAGCGCGGCAGGGACGAGCCCTATTACGCGCTCTGGCTTGCAGCTCTGGAAAGGCTTCTCGCGGGCAAAGGCGTCGTGAGCACCGTCGTCATCGATGCTCGTGAAGCAGCGATGAAGTCGGCGCCGGCACGTGACGGGCACGGGGCCTAAATGAAGGTCGGGCTCGGCTGTCAGGTCGACTTGCCAGCTCATCAGGTTTCACTACGGTAGGCGCGATGCGCCCCGCGCGATCCCCAACGACGAAGCCAAGACTTGGTCATTCGCTCAAGCTGTTGTTCGATGCCGCGCTCGCAGCGCGCGCGCGCGCTTATGCGCCTTATTCGCGCTTTCCGGTGGGCGCCGCCTTGCGCTCGCGAGAGGGCGCGGTTTTCGTGGGCTGCAATGTGGAGAATGCCGCCTATCCTCTCGTGACCTGCGCGGAGGCCGGCACCATCGCGGCCATGGTGGCCGCCGGACACAAGAGCATCGCGGAAATTCTCGTGATCGGGGGGACCGATATGATCGTCACCCCGTGCGGGGCCTGCCGGCAACGATTGCGGGAATTTGCGACGCCGGAGGTCTTGGTCCACTGCATGACCCCCAAGGGAGCGCGGACCACCTATTCGGTTGGTGCATTGCTGCCGGAAGCCTTCGGGTCCGAGCATCTGATCTCGAAAAAATGAGGGTCGCCCCGGGTTTCCCCCTTTCACAAAGGTGGATATCCGAAGCCCCGACGGCGCGAAATGCTGGCAGCTTCAGAATTTTTATGGTGTGACGGGGTCACGCAAATGTGAATGCCGTGTGAGGGCGGGCCCAGCAGCGCGGTCATGTCACATGTCGCTTTTCCGCCGATCCGGCGCAAGGAAGGGGTGCCATGTACTCCGGTCAAGATCCTGAACGAGTAATGGAGCTCCTGCGCGATCGCGGCCTCGAGGCTTCGATCGATATCGGCATCGTGACCGGCACCGGCCTCGCTACGATCGTCAAGGAGGTCGAGAACGCGCTCGAGATCCCTTATGACGATCTGCCTGGGTTTCCCCAAGGCTTCGTCTCGGGCCATGCGCGCCGCCTGGTGATCGGCAATGTCGGCCGGCTGCGCGTCGCGCTTCTCCAGGGTCGCTCTCACTATTACGAGACGGGCGACGCCCAAGCGATGCGCACTCCGATCGAGGTCTTGCTGCGGCTCGGCGCGCATTCCGTCGTGCTCACGAGCTCCGTCGGATCGATAAAGCCGAATATGCGCGCCGGTGCGCTCACGATCGTGACCGACCACATCAATCTTTCAGGAGTGAACCCGCTTCATCATGAGCAGGGGGATGCGCGATTCGTGCCGATGACGGACGCCTACGACGTGACTTTGCGCCATAGGCTGAAGCGCGCCGCGGCGAGCCAAGGTGTCGCCTTGCACGACAGCATCTACATGTTCATGCCCGGCCCAAGCTTCGAAACACCAGCCGAAATCCGCGCGGCCGCGTTGCTCGGCGCCGATGTTGTCGGCATGTCGGTCGTGCCTGAAACCGTCATCGCCAGGCGCTATGGCCTCAAGGTCGCGGCGCTCTGCGCAGTCACCAATCTCGGCGCAGGTCTGGAAGGCGCCGTGCCGAGCCACAACGAGACGAAACGTATGGCGGCAACGGCGGCGATCTCGCTGAGGCGCATATTCGACACCTTCATTCGGACACTCGATGAACCCTGACGCGCGCAAACATCGTGATGCTGCCCGGGCCTTTGCCTGTCTCGACCTCATCGACTTGGGTGAGGCCGCGACAGACGCGGGCGCGGCCGAGCTTTGTAAGGCAGCGATTGCGCCCCGCAAGGTCGCAGCGGGCTGCGTGTGGCCGTCTTTCGTCGCGCTTGCTCGCGCGGACCATTTGTGGCGAGGTTCGCTCCGCCGACAAAACCTACGGCAGAGTGGTGGGCTTGAGGCAGAGGTGATTGCCGCATGTGTCGCGGCGACGGCTAGCGCATGAGACATTCCTCGCTTCTGAAACTGCGCTACGACGGTGGCTTTGGCAATGCCGCCACCACGTCGGCAAGCGCCTCCTTCGGAGCAAGCTCGGTATCGCAAGCGTTCGAGATCGAGTGGCGAAGCTCGGCGCGTGAGATCCCGGCCGAAGACTGGCGCCGTTGCTTCCCGTCACCTCTGGAGGGGCTTTGGCTTTATACCGCGTTGGAGGAAGCCGAGCTTCAGGAGCAATTCTGCTTCGCCTATGGGGTCATCACGCGGAACCATGAGATCGTGGCCATCGCGCCGGTGTTCGAGGCGATCTTGCCCATATCACTCGTGGCGCCGGGCTTTGTGGATTGGGCGCTACGCCTCGGTGGCCGGTTCTTGCAACATTTGCGTTTTCAGAAAACCTTGTTCGTGGGCTGCCCCTGTGCCGACGAAGGTACCGTCGGCACCGCGCCCGGTGTGAAGCTCGACGAGATCGCCCGGTTGCTGCAACGGGCGCTTTGGCAACGCGCGCGACGGCGTAAGGCCGCGTGTCTCGTGTGGAAGGATTTCCCTGAAAGCTCATGGCCCGCCTTGCGCGCGCTTTTCGGTGAAGGCTTGTGCGAGGCCGTAAGCTACCCCGGTACCCGCATCCCCCGCATCGGGACGAGTTTTGAGGAATACCTCGCGCGCCTCTCGGGAAACCGGCGCCGCAATCTTCGCAAGAAGCTGCGTCTCTCTCGCGATCATGTCGATGTCGAGGTCGAGATCGTCGCCGATCCGGATGCCGCCAGAGTCGCCGAGATTTGGCAACTTTTCCAGAACACCTATGCGCGCGCGACCACGAGGTTCGAGCGTCTGACGGAGAGGTTCTGGGAGGCCGTCTGCCGGCAACCAAAAAGCCGGATCGTGATGCTGCGTGAGCGCTCGAGCCGCAAGGCAGTCGCCTTCATGCTGGTGGTCGTGGAAGGCAAGCGCGCCATCAACAAGTTCATTGGGCTCGACTACGCCTTCGGCAGCAAGGCGTATCTCTATTTCCGCCTTTGGGAGGAGTTCATCCGTTTTGCGATCGAGGCAGGAGCGGAGGAAGTGCAGAGCGGCCAAACCGGATATCGTGCCAAGCTCGATGTGGGGCACGAACTCGTGCCGCTCAACAATTTTTTCCGATATCGCAATCCTCTGATCCATTTCATCGCGTCGCATTTGGCGAAAAGGATTTCCTGGAGCTCGCTCGACGAGGATCTGGCTCGCGCCATTCGCTCGCGGGGCTGGAGCTCGACGCCTGAGATGTGAGTGGCCGGGCGCGTCCGCCCCGATCCGCGCAGTGGGTCCAGAAGGCAATTCGGGTTTCGGCAAGAGCGTGGATCCGCGCAGTTGCCCGCGAGACGAGCGGCGCATGCAAACAGGCATCTTCCATTCGGCATGGATCTCGAGCGACGCGACGAGCCATTCCGTACGAGCGTCTTCCGCAATCTTCCCCTGGTGGAGCTTCACCAAGCCCGTGCTGTCGATTTGCGCGCTGCGCCTAGTCGAAGATCATCGCTTGAGCCTCGACGAGCTTCGGCCGGGAAAGCCCTTTTCGCTGCGCCAGCTTTTGCGGCATCAGGCAGGGCTTGCGGATTACGGAGCCCTCACCGCTTATCATGAGGCCGTGCGGCGAGGCGATGTCCCATGGTCTCGTGAATATTTGCTCGAATCGGCTCGAGCGGATCGCCTTCTGTTCCAGCCCGGCACCGGCTGGGCCTATAGCAACATCGGTTACATGTTCGTTCGCGAGGCCATCGAGGAGGCTGCTGCTCTTCCGCTTCAGACGGCTCTGCGCGAGCTTGTGCTCGAGCCTCCGCGTCTCGAAACGGTTCGACTCGCCACGCACAAATCCGATTTTGAAGGACTATTTTGGCCGGAGCTTAGGGGCTACGATCCTGGATGGGTGTATCACGGCTGCCTCATCGGCACCCCGATCGACGCGGCAAGATTGCTTCACGCCCTGTTTCAAGGCCAGCTTCTGAAGGCCAAGAACTTGCGAATGATGCTCGATCGGCACGAGCTCGGTGGAGCTCTGCCAGGGCGGCCATGGACCGATTGCGGCTATGGTCTTGGCCTGATGATCGGAAAAATGGGCGATGCAGGGCGCGCGCTCGGCCATTCCGGCGGCGGTCCCGGTTGCGTGAACGCGGTCTATCACTTTCCCGATCGCAAGGAACCGATCACAGTGGCTTCGTTCACCGGCGGCTTGGAAGAAGGTCCCGCTGAGTTCGAAGCCAAGGCGATCGCGCTCGGCGCGGCGCCGTGACGGGGGCCAACAGTCGCGCTTCAAGAGCCGCCCTTCAAGAGGTGCCGTTCAGGAGCCGCCCTTCAGAAGGCGCCCTTGAGAAGGCGCCCTTGAGAAGGCGCCCTTCATCGATCGGCTGAAATCAGGCGGCCGGCGCGGCCTCGGCGGCGGCCCCTTCCGCGCCCTGCGCGCCTTCCGCGGCCGAGGTGCTGGCTGCGGCCGCGGCGCGCTCCTTCGCCTTGGCGCCGGGCTCGGCCTTTTTCGGGTTGTTGCGTGGCTCGCGCTTCAGCACACCTTCCGCATCGAGGAAGCGCAGCACGCGATCAGTCGGCTTGGCGCCCTTTGCCATCCAAGCCTTCGCCTTTTCGACATCGAGTACGACGCGCTTCGCGGGTCCGTCCTTCGCGAGCATCGGGTTGTAGGTCCCGATCTTCTCGATGAAGCGGCCGTCGCGTGGCGCGCGCGCATCGGCGATGACGATCGCGTAGAACGGGCGCTTCTTGGCGCCACGGCGGGTCAGGCGGATCTTCAGGGACATCGGATTCTCCAGTGCAGATGAGACAGGTGAAACATCAAAGACGTGGCCGTTTCCGCGGCGGACGGTTGCCCGCTCGGCGAGAATCCCCGGCGACGCAGGGTGGTGACGAGAAGACGAGCGGTCACTTCTTCTTCCCCCCGAACGGATTGAGGCCACCACCGGGAAGCCCGGGAAAGCCCCCGCCGAGGCCCGGGAGTTTGGCGCCTCCAAGCCCGGGCAGCCCGGAAGGCTTTCCTCCCATGAGGCCGCTCGGAAAGGCCGTTGGAATCCGCGACGAAGCCGGACCGGTGGGCGGCCCCGCGGTTCCGGGAAAACCGGGCGGCAATTGTCCGCCGAGCTCGCGCTTGATCGTCTCGAGCTGCTCGGGCGTGAGCGCGGACAAATCGAGGCCCGCAAGCGGATCACCCCCGCCCCCCATGCCGAACATCGACGCCATCCTGCCCATCACGCCGCCCTTGCCGCGGCCCATCACCTTCATCATGTCCGCCATCTTGCGGTGCATCTTCAAAAGACGGTTGATGTGCTCGGGAGTGGTTCCGGAACCGGCCGCGATGCGGCGTTTGCGCGAAGCCTTGAGGATCTCGGGGTTGGCGCGTTCTTGCGGCGTCATTGAATCGATGATGGCGAGCTGACGCTTGACCATGCGATCGTCGAGCCCGGCGTTCGCGATCTGGTCCTTCATTTTCGCGATTCCGGGTATCATGCCCATGATCCCGCCCAGGCCGCCCAGCTTCGACATTTGCAGGAGCTGCTCGCGCAAATCCATGAGATCGAAGCGCCCTTTGCGCATTTTCTCGGCGATGGCGAGCGCCTTCTCGCGATCGATGGTCTCGGCGGCTTTCTCGACGAGCGAGACGATGTCGCCCATGCCGAGAATGCGATTGGCGATGCGCCCCGGATGGAAGTCTTCGAGCGCATCGATCTTCTCGCCCACGCCCATGAGCTTGATGGGCTTGCCGGTTACCGCGCGCATGGAGAGGGCGGCGCCGCCTCGGCCGTCGCCGTCGATGCGGGTGAGTACGATGCCGGTGAGATCGAGGCGCCCTTCGAAGGCGCGGGCGGTGTTCACCGCATCCTGGCCGGTCAAGGCGTCGGCGACGAGGAGCGTCTCATGCGGACCCGTCGCGGTCTTCACCTCGGCGGCTTCGTTCATGAGCTCGTCATCGATTGTGGTGCGGCCCGCCGTGTCGAGCATGACGACGTCATAGCCCCCAAGTCGTGCCGCTTCGACGGCCCGCCGCGCGATCTGGACGGCATTTTGTCCGGCGATGATCGGCAACGTCGCGATCCCGGTCTGGCTTCCAAGCACGGCAAGCTGTTCCATGGCGGCAGGCCGTCGCGTGTCGAGCGAAGCCATCAACACGCGTTTGCCTTGCCGGTCGGTGAGACGCTTGGCGATCTTCGCGGTGGTGGTCGTCTTGCCGGAACCTTGCAATCCGACCATCAAGATGGGCACCGGCGGTACGGCGTTGAGCGAAATCGGCTCGGCCTGATCGCCCAAAGTCTCGACCAGCGTGTCGTGGACGATCTTCACGACCATTTGGCCCGGCGTGACCGATTTCACGACCTCCGCGCCGACGGCGCGGGCGCGCACTTTGTCGGTGAACGAGCGCACGACATCGAGCGCGACATCGGCCTCGAGCAAGGCGCGCCGGACCTCGCGCAATGCCTCGCCCACATCCGTTTCCGTCAACGCGCCACGGCGCGTCAGCTTGTCAAGGATATCGGAAAGACGTGAGGAAAGACTGTCGAACATGAACGTCTCTTGTGCGCCGAATGATCAGCGGAGATTGAAAGCTCGATTGTGAGGGGGAGGGGAGTTCGTCCAGTTGAAATCTGCCGTTCTTTTCACTCCTCACTCCTCATCACTCACTGCTCATGCCTTCATCCAAACCAGCATCGCTCAAAGCCGCATCGAAAGCCGTCACGGCCCGCTCGAACTTGTCGCGGCAGCCCGGATTGCAGAAGCCGACCACCGCGCCGCGGTAGCGGGTGAGCGAGTCCGCCGCGATCGGCTTGCCCGACCAAGGGCAGACGGTGTTGATGGCATCCTCGATATTCAGACCCGGCGTCGTCATTTCCTGACTCCTTCGGGATATATTCCTTCCGCAAGCGAAATCGTGGAAATCGCAAGCTAGCCAAAGCACCAAAACGCCCGAGAGCGCCTCGCGCTGTCGGACGTTGACCTCCAGGCTCCGGACCTTTTGTGAAGAGGTCTTGTCCCGGTGGGCGGCTCAAAGGCTCGCTTTATCGATTTCGCCCGTTTCGCTACGCCTAAGGTGGGGCGAAGTCAATCACGGCCAAGGCTGACCAGAAGCCTTCTTTCGGCCTTTCCCAAAAGCCGCGCGCGTCCTTGGCTTATTGCTGTCCCGGTCGTAAAGGCATCGGGGCATCGGCTCGAGGGCTTCCCATGAATGATCCATCTTCAGGTACCGCGCTCATCATCGGCGTGGGGGATGGCCTGTCAGCATCGCTGGCGCGGCTCCTGGCGAGCGAGGGCTACAAGCTCGTGCTCGCTGCCCGAGATACCGACAAGCTCGGCGCTCTCGCCAAGGAGACCAAGGCCGATGCGCGGCGCTGCGACGCCTCGGAGCCAGCCGAAGTCGCCGCGCTCTTCCGGGCCGCCGGCCCTCTCGACGTCATGATCTATAACCCCTCCTATCGGATAGGCGGCCCCTTGATCGAGCTCGATCCGAACGAGGTGCGCCGCTCGCTCGAGATCACGGCGTTCGGCGCGTTCCTTGCCGGCCGGGAGGCAGCGCGCGCGATGTTGCCGCGAGGCAAAGGCACGATCCTTTTCACCGGCGCTTCCGCCGGCGTAAAGGGGTATCCGCGCTCGGCACCTTTCGCCATGGGAAAATTCGCCTTGCGGGGCCTCGCGCAATCGATGGCGCGCGAGCTGCATCCCCAAGGCATCCATGTCGGCCATGTCGTGATCGATGGCGGCATCCGGTCGGGGCGCCGCCCAGATCCGGACGGGCGCGATGCGACACTCGCTCCGGACTCGATCGCGCAGAGCTATCTTTTTCTCATCCGACAGCCGCGCGATGCTTGGTCCTGGGAGATCGAGGTTCGACCCTGGCTCGAGACGTTCTGATCTGACATCTCCGGCCGCGGTGCAATCCAAGAAAGGAGGCTTCCACGTGAAGCTTGAACTTCATTCGAGCAAGCAGGCGTTGGGGGCTGCGGCGGCGGCCGCAGGCGCAAAAGCGATCCGCGATGCGATCGCTCGGCGCGGCGCGTCCACCATAGTCGTTGCGACCGGCATGAGCCAGCTCGAGATGTTCGATCACCTTGTCCGCGCCAAGGATGTCGACTGGTCGAAAGTGACCGCCTTCCATCTCGATGAATATGTCGGGCTGGCGGCAAGTCATCCCGCGAGCTTTCGCCGCTATCTCAATGAGCGCTTTGTCTCGCGGTTGCCGACCCTCAAATCATTCGTGCGGGTCGAGGGTGATGCGCAGGACCTCGATGCCGAGGTGGCGCGGCTCAATGGGCGCCTTCGAGAACTTGAAGTCGACGTTTGCTTTGCCGGGATCGGCGAAAATTGCCACCTCGCCTTCAACGACCCGCCGGCCGATTTCAACACCGAGGATCCTTATCTCGTGGTCGAGCTCGACGAGGCGTGCCGTCGCCAGCAACTCGGGGAAGGATGGTTCCCAAGCCTCGCCGACGTGCCGCGAAAGGCCATCTCGATGAGCGTGCGCCAGATCATGAAGGCGGGCGAGCTGATCGTGAGCGTTCCCGATCTGCGCAAGGCTGCGGCGGCAAAATCAGCGATCGAAGGCGAGGTGTCGCCTCAATTTCCAGCCTCGATCCTGCAGCGGCACGCACGCTGCACGCTTTTCCTCGATCCGCCGGCCGCGTCGATGCTCACGAAAAGGAAGATTGCGTGAGGCTCAGCGCCTCGGAGACGACGCCTGGCCTTTTCGATCTCCAGGTCAATGGCTTTGCCGGGGTGGATTTCAACGACGACAAGATCACCGCCGACAGGCTCGATCAGGCGCTCGCGGCGATGCGCGACACAGGTGTCACGCTTTGCCTTCCGACGCTGATCACGGCTCTGCCCGAGGCGCTTGATGCTCGCCTCAAGGCGCTCGACCTCGCCATCACGGCAAGCCGGCTCGGCCCGCTCATGTGTCCAGGCTATCATCTCGAGGGGCCGTTCCTGAACCCCGCCGAAGGTTATCGCGGCTGCCACCCGCATGAGGCGATGACGGGCGCGGATCCGGCCCTCGTCGAACGCCTCGAGGCGGGTCTCGCACGTCCGATCCTTCTCGTCACTCTCGCACCCGAGATCGAGGGGGCGCTCGGACTCGTTCGGTGGGCAAAGGCGCGCGGCAAAATCGTCGCCGTCGGCCATAGTGCCGCAAAAGGCGAGGTCCTGAGCGACGCGGCAGATGCCGGCCTTGTCCTCTCGACGCATCTCGGCAACGGCGTGCCGCAATCCGTGCACAAGCTCGACAACACCATCTTCGCTCAGCTCGGCGAGGATCGGCTTCACGCCGATTTCATCGCCGATGGCATCCACATCGCGCCGTCCGCCTTGAAGGTCATGCTGCGCGCCAAGGGCAAGGATCGCTCGATCCTCGTCACTGATGCCACGGCGGCGGCAGCTGCGCCGCCGGGCCTTTATCCGTTCGCGGGGTTCACCGTCGAGCGTGATGCCGATGGCCGGGTGCATCTTCCGGGCCAGCCTCTGCTCGCCGGATCCTCGCTGACGCTCGATGCGGCGGTCCGAAACCTCGTGAGCTGGGGGTTCGCGAGCTTCGAGGAGGCCATCGCCATGGCTTCCGCCCATCCGCACCGCCTGATGGCGGAGCCGTTCGCGGCGCACGGGATCACGGTCCACACCGGCCGCGTGACTTGGTCGGAGGCGATCGAAGCGGTGCGCGTGGAACTCGAGGTGAACTGACCTCTACCCCGCTCGGCACTATCGCTCAAGCTGCGGCCCTGAGCTTCTCCGCCTCCGTGCGCGCAAGGCTCGGTCGTTGCCGCATGCGTCCCACCCAACGCTGGAGCTTGCCGTCGCGCATGATCTCCTTTCCCTCAGGCGTGAGCGCCAGGTAATGAGCATGGGGGGCGAGAAACAGATCGGCGATCGAGATCTCGCCGCCCGTGAGGAAGGGAGCATCGCCCATCAGGACCTCGATCGCTTTCACGCATTTCATAGCCTCCGGCTTCGCGGCCGCAATCACCGCCTCGTCCGGTGTGCCGCCGCGCATGGGGACGGCAAAGCGCTGGAAACTGATCGTCGCTGTGATTTTCGGAAAGAAATACCAGTCGGTGATGCCGATAAGCTGGTTCATGCGCGCTTTCGCTTTCGCGTCCCTCGGCACGAAAGCGGGCGAAGGAAAGAGATCGTCGAGGTAGCGCAGGATCGCCTGGGTCTCGTAGAGCCGGAAATCGCCATGGTCGATGACGGGTATCCGGCCGAAGGGATGCCGGGCGAGATGCTCGGGGGTCTTCACCTCGCCAAACCCCATCGGGACAAGATCGTAGGCGATGCCCTTCTCCTCGAAGCCGAGGAGGGCGCCGCGAAGATAGGGGCTTCCGGGAACGCCGTAGACCGTGAATTCTGCCATGTTGCTCTCCTTCGTTTGGGTCCATTCGCTCGAAGTGCGATTTGGCTTTATGCAATCACCGCGTTTTTGTTCAAGCGCCGCGGCCTTGGTGCGTTGGCTCGCCGGTTTGGTCGCTTTCCACAGCCGTTGCGAAGAGACCCATGATCGCGCCCCAGCCGTTCGGCGATTCGAAGGCCGCCCGCATCTCCTCGAATTTCGGCCCAAGGCGCTCGAGATGACGATGCTCGAGTTGCACGAGCGTGAGACTTGCCGCGAGCGGTGTGAAGCGCAATTCCACTTCTGACATCACACCGGGGTCGAACTGCCAATCCGAGCTGATTTGCCAGGCGAGCACGAGGTGGTTCGGCCGTTCAAAGACCAGCACATGCCCCCATTGGGTCGTTGTCCCGTCCTCATCCTCTCCGTACCAACGGCCGCCGACCCGAGGTTCGATGACGGCGGTCCTCAGCTTGCCCTTGCTGATCGTATGCGAATGGGGCCACCAGCTGCCGAATCCGTTTGTGAACACATCGAACGCGCGCTCGACGCTTGCTTTCACCTCGACGCTCCGGCGTACGGGAGCCGGCTTGATCGTCTTCATTCTTGCTTCCCGGGCTTGCAACGCGTGCCTTCCTGTCTTTCGATCTCGGCCTTGAAGGCGTCGAGCGCCACGGCCCAGAATTGGTCGAGCCAAGCCCGAATGGCGCCGAGGCCTGCAGGATCGATCTGGTAGACCCGCCTCGTGCCCTCCGCGCGATCGCGTACGAGCCCGGCTTCCTTCAGGACCTTGAGATGTTGCGAGACGGCGGGGCGACTGACGGGGAGCTCCGCCGCGATTTCCTTGACCGATGCGGGCCCGGCTGCGAGCCGCTCCAGCACGTTTCTGCGCGTAGAATCAGCGAGCGAGGCGAGTGCGGCGTTTACGTTAGCCATAGCTTACGGTAAGCGTTAACTTACCGTCGGTCAAGTGACGAGAAAGTAGAAAGTGGCGAATTGCCTTCCCCCTAGGTCGTGAAGGCGAACGGAACGTTATTCGGCCTGCTGCGGCCGCCAGTCGGGCGTGGCCAATTCGAAAGCCGAGAACTCGAAGCCGGGAGCAACCACGCAGGAGACGAGCGTCCAGTCTCCCAGGCTTTTTGCGCTTTGCCACGCATGGGGCGGCACAACCGCCTGCGGGCGCTCACCTGCCGCAATCTCGATGCCGAGCCGATGGCTGTGCGTGCGAACGCCGTCCCTCGAAATCGAGAGCTCGAGCGGAGCTCCGGCGTGCCACAGCCAGATCTCCGACGCGTCGATGCGGTGCCAATGCGAGGTCTCACCGGCTTTGAGCAGGAAATAAATGGCCGTCGATCTCGCCCGGCCATCGCTCGCCACCTCCTTGTCGCGGAAGCTCTCACAAAACCAGCCACCTTCCGGATGCGGTAAAAGGTGCAGCTCGCGGATCACCTCGTCGGGCGAAAGCTTTGGCATCGCGGTTTCACAATGCGGATGGGTCAAAACCGGTTCTTGCGCTCGCGCAATTCGGCGAACACAGCGCTTGCATCGGCTCCGGCCATTCCGACGGCCTTCTGCACCTTCGGATCCCCCGCCCGCAAAAACGGGTTCGTCGCCTTTTCCTCGGCGAGCGTCGTCGGCACGGTGAGCTCGTTCGCGGCGCGCTGCTTCTCGAACTTCGCGTATCGGTTTTTGAGCGTCTCGTTGTTTCCGTCGACCGACAATGCGAATTTGGCGTTCGATAAGGTGTATTCGTGCCCCGACCAGATGCGCGTGTTGTCCGGCAACGCCGAAATGCGTTGCAGAGAGGACCAGAGCACGGAGGGCGTCGCCTCGCTGACGCGCCCGCAACCGAGCGTGAAGATGGTGTCGCCGGCGAACAAGGCGTTTTCTTTCGCAAACCAGTAGGAGATGTGGTCGGCGCAATGTCCGGGTGTGTCGAGCACCGAGGCGGTGAGCTCGCCGACCTTGACTTTATCGCCATCGCCAACGAGTTCGTCGGCTTGTGGCACTTGGGCCGCGGCTTTTTTCGGGGCGATTACCCGCGCCCCGGTCTTGGCCTTCAAGGCAGGTATGCCTTCGATGTGATCGAGATGGCGGTGCGTGACGATGATATGCGTGAGCCGCCAATTCTTTTCCCGCAGAGCTCGCTCGACGGCTTCAGCCTCAGGCACATCGACGCTCGCGGTCGAGCCTGTGGCTTCGTCGTGAATCAGCACGCCGATATTGTCGGTGCGGCACAAGAAAGTGTGAAATGCTGCGGGCATGGGAACTCCTGCGGTTACGGCATTCGCCATAGCACACCGGCTCTTGTCGTCGAAAGCGCCTGCGGGCCTTCAGCTTGCCTGGGCGGCCGCCGTCCAGCTGGCTCGCAGGTCGCGATCTCGTGAAATGGTTGGACCTGGAATCGGAAGTGGCGCGAATTCGAGGTCTCCGCTAGCTTCGCCCCAGGCGCTGCCCCCTGCGCATTTTGCATGAGGGAAACCGTGCGGAGCTTCGCCAAAAATGGCTCACCCAAAATGACTGATCAGCCTCATGCAAAACGGCTTCATCAAAGAACGTCTCGCAGCTCGTAACGCCGCTCGCGGGATGCTCGGCATCGCCGCTCATTTGGATGAGCAACTCATCGAGGCAAGAAGGGAATGCGCGGATATGAGCTTGCCGATTTCGGCAAAAAGTGGCCGGCCAATGCAATGAGCGCCAACGCATCACGTCCATGGATGGACGCCTTTCCAAACGCGGCACGCTGGGACGCCCCGATCGAGCTCGGGACTTTGCCGGATCTCCTCGAGAAGGCGATTGCCGAGGGGCCGAGCCGGCCGGCGCTGTCCTACGGCGAGGCGCACCTCGATTATGCGACATTCGGCAAGCTGGTCGCCGAGCTCGCCGCAGGCCTGGCGGAAGCCGGCATCGGCAAGGGCGATACCGTTGCCCTTTACCTTCCGAACACGCCCTACCATCCCATCGCTTTCTTCGCCACCTTGGCGCTCGGCGCCCGCATCACCCATTTAAGTCCACTCGACGCGCCACGCGAGCTTGCCCACAAGATCAAGGACTCGGGCGCTCGCACCCTGATCACCACCAACTTTACCGCCCTCCTCTCGAATGCCTTGGCGCTTCACGCCGAAGGCCTCGTCGAGCGCGTCTGGGTGGGAGAGGATGCGCATTGGGGCCCGTCTGCTGGAGTCGCGGTTCCCTGGAAGCCGGGAGTTGCGCCGCTCATGGAGCTCTCGCGCCGGCCGGCGTCACCCAAACGCGCCAACGTCTCGCCCGACGACATTGCGGTTGTGCAATATACCGGCGGCACCACGGGCTTGCCGAAGGGAGCGATGCTGACCCATGCCAATTTCACCGCGACGGTGAGCATGTATCGAAGTTGGAACGAGCCGAATGGCTCCGTGCCCGGCCAAGAGCGCATCCTCTGCGTCCTGCCGCTTTTTCATATATACGCGCTTTCGGTGATCCTCTTGCGCGGCTTGCGTGACGGCAACGAAATTTTGCTGCATCCGCGGTTCGACGCTGAAGCCATCGTCTCGGAAATCGAGACGAGACGGGTGACGGCGATGCCTGGCGTTCCAACGATGTGGATTGCACTTGCCAATCTCCCAGGCATCGAGACGCGCGACTTATCATCATTGAAGCAATGCGGATCGGGTGGCGCCCCCATGCCCTTCGAAGTGGAAAAGCGACTAGAGCGGCTTTTGCGTCGGCGCATGGGCGGTGGCTGGGGAATGACCGAGACGTCGCCCGCCGGAACGCGCATGGTGATGAGCGAGCCTTCGAGCCCTGGCCTCATCGGCATTCCTTATCCCGGGATCGATTTGCGCATCGTCGGCTTGGACGATCCGGGAAAGGCGCTCGGCCCCCATGAGGTCGGGGAGATCGCCATTCGTGGCCCCAATGTTTTCAAAGGCTACTGGAACAAGCCGCAAGAGACCGCTCAAGCATTTGTCGACGGTTATTTCCTTACGGGTGACATCGGCCGGATGGACGAGAAAGGGCAATTCACCATCGTCGATCGCCAGAAGAACATGATCATCTCCTCGGGCTTCAATGTGTATCCCGTGGCGATCGAGAATGCGATCTACGAGCACCATGACGTGAAGGAGGTCATCGTCATTGGCGTGCCTGACGCTTATCGCGGGCAAGCCGCCAAGGCCTTTGTGACACTGAAGGAAGGCGCGGCAACGCTCACCCTCGAAGCGTTGCGGGACTTTTTGACCGATCGCCTCGGTCGCCACGAGATGCCGGCGGCTCTCGAGATCCGGGACAACCTGCCGCGCAGTCCTGCCGGCAAGCTTCTCGCCAAAGTCCTCATCGATGAGGAGCAGGCCAGGCTTCGCGACGCACACGTAAAATAGGTGACGGGATGCCATGCTACTGCGTCGCGCGATCTTGAGTCTTTGCCTGTCTCGCTCCCACGATCAGCAACAGCACACCCGCTGCGACCGCGAAGGCGATGGGGTTCAATGGCTCACCATTGATCAGCCATGCGAAGATCAAGGTCACGAAGGTTTGCAGCAATTGGACTTGGCTGACGCGAACCACGCCTCCGAGAGCGAGTCCCGCATTCCAGGCAAAGAAGCCGAGATATTGGCTCGCGAGTGTAATGTAGGCAAACCCTGCCCAGCTCGATAGCGAGATGCCGTTGGACGGGGATGGCCAAAGTAGAAAAGTCGCCGGTAGCGAGATCGGCGCCATGAGAACGAGCATCCACGAGATCACCTCCCAGCCCGGCATTCGCGTCGACAGGTCCCCTGCCACGACGTAGCCGATCGCGCAGATGACGACGGCCGAGAGCAGCAAAGTGTCGGCAGGTTCGAAGTGTCCGCCGCCTTCACGCAGGGCGAAACCGGTGACCAATACCGCTCCGGCGATCGCATAGAGCCAAAAGGAGAGGGGAGGACGCTCGTGCAAGATGAGGGCGGCGGCAACCGAAGTGGCGAGCGGCAGGAGACCCGCGACGACGCCGCCATGCATGGCCGGCAAGCTGCGCATCGCGATATTGGCGAGCCCAGGCCAGCCCCAAACAAGGCATAAACCCGCGACGAAGAGGCGATAGCAACTCCTTCGGTCCGGAAAACGCCGGCGCAATGAAAGAAGGACCAACGCTGCGACGAGCGCGGCAAGTCCGGGCCTCCCGGCTGTCACGAACCAGGGATTGAGATCGGCGACGGCGAGCCGGGTCATCGGCAAGGAACCGCCGAAGACAAGCACGCCGAGCGCCCCAAGCAGGAATCCGAGGGTGGGCCGCGACATCGCTTGTGACTTCGTCGCTTGGGGACGATGGTAGGACCCGGAAGACATCGGGACGGTCAGGATGAGGGGAGTGATGTGACCGGCGCCAGCGTCATCGGCAGCGCCGCGAAAGCTCCGGGATGAGCAAAGTCATGGGCGCAGCGCAACTCGAGCGACCGCGCAGGCGGCCGCCTAGAGAGGCGGCCTCGATAATGCCCGCGGCCAGACTTCAGGTCTGATGCCGCGAGACGCTTCAATCACGCGAGCGAGAGGTTGCCCGCTGCGGTTTTCCCCCGCTCGGAAACGAGGTCGAAGTTGACCTTCTGTCCTTCGGCCAGCGTTTGCAGTCCCGCCGTACGTACGGCGGTGATGTGGACGAAAACATCCTTTCCGCCATCGGATGGGCGAATGAAGCCGTAACCTTTGGTCTCGTCGAACCACTTGACAGTACCGGAAGCCATGCAGCGGTATCCCTGTCGACCCAAGCTCTTCTAAATTTCTCCTCGGCGGCGCGCCGAGAAAAAGCAATCATCGTGGCGGACCGGCGGATCGATGACCGAGCCCTTCGCCGCAGCCGGGACCATGGCGAATACTTCCGATTGCGCCTCACACGGGACACGAACTCGCGCAATCCGTCAACTGGGGGCGCGTGAAAAATGGCAGGAGGTCGGCAAAAAAAAGTGCGACGCGTTACTTGGAATCCACAGTAGCCGAGCGTCGTGGCTCATGTGAGAAGCGGCGCGGCCGCTTTCGCCACACTCACCCTGATAGAGTCATCAGGCCTTTCACTCGTCGGCAATAGGCGCGATTGCTTGCGCTCATTCGCAGGGCCCGATGTCCACTTTGATATTTCATGATCGTAATGCAGAGATCGCCTTGCGATTGCTGATAGAGCGAACCGAGATACTTCAGCCCGTAATGCAGGTTGGTTTCAGGGTCGAGGAGGTCGGCCGCCGATCCCCCAAAGCCCACGGCGCGCGCGGTGGCGAGCTTGATCTGCATCAGCCCATAATTGCCGGCATGGACGACCCGCGGATTGAAATTGCTTTCGATGCGAATGACCGCGTTGGCAAGTGCAATCGGAAGCTCGTTTTCTTGCGCATGTCGCTCGATCCGCGGGCGCAGTGCCTGCGCGCGTGCCCTCGCATCGGCGCCTTGAGCCATTTCGACTTCTGGGAGCGTCTCCTGCTCGGCTTCACCGCTCGCTGAGGGGACTTGCTGGAATTGCGCGCAGCCGGCGAGAAGAGAGGCGAATAACAGAAGCGACAAGAGACGCGAGAACGGCACGGGATCGGTTTCCTCCTGCGCGGGACATGCATATCAAAGCACGAAAAGCGATGTTCGGGCGCGCTATGGTTAAATTGAGGCGTTTTCCGGGCCTCCCCGGAACCTGAACCTCGCCTCGGAGCGTTAAGCTTGGCAGGCGGTGCCGCTGGCGACAGCGGGCGCTAGCGCCTAGCATGGAATGCCGATATGCCGGTTACGCATTCGGAATCGCTGAAGGGAGTTCAAGATGAAGAAGGTCATAACGGCTGCGGTGCTGGTGCTCGCGCTGGGCGCTTGCAACACGCCGGAGGAACGCGCGGTGGGCGGGGGGCTTCTCGGTGCAGGTACCGGCGCTTTGATCGGTGGCGCGGCTGGCGGCGGGCGTGGCGCTGCGATCGGCGCGATCGCAGGCGGGGCCACGGGGGCCGTGGTCGGTGCGGCGACTGCGCCCTGCCCCTACGGCACTTATCGCGACTATTACGGCAACGTCTATTGCCGCTGATCGCGTGACGGCATTTTGCCCATCACCCCGGGGGATGGTCGCTTCTCCGGCATCTTCGTGATGGCTTCGGGTTTTCGATACTTTTCCATTGCCTCGCCAAACCACGGACAACGCAGGGCCAGCATCGACATGCTGGTCCTGCACTATACCGGGATGCCGCACGCTGAAGGGGCGATCGCAAGGCTCACGGATCCGCGTTCCGAGGTCTCCAGTCACTACGTCGTCGATAACGGAGGCGCGATATTCGCGCTGGTGAGTGAAGAGAGGCGCGCTTGGCACGCCGGGCAGTCATCCTGGCATGGTCAGACGGATCTGAATTCCCGCTCGATCGGCATCGAGATCGATCACCCCGGTCATGACGGCGGCAATCCGCCGTTCTCAGACGCGCAAATCGAGGCGGTGATCTCGCTGTGCGGCGACATTCTTTCACGTTGGCAGATCGCACCCGCGCGGGTTCTTGCCCATTCCGACATCGCGCCTTCGCGCAAGCAAGATCCAGGGGAGCGCTTTCCCTGGGAAAGGCTGCATCGCGCTGGCATCGGCCATTTTGTCCTGCCGGCGCCTTTGGTCGAAGGAGACGGCCTTGCCCCGGGCGACGAGGGTCCAAGCGTGGCCGCGTTGCAAGGCTCCCTTGCGGCTTATGGATATGCGGTCGAGCCGACAGGATCCTACGGGCTTGAAACGCAACAGGTCGTGGCGGCATTTCAGCGCCATTTCAGGCCCGAGCGCGTGGATGGCCTCGCCGATCCTTCGACATGCGCCACTTTGCGCGACCTTCATGAAGGGCTCACGCCTCCATGAGCGCCTCGACATGGGCAGCGGCGGAAGCTGAAAGTCCGGCAAGATCGTAGCCGCCCTCGAGCACCGAGACAACGCGTCCCGCACAGCGGCGCTCCGCGATCTCGAGCAGCCGGCGCGTCGCCCAGCCGAACTCCTCCTCTCCAAGATCGAGGCTCGCCAGGGGATCGCGGCGATGCGCGTCGAAACCTGCGGAGATCACGATGAGATCGGGATTGAACGCATCGACGCGCGGCAGGATCACGCTTTCGAAAGCGACGCGGAAAACCTGCGGTCCGGTCCCGCTCGCCAAAGGCAAATTGACGATATTGTCGTGCTCGCCCGTCTCTGACGCGGCACCCGTCCCGGGGTAAAGCGGCCATTGATGGCTCGACGCGTAAAGAACGGAAGCGTCGCTCCAGAATATGTCCTGGGTGCCGTTTCCGTGGTGCACGTCGAAATCGACGATCGCGACGCGCTCCGCACCTTGCTTGCGCTGTGCCTGGCGGGCCGCGACGGCCACGTGATTGAAGAGGCAAAACCCCATGGCACGCGCTCGCTCGGCGTGATGGCCGGGTGGGCGCGTTGCGCAAAAGGCGTTCTTCACCTCGCCTTGCATAACCGCTTCGACTGCTTGAACCGCGCTTCCCATGGCGTGCAGAAGGGCGGGCCAAGAATGCGCCGAGAGGTAAGTGTCGGCGTCGATTTGCGCGATCCGGCCTTCCGGAGGAATGAGCGTCGGGAGAATTTCGCAGTAGCGCTCATCATGAGCGAGCAGCGCGAGGGCTGGATCGGCCGCGCTGCCTTCGCGCCGATCGAGCGCGGCGAAGCGCGGCTCGTCGAGCGCTCGCCATACGGCCCGCAGGCGGTCCGGCCGCTCGGGATGCCCCGGAGGCGATTCGTGGTCGAGGCAAACAGGGTGGGTGACGTACAGCGTGCTCATTTGAATATGGCGGCTATGGACAAAGAGGGTTTGGTTTTCGCACGTCCGGCGCGTGGCAGAGGAAGGAGGAATGATCTAGCGCACAACATAAAGTTCTGCGCGACGGCCTTGGATGTGGCACGAATGCGACGGCTCGAACATATTTGCGCCAGAGCCGTTTAACCCATGTTGGCAAAATTCCGGGAAGCAGGCTACATGAAGTTCGACTCCTCGCTGGACCTTCCGCGCATGCGCCTCACATTTCGCCTCGCCGCCATTGGCCTGATATTCGGCTTGGCTGGATGCTATAAGAGCATCCCATCGCCAGTCGTGAGCTCGCATGACGCCGAATGGATGGCGCTCGTGCCGACCGCGGCAATCGATCCGCAATATCTCCCTTACGAGCTCGACAACCCGACCGGCGAGCCACCCGGCACCGTCGTCATCGATACGCCGCATCGCTTTCTTTACCTCGTCGAGGCCAATGGGAAGGCGATCCGCTATGGAGTTGGGGTTGGCGACGAAGCTTTCAAATGGTCGGGAATCGCGCAGGTCGGCGCGAAAAAGGAATGGCCGGGTTGGCTGCCGCCGGCCGATATGATCGCTCGCTGGCCGCATCTCAAGCCGGTCGTCGATGCGGGCGGGCTCAAGGGTGGGCCTGACAATCCCTTGGGAGCCCGGGCGCTCTATTTGTTCCAGGACAACAAGGATACGCTCTATCGCATCCACGGGACGAATGAGCCCGAGAGCATCGGCCATGCGGTCTCGTCCGGCTGTATTCGAATGCGCAACATCGACGTGATCGACCTCTACGAACGCGTCCCCCTCGGCGCGCGGGTCGTGGTGAAGTAGCTCGCAACTCAGCGCCGCCCCAGCTTGGGCTGGTCGAGCTTGGGCTCGGTCGAGCTTAGGCTCGGCCCGTCAACATCCGGGTCATGTCGCTGCCGTGATTTGCCTCTCGCGACCTTTCATCGTGCAATTCGCACCAACGCAATCCGCAACAATGAAGGCCTTTCGCTTGGCGAGCGATTGCGCGAGCCCCGCCCGTGGACATCAGGATGCACTTGGCGGCGATCCTTGCACGAATTGGGGGAGAGGCATGTCGGCTCAGCGAGAGCCGCCGCCATCTCGGCTGATGCCGCGCTCCAGTGTCTGCAACGCCTCTAAGGCAGGACCACCACCGCCGGCGGTTGCCTGCATGCGGCTGGATACATCCTCGGGCAAGGCGACAGGTGTGGCGAAAGTCACGCCGGCGCAGGGCACTTTGCCACGCTCGGCATCGGCGAGGCTCACCAACCCGACGAGCACGCTCTGGAAATAATTCTCCACCACGATCGGGCCGCCCGAATCGCCAAGACAAGCACTCCGGCCTCGTCCCTCGGGGGTGCCGTCAGAGGTGAGCGCGAGGCTGGGCACGCCGATATCGGCGACGCCGGCAACTCGCAAATGAGCAAACCGCAACTTGCCGGCCGAAGCCCGATCGCCGTAGCGGCTGAGTCCGAAGCCCGAAACGGTGACTTCGCTCGAGGGTGACAACACGCCGAGGTCGCTCGAGATCGCGAGCGGTTTGATGTCGCCGCTCAAGGGCTCTGAAAGCTCGAGAACGGCAATGTCGAGGCCGGTCTGCTGATCGGGACGCCCGCGCAATCTGAAAGAAGGGTTGCGCGCCGCGGCGGCGACGCCGATCGCCGTTGGAACGAAGTTTTGATCGAAAGAGATGACGCGGTATTTGGTTTTCGGGATGACGCAGTGGGCGGCCGTGAGCACGAGGTTGCGGGCGATCACTGCACCAGAGCAGAGCTCTCCCTTCTGACTTTGCACGATCACCGTGTAGCGCCGCGCATTTGACGAGCTCGACGCCTCTTCGCCTCCGACGATTGCGAAAGACGCCGTGGCGTGGAGAGCCGCCGGCAGGATAATGGCGGCCAAAAGCGTCAGGCGCGAAAGAAAAGGGCGAAGCACTGTCATATCTCGATCTTAGACCATCCTACTGATCCGTCCAACGGGCGCTTTCGCCCCACTCGTCGAGCTTAGTGTCGATAAATTGCCGCTGCGGCGCGACGAGAACACCTTGGGTCAACTTGCCGCAGCGAGAACGCCCGGTCCCTTCGGCAAAGGCAATGATCGCAACGAGAGCGCCTCGAGGGGTGAGCATCGCGCCGCCGGAATCGCCTTCGCACGCTCCCGAACCCGCGCCATCGGCCGGCGCGGCCCAAAGCAGGATGTTGCCACGTCCAAAAGGCTCGATGACAGGAAGCGAAACGCTCCGCGGCTTTCCGGATGAGGCGGCAACCCCTTCCTGCGAAAGTCCGTCGCCGGCCAGAACGATGGTCTCACCCTGGTCTGGAGCCGCGGTCGAGGAAAGGCTCAAGGCGGTGTAGGGCGGTGGCAAGGTTTCAGGTAATCGGATGAGGGCAAGATCGACGGAGCGTCGGCGCGTGCCGATGCTGTTTGGCGCATAGAGAGGGTTCAGCGCGCTCGCAGCGGGAACGATCAGGCGCGGCGCCCCTGCCTTGTCACCGGAGGGCGCATAGACCCGGATCTGGTGGCCCCTCGGCAGACAATGGCCGGCGGTGAGAATGGCTCGCGGTGCGATGATGACGCCCGAGCAGGCGCCGCCGCCTTCAGCAAGCACCATGACCAGGCTTTGCCCGATCGCCTCTTCGGCTGGCGCGCCACCGACGATCGCCCGCACGTCCTGAGCATGCACGAGCGATGCGATGGCTGACGCGACGAGCCAGGAAATCCGCCGAAGCCTTTTGCGCGAAAGCGGCCGAGGGCGGGTCCTGCGGCGGTCTTCTCGAAGGCCTTGAACGACCTCAAATGGCGCTTGCTGCATCGGGAGACCTTGCTTTGCGACGAACGTCCCGTGCCGACCTATCGCGGGCCTCAAGGTGAGCCAAGATAATTCGACGAAAGCCGAAGAAGGAGCGCTGCGCGATGCCTGGTTCGCAGGAAAGCCGCGCGTTCAGGACCCGTTCAGTGGCTTGCCGGCACAACGAGTGCCACCATGCCCTTCTTACCGATTCTCGCCGTGACGGCGCTCAGCGTGGTCAAGCCCGCCGCGGAGTCGGGCGCGCCGAAAATCGAGGCGTGCCTCTCCACTCATGAGATGCGCGAGGCGATCGAGGAGCACCACGCCGTGCAGCCTCTCGTTGCGCTCAAGGCCGCCGGCGCGGGCGAAAAGGTCGGTGCAAAACTGTGCAAGACGGAGACAGGCCTCGTGTACCTGATCACAGCGATCGGCCGCGACGGTCACGTGTCGCGCATTTTCGTCGATGCGGCCTCGGGCCTTCGTGTCGGCGCGCGCTGACAGCGAGCGCACGAAGGTTTATGACGAGCTTCCTGAAACGTCAGGAATGAAGGAGAGAGACAGTGAGACTGCTCGTCGTCGAGGATGATCGCGATCTCAATCGCCAGATCGTCTCGGCGCTGGAAATGGCGGGTTACGCCGTGGATCGCGCCCTCGATGGAGAAGAGGGGCAATATCTCGGCGAGACGGAACCCTATGACGCCGTCGTGCTCGATCTCGGCCTTCCCAAAATGGATGGTGCTTCCATCATCACCTCCTGGCGCTCCGCGGGCAAGACGATGCCGATCCTGGTTCTCACGGCGCGCGATCGCTGGAGCGACAAGGTGAACGCCTTCGACGCGGGTGCCGACGACTACGTGACCAAGCCCTTTCACCTCGAGGAGCTCTTGGCGCGCCTGCGGGCTCTTCTGCGTCGCGCCACCGGTCACGCGACGAGCGAACTCGTCTGCGGGCCCGTCAAACTCGACACGCGCTCAGGCCGGGTCGTCGTTGATGGGGCGGCTGTGAGGCTCACCTCCCATGAGTATCGCTTGCTCTCCTATCTCATGCATCATGAAGGACGGATCGTCTCACGTGCCGAGCTGATCGAGCATCTCTATGACCAGGACTTCGATCGCGACTCCAACACGGTCGAGGTGTTTGTGGGCCGCATTCGCCGCAAGCTGGGCTGCGACCTTATTCAGACAGTACGCGGCCTTGGCTACATGGCGGCGCCGCCCGCGGAGAAGGCCTGATGACGGGTCGTGCCGCCGTCCGCCGATGACGGCAACCGATAACCGCAGTCGCTCAATTCGCCGTTCCTGGCCGCTCGCGGCACGGCTCTTGGCCTCGGCGGCCGTGCTGTGCGCCGCGATCCTTTTGGTCGCGGGTTTCGCCCTTACGACGCTTTACCGCCGCACAGCCGAGCGCTCCTACGACGAACGGCTTTATGTCTATCTCAAGGAAATCGTCGCCGCGGTGAGCCAGGACCCTCAAGGCAAATTGTCCGAGGCCGGTAATTTCGGCGAGCCGCGTTTCGATCTGCCGCTATCGGGCTGGTACTGGCAAGTGGATAAGTTCGACGTGCCCGGTCCGTCGGTGGGCGGCTCCAACTCGCTCGTCGGCGCAAGGCTCCAGCTCCTGCCCCAATCCCCGGTCGAGGATCTCAGGGGCGAGCGGCGGGAAGGCTATGTGGAGGGACCGGACGAGCAAAGGCTCCGCATCGTCCAGCGCACGATCGACTTCGGCGACGACGGCCGTTTCCGGATCGCGGTCGCGGCCCGCGCCGAGGAGATCGACGCGGATGTGCAGCGCTTCGATTTCACCCTCGTCGCGGCCTTCGCGCTTCTCTTCGCTGCGTTGACGGCCACCACACTCGCCCAGGTGCGTTTCGGTCTTCGTCCCCTCTCGCGCCTGTCGCGCGAAGTGCAGGCGATCAGGCGAGGGGACGCGGATGTGCTCGAGGGCGATTTTCCCCGCGACATCGCTCCCCTCGCCCAGGAGATCAATCTGCTTTTGACCGCGAACCGCACCATTCTCGAGCGCGCCCGCACGCAGGTCGGCAATCTCGCCCATGCTTTGAAAACCCCGCTTGCGGTGATCATGAACGAATTCCGCAATCTGCCGGACGCTCCAATCGAAAAGCTGGCCGAGCAGACGGCGATCATGCGCGATCAGATATCGTGGCACCTCGATCGCGCGCGTACCGCCGCCCTCAGCGGCTCACCGGTCGGCGCGACCCCGGTTTCCCCCGTGATCGCCGAGATCGCCCGCGTTTTTGAGAAGATCCACCCCTCGCGCCGGCTCGACATCGTCTCGCAAGGCGGCGAGGAGCTGCGCTTTCGCGGAGAGCGGCAGGATCTGCAGGAGATGATCGGCAATCTCCTCGACAATGCCGGCAAATGGAGCAGCCTCGATGTGCGGATCGCGGCGCGACGCCTCACGGAGGGGAAAGCGGGAGCGCCGCCAAGACTTGCGGTGACCGTCGACGATGACGGTCCCGGCCTTCCCGACACGGCGCGCGCCGAGGTGATGCGCCGCGGCATGCGGCTCGACGAGACGAAACCGGGTTCGGGGCTTGGGCTTTCGATCGTGACAGACATCGCGAGCCAATATGGGGGCAAGCTCACGCTCGGCGCCTCGCCTCTCGGCGGCCTTCGCGCCGAGATCGTGCTGCCGGCGGCTTGATGACGAGAGGCAGGACGCGGTCATCGCTCGTGCGTTCAAGGCAGTGGCGCATGTCCAACTCCACGAGCCCACTTGCCGCCATATCGCGAGGATAGGTAAGGAGGGCCATGGCGCTTCACCTGATCTTCGTCGCGATGCTCGTCGCCGCGATCCTTTTCGTCCTTGTGCCGCTCGCACGCGGCACGGGGCGGCTCGGCTCGAGGAGCGCATCGGCCGTTGATTTGCATCACTTGCGGCTCGCCGAGATCGCACGCGACCGCGACAATGGGCTTCTCGACGAGGCAAGTGTCGAGGCCGCGCGCAACGAAGCGGCGCGGCTGCTTCTCAGAAGCGTGGCGGCGCGCAAGATCGGCCCCGAGCCTGGAGATGCACCTGAAGGGGCCTCAAGGACAGCCACCTGGCACCGGCGCATCGTCGCGCTCGTGGCTCTTTTGGGAGTGCCCGCGCTTTCGTTGTCGCTCTATGCCGAGTTGGGATCGCCCGGCATTCCTTCGCGCCCTTTCGGCTCCGCTTTTGGGAGCACGGCTGAGCCGGATCTCACGAGCATGATCGGGCGCGTCGAAGCGCATCTCGTCGAGCATCCGGAAGACGGAAAAGGCTTCGAGGTGCTCGCCCCGATCTATCTGCGGCTCGGCCGCTTCGCTGATGCCTTGCGCGCCCGTTCCGAGGCATTGCGCCTCCTTGGTGAGACGCCTGATCGCCTTGCCGATCTTGCCGAAGCGCGAATGGCGGTGGCGGATGGCGTGGTGACCCGCGAAGCGGGTGAGGCGCTCGACAAGGCGCTTTCGCTCGATCCGAAACACCCGAAAGCACGCTTCCTCAAGGCGATCGGGCTCGAGCAGGATGGGCGGCGTGAGGAAGCCGCCGCGACGTTGCGAACAATGCTTGCCGATGCCCCTTCCGATGTGCCCTGGCGCGCCGCCGTCGAGACCCATCTTGCGGCGCTGACCCGCCCCGCGGAAGACAAGGCTGCCGCGATCGCCGGCCTCGCGCCTGCGGCGCAAGGGGATGCGATTCGTTCCATGGTGGCGGGGCTCGCGGCGCGCTTGCAACAACAAGGTGGCTCAGCCGAGGAATGGGCGCGCCTCGTTCGCTCTTTGACGGTGCTCGGCGAGACGGAAAAGGCGCGGGCAGCGCTCGCTGAAGCCCGCGCGGCGTTGCCGGACGAAGCCTCGCGAACGCGCCTTCTCGAAGTGGCCCAAGCGACCGGGCTTGAAACCACCGGCCCCCCGAAAGAATCGGGATCGCCTTCTGCGGAGAGGGCGTCGCAGCCGTGAGCGTCGCGGTCGATCTCGGCAAGCGTCGCCGCTCATCGCGCAGGCGCCGGCGATTGGGGCTCATCGCCATCGCAATCGCGATGCTGGGGTTGGCGGTTGGACTCGCTCTTTACGCGCTTTCGGGAAGCATCGTCTTCTTCCACACGCCGAGCGAGGTCGCCGGCGGTGTCGTCGCTCCTGGCGCGCGCGTGCGGATTGGCGGCCTCGTCAAGGAGGGAAGCGTCACCCGCACCGGCGATCGCATCGACTTCGTGATCACCGACACCGCCAAGGAGGTGAACGTTGCCTATCAAGGGATCGTGCCCGATCTCTTCCGAGAAGGGCAGGGAGTGGTGGCAGAGGGCGTGCTCCGTCCCGACCATTCGCTCGTGGCCGATAATGTTCTCGCAAAGCACGATGAGCGCTATATGCCCCGCGAGGCGGTCGAAGCCTTGAAGCGCCAGGGCCTTTGGCGAGGCGAGGGCGTGGCGGCCTCGAAATAGGTGATTTGGCGAGCGCGAAGGGCAAATCGAAATTGCTAAAATCTGAAGCGTTTTGCGATCGGATCATGCGCCAAAATAGAACATAGAGGAGCGGCGCCGACAGCGTGTCGGCGCGTCTTTCCCTTGTAGGTAACCTGCTCATGCTCGCCGAAATCGGCTTGTTCTCACTTCTTCTCGCGCTCGCCATGGCGATTTTGCTCGCGGTCTCTCCGTTTGCGTGGAGCGCGAGCGACGATCGGCAGATGATGGCGCTTACACGCCCACTGATGCTCGCGATGTCGGCTTTCATCGTGATCGCCTTCGCGATGCTCACCGCATGCTACGTGGTCTCCGACTTCTCCGTCGCCACGGTTGCCGAGAATTCGCATTCCACCGTTCCCCTGATCTTCAAGGTGACGGGAGTGTGGGGCAACCACGAAGGCTCGATGCTGCTTTGGGCTTTGATCCTCGCGATCTTCGGTGCGCTCGTGGCGCTCTTCGGGGATGGCTTGCCGCCACGGCTGCACGCGCGTGTGCTCTCGATACAAGGCCTGATCGCGGCGACCTTTCTCGCTTTCATCGTCTTCACCTCCAACCCCTTCCTCAGGCTCGATCCCGCCCCCGCCGAGGGGCAGGATCTCAACCCGGTGCTTCAGGATATCGGGCTCGCCATCCATCCCCCGCTTCTCTATCTCGGTTATGTCGGCTTTTCGGTAGCTTTCGCCTTCGCGGTCGCCGCACTGATCGAACGCCGGATCGACGCGAGCTTTGCGCGTTTCGTGCGGCCCTGGACGCTTCTCGCCTGGAGCTTCCTCACGGTCGGCATCGCCATGGGCTCCTATTGGGCTTACTACGTGCTTGGTTGGGGCGGCTTCTGGTTCTGGGACCCGGTCGAGAACGCTTCCCTCATGCCGTGGCTTGCCGGCACGGCCCTCGTACATTCGACGCTCGTGATGGAAAAGCGCGACGCCCTCAAGGTGTGGACGCTGCTCCTTGCGATCCTCACCTTCTCTCTGTCCCTCCTCGGTACCTTCCTCGTGCGATCGGGCGTGCTGACTTCGGTCCATGCCTTCGCTTCCGATCCGGCGCGCGGCATTTTCATTCTCGGCATCCTGACCTTCTTCATCGGCGGGTCGCTCACGCTTTTCGCCTTGCGCGCGAGCGAGCTTAAGCCAGGAGGGTTGTTTGCGCCGATCTCGCGCGAAGGTGCGCTGGTCCTGAACAACCTGCTGCTCGCCTCGGCGGCGGCTTCCGTGCTCATCGGGACGCTTTATCCGTTGGCGCTCGAAGCCGTGACGTCGGACAAGATTTCCGTCGGCGCGCCTTATTTCAATGCGACGGTCTTGCCGCTTCTCGCACCTCTTCTCCTGGCGCTGCCTTTCGGGCAGTCGCTCGCATGGAAGAGAGGTGACCTTCTCGGCACCGCGCAACGCTTGTTGGCGGCATTCGGTCTTGCCATCCTGGTCGCGCTGGTTCTGCGCATCGTGCATGGGGGAGGGCCGGTGCTGGCGCCGCTCGGCGCGGGGCTTGGGGTGTTCCTGATCCTCGGCTCGGTTACCGAGATCGTGACCCGCTCCTTCCCCGCCGGCGCGTTCGGGCCTGCTACGGCAGGGCTTGCGCTCAAGCGAGCGGCCGGCCTGCCGCGGCAGGCCTATGGATCGGCGCTCGCGCATGCAGGACTGGGCCTCACCGTCATCGGCATCGCCGCGACAGCTTGGCATGCCGAGACGATCACGCTCATGCGCGTGGGCGAAGCCCGCAATGTCGGCGGCTACACTTTGACGCTCACCGGCCTTTCGCCCCAGCAGGGACCGAATTACCGCGAGACCGCGGCGAGCTTCTCGATCGCGGATGCCGGCGTGCCCGTTGGTGAGGTGGTGTCGACGAAGCGCATCTACACGGTGCGGGGCACGCCCACCACGCAAGTCGGCTTGCTGACCAAGGATTTTGGCCAGATCTACGCATCGCTTGGCGACAGCGAGCCCGACGGGCGCGTCGGCGTGCGGCTCTATTGGAAGCCGCTCGTCCTCTTCATCTGGCTGGGCGCCGTGGTGATGGCGCTCGGCGGCGCCTTGTCGCTCTCCGATCGCCGATTGCGTCTCGGTCTGCCGGCGAGGACGCGCATGGTGGCACTGACGACACCGCCCGCCG
>JAFBAK010000017.1 GCA_019247795.1 Hyphomicrobiales bacterium | reverse complement strand
CAGATCGCTGCCGCGTTCGCGCATCAGCCGGAGCTGATTGTCCTCGATCGAGGCTCGCAATTCATCGTCGCCGATCTTGAGCTCGGAGACCTTGGGCCTCGCCGATGGATCTTTGATGGCGTCGATCTGGCGATTGCGCCAGTCCTCGAGCGATTTCGGCGCAGTCGTGTAATGGCCGTGGCAGTCGATGATCATCGAGTTCGTCTCTTTCGATCGTCTTGAAATTCGGCGTGGAAGATAGTGCTAGCCGGCAATAGAGGCCGCACCCTGTCGAGGAGGATCAAGAGGCAATCTGCTTGGTCACGTCGTCCTCACCGTCCTCGAACTGATCGGGCAGCGGCGGCGTGCCATGCGTGTGGAAGCTCTCGATGGTCTTCAGTCCCCAGGCTTGGCCCTTCTTTCGTTCGGTCTCGGACCATCGGATCGGCTTCCAATCGGGCGCCAGCACGAGACGAGCTCCGGCATTGGCCACTTCGACGCGATGTCCGCCCGGCTCGAACACGTAAAGGAAGAAGGTCTGCTGAACTGCATGCTTGTGCGGCCCCGTTTCGATCGGTACGCCGGCCTCGAGAAATATATCGGCCGCGCGAAGAACGTCCTCGCGGCTGTCGAGCGCATAAGTGATGTGGTGGAAGCGTCCCTTCACGCCATGGGCTTCCTTCGTGTAGGCGAAGTCATAGCTCTTGTTGGTCGCTGTCAGCCACATGCCGGCCTCTTCCCCTGAATCGAGCACGATCTGCTCGGTGAGGCGAAATCCGAGATATGTCTCGAAGAATTCGCGATTGGCCCGCACATCGACAGCAAGGCAATTGAAATGGTCGAGCCTGCGCACATTCACGCCGCGGGCCGGAAAGCGCTGGGCCTGATTCTTGAGAGCGGGGCGAAGCGGCGGCGGGGCCTCATACCACTGCGTCTCATAATAAAGCTCGACGACATGTCCGTCCGGGTCATGAAATCGATAGGCCGGGCCGTGGCCGAACTCGTTGTCCTGCCAGCCGATGCCGGCTCCGCTCGTTTCGATCGCTTGCACGCGCCGCCGGAGCGCCTGGGGGCTGCGCGCCCGGAAGGCCGCGTGGCCAAGCCCGGAGGTGCGGGAAGCCGTGAGCTGGAGCGAATAGCGTTCGTAATCGTCGAAAGCACGCAAATAGACCGAATCGCCACTTTGGCCGCTCTTCGTCATTCCCATGACATCGACGAAAAAGCGCAGGCTCTCTTCCGGTTTGGCGGTCAAAAGCTCGAGATGGCCGAGATGGGCGACATCCATGACGGGTTCTTCGCTCACGAGCGCACTCCCTCGGCTTCATCGCCGCGCAGGAAAGGGCCGAGGTGCATTAATGCATCGAGGCGGTACTTCATCAATCCTCGGTTTTCACCTTCCCTGTAAAAGAAAAGGCCCCACCGGGGCGGGGCCTTCTTTCGTATCCTGCAACCTGAGTGATCAGAAATCGGTCCAGGCGCCGTGGTTCCAATAGCCACGGCCTTCATGCTCGTGCCAGCGGTAACTGTCGCCTTCCTTCCAGCGCCAGTCGTCCGGGTGGACCGTGACGTGGAATTCAGGACGATATTGATAGTCGGTCTTGACGTGCCAGCAATCGCCTTCGTCGTTGCAGACGACGCGCGCCGACGCGCCCGTGCTCGTGATCGCCAAAGCGCCGGCGCCCATCACCGCCGCGAACATCATCGTGCCAAGGGTTTTCATCCAGCAATCTCCCTAACGCATTTCCGATTGCGAGTAACGTGCGCCAGAGGGGGAGGGTTCCATCCGTACGGGTTCTGATTCCCTGCAATTTTGTATATAGTTCGTTGAAAAGTAAATAAATTTGACGAAATGAGAGCCGTCTTCACTCTGAAGCGGGCAGCTCCGGTTCGCTATCTCGTGAAGCGTGCGGGATCTACGAGCTTTGCGAAACCCAAAGCCTCGCCGGGCTCGCGGCCGCAAACCAGGGCGGCCGCGAGCTGTCCTTGAGCCGGAGAGGTCTGGATGCCGTAGCCGCCTTGCCCGACGCTCCAAAAGAAGCCCTCGGCCTTCGGGTCCCAACCGATGGCGAGGCTCCGATCCGGCGTGAAGCTGCGCAGGCCCGCCCAACTGTGCTCGACCCGCCTTACCTCGATGTCGAGCGCCTGCTGCATGCGGTCGATCGCGATGGCGATATCGATATCCTCGGGCGCCGCGTCATGGGGCGGCATGTCGGTCTCCTCGGCGGGCGAGACCAGGAGCTTCGTGCGTGCTTCGGGTTTGACGTACCAGCTTGTGACCGCATCGCTGACCGCTGGCCAATCGCTCACCTTCCAGGGTGCCGGATCGATGATGAGCGCGGTGCGCCGTTTGGGTTGAAGGCCAAGCGGCGCGACGCCGGCGAGGGCCGCCACCTCATCGCCCCACGCACCCGCGGCATTGACCACGATCGGTGCGCTGAAAATCCCGCCACCCGAAACTTCTACATGCCACTCCCCGGCGCGACGCTCGATCCGCCCCGCCCGGCTGCGCAGGGCGAGCACGCCGCCCAAGGCGCGAAGCTGCCGCAGGAACCCTTGGAGCAGCGCGGCGACGTCCATTTCGAAGGTGTCGTCCTCGATGGCGGCGGCGACCGCATAGCCTGGCCGCAACGCCGGAACCCGTTGCTTGAGCTCGGCGGCCGAGAGCTCGCGCGTGCCCCGGCTCTGCGCCAGCATCTTGCGAAAGCCTGCCTCTTGCGCAGCGGTCGCGAGCGTGAGCACGGGCCGGGGGTTCATGAGCGGCGTTTCGCTGAAGCCGGAAGGGGGCGCCTCGAAGAATGTGCGCGAGAGCGCCGTCATGGCCCTCACATCCGCAGGCCCATAGTTGAGGATCCACAATGCGGTCGATCGCCCCGTCGTGTGGTAGCCGGGGGCGTCCTCCGCTTCCACAAGGGCCACACGACGTTCAGCGGCGATATGGGCCGCCGCCGTCGCGCCGGCGATGCCGGCGCCGATCACCACAACATCGAAAGCTCGCGTCGTCATGGAGACAGGCTATGTCGCGTGGCCTTTGCCTTGGCAAGCGCCTGAACACGAGCTTCGCCCGTTCCCGGTTTTGATCGTCAAGGTCTTGATGTCGTTGCGTTTCGGACAGGCGGGAGGACGACGCTCTCATGTGGTCGAAGTAATGAGAGATAAATGGCTCAAGCGTGCTCTTACCTGAAAAACAATACTGAGCTTGCGCTCAAGATTCCCTCAGCACTGACGCGGCAAATAATCTCAAAATGGAGGAGGTTTAGAATTACATAACGGTCACGAAATCATGTTTAATATCGATGGACTCGTCTCTTGAATTGCGGTTTACTTAAATTACGCGACGTAGAGATTGTGGGCATAGGGCAATGAGTACGTTCAACAAATTCGGGGTCATCCCGGTTTTCCGCGGCCTCGATGGCACGCTGGCGGTCCAAAAAGAGATCGCCTTTCCATCCGAGGAGGACGCGAAGCGGGCAGGACAGGTTTTCGCTGAAGTGCTGGGAGGCGCGGTTGCCTTCCGTCGCATGAACGATCCCGAGACTGGCACGATCGGCAATGGCTTCATCATCGGACGCTATGGGGTCATGGCAGAGAAGACGGCGTCCTGAGGGCAAGTCAGCTTTCCTGAGCCGAGGCCGCGAGCACCGCGCCATTACGGCGCGGTGGTTGCTTGAGCGCGTAGTTGCATGAGCACGGTAGTTGCGCAAGCCTGGGGATGGGCTCGTCGGCTTCCGCAAAAGTGAATCGACGAACGCGATTGCGTCGGGCAGAATGGTGTCGGGCCGGACGAAACCTGGCGCCGCACCGAACGAAAGGAGACGGAGGCCGGCAATTCTTCAAAGACCGCCGAGGCTGCGGACGCTCCGAGAAATGTTGTTTTTGAAAAAGGGAGGTAAGTCGTATGCGAGGCTTCAACTGTCGGCGAATTTCGATCTGCGGAGGGGTGATGGTAGCGGCGCTTGCCGTCGCCGCAACTGCCAATGCCGCGGAAACCAAGGGACCTGTCACCGACGATATGGGCGTGCTGGTCATCCCGAAGGGCGCTCCCATCCAGATCGGCGCCTATTGGGTGATGTCGGGAGCCGATTCGGCGCTCGGCATCGATGAGAAACGCGGCGTCGAGATCGCCGTCAAGGATATCGGCGGCAAGCTTGTCGGGCATCCGATCAAGCTCAATGTCGAGGACGACGGGTGCAACGCCGAAGGCGGCCAGACGGCGGCGACGAAGCTCTCATCCAATCCCGCAACGGCGATCGTCATCGGCCCGGCGTGCTCGAGTGCGGCAACGCCCGGCGCGCCGATCCTCTGGAAGGCCGGCATCACCGATATCGACACGGCGGCGACGGCTCCGGCGCTCACCGCGCCCGATCGCAAGCCCGAATATGCAGGGTTGGTGCGCACCGTCTACAGCGACATCGATCAAGGCCGCGCCGATGCGAAATATGTGCACGATGTCCTCAAGGCTCAGAAGATCGTGACCGTCCACGACGGCAGCCCTTATGCGCAGCAGCTCGCCACCGTCATGGGAGAAAATTTCAAGAAGCTCGGCGGCCAGGTGCTTTCGCAGGAAGCCGTGTCGCCGACGGATGTCGACATGCATCCGGTTCTGACGCGCGTCGCGACCGAGAAGCCCGATGTGATCTATGCCCCAGTCTTCGTCGCTGCGGGCGCGCAGCTGCTGCGCCAGTCGAAGGATATCCCGGGGCTCGAGAAAGTGCCGCTCATCGGCAGCTCCGGTCAGATGGCGCCCGACCTCATCGAGGCGGCGCGCGCCGCCATCGTCGGCTACAGGATCACCTATCCTGACGTGTCGCCGGAATCGATGGGTAAGAATTATCCGAAATTCGTCGACGAGTACAAGAAGGCCTACGGCGAAGCACCGATCTCGGGCTACCACGCGAACGCCTATGACGGTGCGCAGCTCGCGTTCAAGGCCATCGAGAAAGTGGCGAAGACGGATGCGAGCGGCGCGACTTATATCGGCCGCAAGGCGCTGCGTGACGCCGTGTTCGCGACCAAATTCGAAGGCGTGAGCGGGCCGATCTCTTGCGACCAATACGGTCAATGCGCGCAGTTCAAGCCCGCGGTCTACGAATTCACGAACGGCGACCCGAAGACGTTCAAGATCGGCGAGAACCCGAAGAAGATCTGGCCTTGATCGACATCGCCAAGCTGCCTGGAGCGACGGGAGGGAGGCGCTGCGGCGCCTCTTTCCCGTCGCGCATTTGCAAAGGTCGATGAACGAAAATGACTGATGCCGCGGCAAGCCGAGCCTTCATCCCCAAGCTGAGCTCGCTCTCGCGCTTCACCTTCGTCGACGTGGTGTTATGGGCGTTGCGCATCGGCGTGATCGTGATCGTGATCGGGGGGACGATCGGCACGCTGGTCAAGGCCCGCTACGGCGCGGCCCAGTGGTTCGATTTCTTCGTCTTCGGTATCACGATCGGCAGCGTCTACGCGCTCGTCGCGCTCGGTTACACCATGGTCTATGGCGTTTTGCGCCTCATCAATTTCGCCCATGGCGACATCATGATGACGGGGGCCTTCTCGGGATATTTCGTGGCGTCCTCATTCGCGGAAAGCGGCTTTTTAGACACGAACCCGGTGTTGGCGATGCTCGGCATCCTCGCCGTCGCGGTCAGCACCTCGACGCTTATCGCCATGCTGACCGAGCGCCTCGCCTATCGTCCGTTCCGCCGTGTTCGGGGCTTGGCTCCTCTCATCTGCGCCATCGGGGTCTCGTTCTTCCTCGAGCAGACATTCCGGGGAGCTTTCGGCTCGGGCGTGCGCGCCTATCCGGACCCGAAATGGCAAAAGAACACGCTTGACGTGTTCGGCTTCGGCGTGCCGCTCGTCGAGGTTCTCGTTGTCGCCGCTGCCCTCGTTTCCATGCTCGTCCTCTACGTGATCGTGCAGCGCACCCGAATGGGAACGGCGATGCGCGCCGTTTCTGAGGATTCGGACACCGCCGCCATGATGGGCATCGACGTCAACAAGGTCGTGGTTTTCACCTTCGCGCTCGGGGGCGCCATGGCGGGCATCGCCGGGGTTTGCTACGCCTTCGTTTTCAAGCAGGTCTACTTCTTCATGGGTTTCACCCCGGGCATCAAGGCCTTTGGCGCGGCGGTGCTCGGCGGCATCGGCAGTGTTCCGGGCGCCATGATAGGGGGCTTGTTTCTCGGCATTGTGGAATCGGTCGGCCCGGCGCTCTTCCTCGATGGCATCGGCATTCCGGCGCCTTACCAATTGCGTGATCTCATTGCCTTCACGCTTTTGATCATGGTGCTGATCTTCAGGCCCTACGGCATCATGGGCGAGCGGATGGCGAAGAAGCGCGCATGAGCGCCATGTCGGAAAGCCCTCCCGTCCATCACCTGGGCGTGGCGCGCTCCCCGCTGCAACGGGCGGTGAGGCTCGGCCTCATCTTCGGGGCGATCGCGGTCTATATCGCGGTTGTCGGCATCTTGCCGTTGATCGACGCGCGCTGGATCGTCGTCGATGTCGTATCCCTCGGGGACGCGGCGCTCATCGCCATCGGACTTGGCGCCGGCGCCGCCGTTGCGGCTCGGCGGCCCTTGGGAGACGAGGGAGGCTTCTTGCCGCTTGCCACGCAGGCGCTTCTCGCCGGAGCGGTCGCGGGCGGCACGCTCGCGCTTCTCGCGATCGCGATGTCGCTTCTCGATTTGCGGCCGATCTTCATCGCCCTGTCGCCGGTTCTTCTCGAGACGCTCACCTTCGGCCTTGGCGTGCCGCTCGGTTCCGTCATTCTCATCGTTTCCGGAGCCGTGCTCGCCGTATTGGGGGCGGCACTTTCTCTCGGGCCCGTCACCGTGCGCAAGCCGGTGCTCATCGGCCTTGCCTTCGTGCTTTTCTTCGGCGTTTTCCAAGAGCTCATCCAGATCATGTTGCAGTTCGGCGAGCTCATCGGCGATCTGCGCGAGACGCTCTACACCTGGGAAGGACTGAGCCCGACGGGCGCGGTGATCATCTTCATCCTTTCCGCCGGCGGGGCCTATCTGTGGACGAAATCGCTGCGCGCCAAATTGCACGAGCGCATGGACCTTCTCAGCCCGGCGCAGCATGCTCATGTGAGAACGCTGAAGATCATCCTCGGCATCGTCCTCGTCGTGCTCGTTCCGATCATCGCCGGCCCGTATATCGGACAGGTGATGATGCTCGTCGGGCTCTATGTCCTGATGGGCATGGGGCTCAATCTCGAGGTCGGTCTGGCGGGGCTGCTCGACCTCGGCTTTGTCGCCTTCTTCGCGGTCGGCGCCTACACGACGGCCTTGCTCACGGCCGACAGCCCGCATGCGCTCGCGGCCTGGACCTCGATTCCAAGCCTTTCCTACTGGGCCGCGATGCCGATCGCGGTCCTCTGCTCGGTGATCGTCGGCATTCTTTTCGGCATCCCCGTGCTCGGTGTGCGCGGCGATTATCTGGCTGTCGCCACGATGGGGCTCGGCGAAATCGTGCGCGTGATCGTGCAATCGGACATGGCCGCGCCGCTGCTCGCGGGCGCGCAAGGCATCCTGCAGATCCCCAAGCCGCGGCTCGGCAACATCGAGCTCAGCGATCCGGTCTCGCTCTTCTATCTCACGCTGGTCTGCTCGGCGGTGGCGGCGTATTTCGCCTGGCGACTCGAGAACTCGCGTCTCGGGCGGGCCTGGATGGCGGTCCGCGATGACGAGGACGTGGCGCAAGCGCTCGGCATCAACCTCGTGAAGGTGAAGCTCCTCGCGTATGGGCTAGGCGCCGCGTTCGCGGGGCTTGCCGGGTCCATCTTCGCAGTGATGCTGACCTCGATCTACCCTTCGAGCTTCCAGCTTCTCATCTCGATCAATGTGCTCGCCCTCATCATCGTCGGCGGCATGGGGAGCTTGCCGGGGGTCGTCGTCGGCGCCATCGCACTCGTCGGCTTGCCGGAGCTCCTGCGCGAATTCGGCGAATACCGCTACCTTTTCTACGGCGCGGCGCTCATCATCATGATGCGGATCAAGCCCGAGGGCCTGTGGCCTTCGGCAACGCGACAGCGCGAATTGCGCGCGGCTGCGGGCGAACTCGAGCCGGATTCACCGTCCGCGGTGGCGGCGGGCGTCGAGACCCCTTCCTTCGCCACGCAAGGTCTCGAGAAATAGGGGGATGGCGTGGTAGGCGAGGCGATCCTGAAGACCGAAGGGCTGACGATGCGCTTTGGCGGCCTGACCGCCGTAAGCGAGCTCGATCTTCATGTGCGCGACAAAGCCATCCACAGCATCATCGGTCCGAACGGGGCCGGGAAGACGACGGTCTTCAACTGCATCATGCAGAACCTGCAGATCTCGGCGGGGCGCATCTGGTTCCGCGGCGAGCGCGTCGATGGCCTCACGCCCGACCGCGTGGCCGCCGCAGGCATCAGCCGCACCTACCAGAACATCAGGCTGTTCCGAAACATCACGGCGATCGAGAATTTGATGGTGGGAATGCACCTGCATCTCCACTCCCACTGGTGGGGCGCGCTTTTCAACACGCCGCATACGCGTCGCGACGAGCAAGGCGCGCATGACACTGCGCTCAAGCTTTTGCGCTTCGTGGGGCTGCAAGGACGCGGTGATGTGCTGGCGCGCAATCTCGCCTACGGCGAACAGCGCCGCCTCGAGATCGGCCGTGCGCTTGCGACGCGCCCGTCGCTTCTCATGCTGGATGAGCCGACGGCGGGAATGAATCCACGCGAGACTTCCGAGATGATGGCTTTCATCCGGCATGTGCGCGAGACTTTCGGCGTGACCATCATCCTGATCGAGCACCAGATGCGCGTCGTCATGGGAATGTCGGACGTGGTGACCGTGCTCGATCATGGCGTAAAGATTGCCGAAGGGTCTCCGGCCGAGGTGCAGAACGACCCGAAGGTCATCGAGGCCTATCTCGGTAGTGCGAAGGGAGTTCCGGCGGACGTCCTGCGCCATGCGAGCGACCACATCCGGCAGCTCGACGCCCCGGCCGAAGGATAGCCAGCATGGCGCTTCTCGAAGTCGATGCCATTCATGTCTTTTACGACAATATCGAAGCGCTGAAGGGCGTATCATTCACCGTCGACACCAAGCAGATCGTCACCCTCGTCGGGGCGAACGGCGCCGGCAAGACGACCACCCTGCGAGCGATCAGCGGCATCTTGCATCCGAGAGGCGGCGAGATCAGGCTCGACGGGGAAAGCCT
>JAFBAK010000096.1 GCA_019247795.1 Hyphomicrobiales bacterium | reverse complement strand
ATGCCAGCCCTGCAGATGCCCGATTTGCTCTTGCAATGCGACGACCGCGCCACCCGGGGTCGCGAAGTCAAACTCCGAGATGGCGGCGCAGCACCAGCGGGTTTGCCTTGAGCTCGCCGATCGGGGCCTCGTGCACGATATGCCCGTTGTTGATGATGTAGGCGCGCTGCGCGAGCGCCAGCGTGGCCGCGAGGTTTTGCTCGACAAGCACCATCGTCTGTCCGGCCTCGACCAGCTTGCGACAGGCCGCCATCAAGTCGCGCACGATCACGGGCGCGAGACCTTCGAAAGGTTCGTCGAGGAGAATGATTTTCGGATCCCGGATGAGGGCGCGCGCGATGGCCAGCATCTGCTGCTCGCCGCCGGAAAGATCCGTGCCGCGGCTGCCGCGACGCAGCTTCAGCCGCGGAAACATGTCGTAGATGCGCTCGAGCGGCCATTTGTTCGGCGCGCTGATCGCCGCCAGCACCAAGTTTTCCTCGACGTTGAGACTGCCGAAGATGCGCCGGTCCTCGTGCACGAGCTGCATGCCTGTCTGCGCGATCGTGTGGCTTTTCTTGCCGGCGATCTCCTGACCGTCGAACCTCACCGAGCCCGTGTGCGGCCTCACGACGCCCATCAGGCTCTTCAAGGTTGTCGACTTGCCGGCTCCATTGCGGCCGATGAGCGCGATCACCTCGTTGCGCTCGACGCGCAATGAAATGTCGAAGAGGATATGGCTGTCTCCGTAATAGGCGTTGAGCCCCCTGACCTCGAGCATGCTCATTCGGCCGCCAACCCTTCGTGCACGCCGCCGAGATAGGCTTCCTGCACTTTCGCGTTGCGCTTGACCTCATCCGGCGTGCCGTTGGCGAGCACGCTCCCCTCCTGCAGCACGGTGACGCTTTCGACGAGCTCGAAAAGCAAATCCATGTCGTGGTCGATGATGATCATCGTTCGCCCATGGCCGATCGACTTCAGCAGAGCGACGGTCTCGATGCGCTCTGCCGGGCTCATGCCCGCCAGGGGCTCGTCGAGCAGCAACAGGCTGGGGTTTGTCGCAACCGTAAGCCCGACCTCGAGCCTGCGCTTTTCGCCGTAAGCCAATTGCGAGACCGGCGTATCGACGCGCGTCGTCAGGTTGATCAGCTCGAGCGTTTTCTCGACCTGCTCGTCGAGCCCTTCGACCTGATATGGGTTGCCGAACAGGTCGAGACGGAATTTTCCGCGCAAATACGCGAGCGCCGCGATGGTGAGATTTTCTCGAACGGTCAGCCGGTTGAAGAGCTGGTTGATTTGATAGCTCTTGGTCAGGCCGAGCTGGGAGACATCGGTCACCGCCATGCCGGTGATGTCGCGACCCTCGAAAATGATGCTTCCCGAGGTCGGCTTCACCTCGCCGGTGAGCATCCTGAAGAACGTCGTTTTGCCGGCGCCGTTCGGTCCGATGATGCCGCGCCGCTCGCCGCGCTTCACGCTGAAATCGATGCCGCTGTTCGCGATCACGCCCCCGTATCGCTTGGTCAGCGCCATGGCCTCGAGCACAACCTCGTTCTTGGGCTCATTTGCAGGAGGCCGCGGCGCCATGGCGGTGATCACCGCCTTGCGGGCGTGCTCCGCTGTCACGGGCTTTCGCTCGGCGGCGATGGGGCTGCTCGGTGCGGCGACGGGAGTGATCGCCACCGCCTTCCTGCGCGTGCCCGTCAGCAGGGCGTAAAGGTCCTCGATGCCCCCGATCAGCCCCCGGCGAAGGAAGCAGACGAGAAGCACGAAAATCACGCCGAGCACCAGCTTCCAGGTGGCGCCGAGATGCAAAGTGGTCTGCAGAAAATCGCTGAGATAGAGCCAAAGGGTCGCGCCGAGAAGCGGGCCGAAGAGCGTGCCGGCGCCCCCGATGGCGGTCTGCATCACGAGCTGGCCTGAGGTATCGAATGTGAAGGCGTCCGGCGGCATGAAGCCCTGCATGAGGCCGAGCAGTCCGCCCGCGAAGCCGGCATAAGCTGCCGCGACCACGAAGGCGGTCAGCTTGTAGCCGTGAATATTGTGGCCGACCGCGGCCGCGCGCAGCGGATTGTCGCGAATGGCGCGCAACACGGCGCCGACGGGGGAGCGCACGATGCGTAGCGCGATCGCCATCGCGATAAAGAACCAGAACGCCAGGAACCCGTAGAGGCGGGTGTCCGAATCGAAGTGAATGGTGGTGAAGCCGAGGTAAAGCGTCGGTGCCGGCACGCCGGGCAAGCCATTCTCGCCTCCCGTATAGGCGGAGAGAGGGTTGAACTCGACGAAGAAAAAAACCTCGGCGATAGCGACGGTGATCATCGCGAAGTAGATTCCGGTGCGCCTGAGCGCGATCATGCCGACCAGGAAGCCGACGATGCCGGCGACCAGAGTGCCGATGCCGAGCGCGGCGATGACGGAGGGGAAGTCCGTCACCGTGAGGAGGTAGGCCGCGACCATGCCGCCCGTTCCGAAAAAGGCGGATTGGCCGAAAGAGAGCAAGCCTGTGAAGCCGAACAGGATGTCGAAGCCGATGCCGAATATGCCCCAGACCAGGATGCGATTGATCGTCGTCGGCGTAAACCCGAGGAAAGGCAGGACGAAGGGCGCGGCGAAAAGCCCCGCTGCCGTCACGAGCAAGAGAAGAAAAGGGGATCGCTTCAACATCTGACCGCGAGGCTCATTCGCGACCGGCCGTGCCGAGCAGCCCATAGGGCCGGAGCACGAGCACCAGCGTCATGGCGATGAACAACATGACGTAGGAGTATGCCGGATTGAACATCGAGGTGATGCTGATGATCTCACCGGCGATCAAGCCGCCGAGGATCGCGCCCGGGAACGATCCGACGCCGCCGATGACCACGACCACAAAGGTCTGCACCAAGATCGCCTCGCCGACATCGGGGGAGAGGGACACCACCGGAGCGTTGACGATGCCGGCGAACCCCGCCGCCATCGCGCCGATGCCGAAGACGAGCATGAACACCTTGTCCGTGTCGATGCCGAGCGAATCCACCATCACCGAATCCTCGATGCCGGCGCGCACGATCATGCCGATACGGGTGCGGTAGAGCACGATGTAGAGCGCCAGCAAGGCGATCGCCACGATGCCAAGCAGCGCGAGCCGGTAGGTCGGGTAGAACATGAATCCGAGCGGTGTGATGCCCACGAGCGGCGCCGGCGGCGGCACCGACTTCGACAAGCTTCCAAAGAAAAAGCGCACGAGCTCGACAAGACAGATGCCGAGCCCGAAGGTGACGAGGAGCTGATCCTCGTGCGGTCGCTTGTAGAAATGTCGAACAATGACGCGCTCGACGAGCACGCCCACGACCATCATGAAGAGCCCGCCGGCGATCACCGCGGCGATGAACGAACGCGTCACGCTGAAGGCCACCCAACCCGCGTAGCCGCCGAGCATGAACATGGCGCCATGCGCAAGGTTGAGAACCCCGAGGGTGCCGTAGATGATGGTCAGCCCCGATGAGATCAGCGCGAGCAAGGCGCCGAGCACGAGGCCGTTGAAGCATTGCGAGACGAAGTTCGACCAATTGAACATGGACCCGGGTCTTCAGGCTGAGAGCCGCGCCATCCGGGGCGAACCCGGGCAGGCGCGGCGCGTGAGCGCGATCAGGTGTAATCGCCGAGATTGCAGCCGAATGCGGTGGGGCTTTGCATGAGCGAGTCGCCGGGCACGATGTCGAGCACCTCCCAGAAATCCTCGTCGTTCTTCATGTCGCTCGGCTTCTTGCCGCGCACGATGACGACCGGACGCACGAGTTGGTGATCCTCCTTGCGGAAATGCACGTCGCCGACGGTCGACGGGAAGGTTTCCCCCTTCTCATATTGTTTGATGACGTCCGGCGGATAGAACGAACCCGCCTCGGACACCATTCGGGCCCAGATGGCAAACGACATATAGGAGTTGTTGGCGCCCCACTCCGGACGATATTTGTATTTCTCGTAGAACGCTTCCACGAACTTCTTCGCGAGCGGATACTTGTCTTCGAGCGTCCACCAGAAATCGGTCGCGGCATATACGCCCGCCGTGAGCTCGGGGCCTGTTTCCTTGGCGAGGAACGGGATCTGGTAGGGAACCACCAGCGTCATCTTCGGCAGGATTCCGAACTGTTTGGCTTGCTGAATCGACAGCACCGCGTCGCGGCCCCAGTTTACATTGATCAGAAACTCCGCGCCCGAGTTCGCGATGTTGGTGAGATATTGGCTGAAATCCTCCGTGCCGAGCGGTGACACCTGGTTGGTGACCATCGTCCAGCCGGCGTTCTTGCTCAGGTAGTCGTTGACCGACTTCGTCACCGTGTGGCCGTAGGTGTAATCCGGCGTCATGAAGGCGGCCTTGCGGTCCTTGCCGAACTGCTTGACAAGCACCGGGCCGATGGCGTTCGCCGCAGTCTCTCCGTAGAAGTTCTGGCGGAAGCCGTAGCGCACACAATCTTTTCCGGTCGTGTCGTTGCTCCCGGAAATGCCAGTGACGTAGAGCACCTTCTCACGCTGAGCGAATTTGTTGAGGGCCACGGCGACCGCGCTCGAGGTCGAGCCGGTCATGAGCAATATCTTGTTCTGGTTGATGAAGGTCTGCTCCTCCTGAACGGCCTCGTTGGGCTTGGCGGCGCTGTCGGCGACGAGGAGGTCGACCTTCTTGCCGAGCAGCCCCTTGGTCACCTTGGGCGCGATCTCCTTGAGCAGCGGATCGCCATTGTTGATGTGCTCGACGGCGAGCTGCCAGCCTTTGAGCTCGTCCTCCCCCTGCACGGCGTAAGCCCCGGTGCGCGGCACGGCGGCACCCACATAGACCGTGTCGCCCTGCACGTCGGCCGGCCAAGTGCCTATCGCCGGCTTGTCGGCATCGCCGGCCGCGAAAGCGCGGCCTGCAAATGCTTGTGGGAGCAGCAGGCTTGCCCCGAGCCCGGCGCCCGCCTGCAACAAATGGCGGCGCGAGAAGCTGCCGGAGCGTTCATGGATCCATCGAGACATTTCGCAATCCTCCCTGAGTCAGGTCCACGGGTTTTTCCCCTTGCCTCGAGCGCGGCCATCTGGCCGCGAACGAGGTGCTCATCTGGACATATGGCGTCGCCACAGGACGTCGACGCTGATTGGGCAACGCGTCAATGCAACTTTCGTCTACGCTCGTGAGTCAACGCTCGTGATCCAACAACGCCGATCTGGGCAAATAGACGAGCCGACGCAGCCATTTCGTCGATCGCTTTCACAGTGACATCACCTTGTGCTTCCATGCCATGACTGCGCGCCAGAGCCCCAACATCAGGGCCCCGGATAATTTGCCGCCTTGCTGCTTTCGCTCGCCTGTTCGTCGCTGGCCTGCGCCGGTCACACGCGTGCCCGGCCGGAGAAGCCTTGCTATCCGAGCTCCTTCTCGAAGAAGAGGCTCGTTTCGATCTGGCGGCGCGGCATGTTTGCGTAGGGACCGAACGCTTGCCGCTGCCGAAAACCGGCGTGCTCGTAAAGGCCGATTGCTTCGCGCTGGTGAATACCCGTCTCGAGGCGCAAGACGAGCCTACCCGAGGAACGCGCCTCTTCTTCGATTCTGCGCAGCAGAGCGTTCGCGACACCTTGTCCACGCGCAGCCGGCCGCGTGTACATGCGCTTGACCTCCGCGTAGCCATCGAAGACCGCGACCCCTCCGCAGCCCAAGGCGAGACCGTCGCGTTTCGCGAGGAAGAAACGCATATTGGGTTGAAAGAGCTGGTCCACGGAGAGACCGTGTCGCTGATGCGCCTCGTAGGCGGCCCCGAGCACAGCGTTGAGCTCGCCGACGAGTTCGCGGACCTCAGCCGTTGCCTCCATGGCTTGCTCGATCGTGATGCTCATATCCGTGCCGATCGGCGGCCGGTCACGCCGGGTCCAATCCGTGCCGGCGCTTCGCCGGCGCGGTCTCGGGTGAGATGAGAAATTCGATCAGCGCGCCCGCCTTCCGGGGATTCGAAGAGCGGCTTGCGACACCGGCCGAGAAGACCGTCTCCTTCTGGATGGCTGGCGGCAGAAGCCCGAGAATCTCGATGCCCGGAAGATCGAGAAGCTCGCTCAACTGCTGGAATCCGAGATCCGCCTCGCCGCGTGCCAGCAAGCTGCCGACCGGGACGCCCGGAGGCGCTTGCACGACCCGTGACGAGATCGCGTCCGCGATGCCCCAGAGCTCGAAAAGCCGCTTGAGATGATCGCCGCTCGGGCCGGTGGAATAGGAGAGTTTGCGCGCTTTCAAAATGGCCTGCTTGACCGCCTCCGCATCATCGAGGCGCGGGCGATCCTCACCCGAGCGGACCGCGACGGCGATCGAGGATCGTGCGAAGTCGGCAATACTTCCGGCGAGGAGATGGCCGGAGGCTCCCAACTCGTTCATCACATTCGCGGCGAGGATCACGATGTCGATCGGCTCTCCAGCGCGCACGCGGCGCGCCGCCTCGACCCCGCTGGTCGAAACGATCGTGATCTTGCCGCCGCTTCTGTGCTCGCAGGCTTTGGCGAGCTCGGCGAGAACCTGCCGAGTGGCCATCGACGCGATGCCGGTCAGATCACCGCTCACCGTCCGGTCGCCTTCAGCGCTGCATCGAGACGCGGATAGACGCGCCTCGCATTGCCCTCGTAGATCTTGTGGCGATCCTCGGCGCTGAGATTCAGTGTGGCCTCGATATAGCGCTTCGTATCGTCGAAGTGGTGTCCGGTCTCGGGATCGATGCCGCGCACCGCGCCCACCATCTCGCTCGCGAACAGCACGTTGTCGACAGGGATGACCTTCGTCAGGAGATCGACACCCGGCTGGTGATAAACGCAGGTGTCGAAGAAGACATTCCTGAGCAGATGCTCGCGCAAAATCGGCCTTTTGAGCGCTTGTGCGAGACCCCGATATCGGCCCCAATGATAGGGCGCCGCGCCCCCGCCATGCGGGATCACGAAACGCAGCGTCGGAAAATCCTTGAAGAGGTCGCCCTCGATGAGCTGCATGACGGCGGTCGTATCCGCGTTGAGGTAATGCGCTCCCGTCGTGTGAAAGCAGGGGTTGCAGCTCGTCGACACATGGATCATGGCGGGAATGTCGAGTTCCGCCATTTTTTCGTAGATCGGGTACCAATGTCGATCGGTGAGCGGCGGGCTTGTCCAATATCCCCCGGAAGGATCCGGGTTCAAATTGATGGCGACGAACCCGTATTCCTTCACGCATCGTTCGAGCTCCGGAATGCAGGTCTTCGGATCGACGCCGGGACTTTGAGGCAACATCGCCGCGCCGATGAAGTTTTCCGGAAAGAGCTTCGAGACGCGGTGGCACAATTCGTTGCAGATCGAGGCCCATGTCGAAGAGACCGAGAAGTCGCCGATATGGTGCGCCATGAAGCTGGCGCGGGGACTGAAAATCGTCAGATCGCTGCCGCGTTCGCGCATCAGCCGGAGCTGATTGTCCTCGATCGAGGCTCGCAATTCATCGTCGCCGATCTTGAGCTCGGAGACCTTGGGCCTCGCCGATGGATCTTTGATGGCGTCGATCTGGCGATTGCGCCAGTCCTC
>JAFBAK010000066.1 GCA_019247795.1 Hyphomicrobiales bacterium | reverse complement strand
CCCTCACGGAATGGTGCACGCGATGCATCTCCGGCGTCACGACGACGAAGCGCATGAGGCGATCGACCATGGCAGGCAAGCGGACATTGCCGTGGCTGAACATCGAAGTGGCATTGAGAACCACCTCGAAGATCAGCACGGCGAGCGCCGGCGCGCCGAGCGCGGCAACGACGCAAAGCTTGATCAGCATGGACAGAAGGATCTCGAGAGGGTGGAAGCGAACTCCCGTCGTCACGTCGAATTCGAGATCGGCGTGGTGCATGCGATGCAAACGCCAGAGCGCCGGCACTGCATGAAAAAGCACGTGCTGCAAATAGATGGCGAGATCGAGAAGGACCACCGATGAGATGATCGCGACGGCGGTGGGCATCTCGACCACGTTGAATAGGCCAAAGCCGCGGGTTTGAGCGACCAGCGCCATGCCGACGGCGGCGGTCGGGAAGATGACCCGAAGGATGACGGTGTCCAGCACGACGACGCCGAGATTGCCCGGCCAGCGTCGGGCGCGGCCGATGCGCTGACGGCGACGCGGCGCCAGCACCTCCCAGATCGCCATGACCCCCAGCACTCCGGCGAATGCCGTAAGCCGGATGACAGGCTCCTGCGCGAGGAAGGACGGAAAGGCCATGGCGGATCGGGCGAGCAAACGAGGTTGTCGAAAGCGCCCGCAACACGGGCGTTCGGGATGCATCCGAGCCTATAGCACAAACGCGAAGAGCGGCCCGAATTCAACGCAAGTTGGGACAAGCGGGGTTGTGCAGCGTCAAAGAGCACGAAGATGCCGGCGCGCGGCACGCCGAAGAAAGGTCAAGGCGCGACAGAGTTAATGATCCTTGAGCGATTTAACAAAACTTCGAATGAAAAGCGCAGATGACACCAAGCGTCGCAGCGTTTTTTTACGTTGCATTGTCAATAAACGGCAGAGCCGCGTCACGAATGCGTGAGAAGTCCAATTAGACTCGTGCGTCCAACTATTACCTATGTTAGCGCAAGACGATCCGCGTGAGCCGATACGGCCATGAAATCGGCCAGGGGAAAAGAACGCTTGTCGGAAAACCGACAGAACGTGAGGAAAACAGGTTGAGGCTCGCGACTACACAAGGGCTTTTCGCCCATTGGGACCGCTTGCGCGGCGAGCGCGCGGCGCCCACGCGCGGCGATATCGATCCCGCTCAATTGCGCAATTTTCTTGCCGACGTGTTCATGCTCGATGCGCAACCCTGGCAGGAAGGGCGTATCCGGCTCGCCGGAACCCGTCTTTGCGAGCTCTTCGGCCATGAGCTGAAGGGGCAGCGCCTTCCCGAGCTCTGGTTCGAGCGGGAGCGCGGGGAGGTTTCGCGCCTCCTCGGAGCGGTGACCGGTGGCATGCACGGGCTCGTCGCCAGCCTCACCGCTGAGACGAGCCAAGGGCGCGAGCTCGATCTCGAGATGCTCCTCCTCCCGGTGCGTCCGAACGCAAGCTCCCAATGCGGCGCGATCGGCTCCTTTGCGGCGACGGCTCTTCCGCCTTGGTTCGGCAGGGATGCGATCACGAGCTTGAGCACGAGAACCATCCGCATGATCGAGCATGGATCGCGCCCGCGAATGCCCTTCGGCCGCTTCGCGGCTCGGCTCGAAGCGCGTCGCGAAGTACGCCAGCACCTCGTCGTCATCCCTGGCGGGAAAACCGCGTAAGCTTCATCACCGCGCATCTTCCCGCGAAGGCGTGAACCTCTGTCTGCACAGGGGGCCCTGAGAACAGATTCTCAGCCTCGGCGGCAGCCTACGCCGCCGAAAGCTCGTGTGCCTCGAGTGACTCGCGGTAGATGCCGGTCCAGGCGATGCCATCCGCGTCGATCCGGCCGCGATACATGCCTGCGCAATTGAACGGCAGCGCGACCGCGCCCGTCGCATCGACACCGATCAGACCGCCGGAACCGCCGCGCGTGCCGAGTTCCAAGACGACCGCTTCGGTCGCAGCGGCGAATGATTGCTTGCCAAGACGCATCCGCGCTGCGATCTCGTGGGCCGCGGCATAGCGAATGAAGATCTCGCCATGGCCTGTCGCGGAGACGGCGCAGTTTTCATCGGCCCAAGTGCCCGCACCGAATACCGGGCAGTCTCCGACGCGTCCCGGCCTTTTTCCCGTCATGCCGCCGGTCGATGTCGCTGCCGCGAGATGGCCTGCGCCGTCGCGGGCGACGGCGCCCACGGTGCCGTGTCTCGCCGCATCGTCGCGCGTGTCCGCACCCTTGCGGCGCCTTCGCTCGAGCTCCGCGTGCAAGGCTTCCAAGCGCTCCGGTGTCCCAAAGTACTCGGCATCCTCGAAGACGAGCTCTTGCTCGCGGCAGAATGCCATGGCGCCCTCTCCCACGAGCAGCACGTTCTCGGAGCGCTCCATGACGGCGCGCGCCGCGAGCACGGGGTTTCGCGGCCCCATGATGGCGGCGACGGCCCCGGCTTGGCGCGACCGTCCCTCCATTACAGCCGCGTCCATCTCATGCGTGCCGGCCGCGGTGTAGACCGCCCCGCGCCCCGCATTGAAATGGCGGTCGTCCTCGAGCGCCATCACGGCCCTCGTCACCGCCTCGAGCGCCGATCCGCCCTCCTTCAACACGCCGTAGCCGCTCAACAAGGCCCGTTGCAGCCCCGCCCGATACCCAGCCTCGTCTTTCGCCGTCATGGCCTCGCGTCGCCTCGTCCCGGCACCGCCATGGATCGCCAGAGAGAATTTCATGCTTGCATCCTGTTCGTTTTCCGTTCGACGCTCAGCGCAGCGCGGCTGACATCGCCGAGATGGTGTTGACCCAGCCGATCGCCGCCACGATGTCGCCTGCCGGAAAAGCGACGCTGCGCGGCCCGATGCGCTCGGCCGGAGGGATCACCATCGCAAGATCGGCGAGCGCCACGCTGGTCAAGTCGATCTCGAGC
>JAFBAK010000038.1 GCA_019247795.1 Hyphomicrobiales bacterium | reverse complement strand
CGCAACTCTCCGCCCGGCCGAGGGAGCGACCAGCCCTGAGCGCGGGCGTCACGGCCCGCTGAGAGGACCGAAATCGAGATGGTCGACGAACGGAACAGGCTGCTCGGGGAGTGGCGGCCGTCCGTAATGATTCGTGTAGGAGTAGATCGGGAAATAGGGATATTGCGACGCGTAGACGTAATTCGACAGGGAGCCGACCGGAACCACAGGTCCCGGATCAAGGAAGCTTCGCGGCGGCACCTGAACGACGAAGGGCGGATAGGTCTCCGCCCGATAGCGATGGCGATGGGTGGCGGCATCGGCGGAAGCTGGGGCCAACGAGCTCGCCGCCAATCCTGCAACTAAGCCTGTAAGTAAGCCAATAACCGATACTTTTTGAACGCGCATGGAACTGTCCCTCATGATGCCGCTTGCTGCCGCGTCCCGACGAATGATCTGATTGTCGGAAGGGGCCTGACCGCAACTCTAGGCGATTCGCCTTTGCTCGCCACGCATCGTGAACCTTGTGCGACCTTTTCGTCAAAGGGGGCACACGAAGATATGATCGTCAAGGTATACGCCGATGGCGGGCCTTCGTTCCGCGATGCACGACCTGTTTGGTCTCGAGAAGCGGCTTCAAGCTGAGGGCCGAATTGGTGGCGACCACAGTCGCCGGCTTTGCGCATCCGATGCGGCGCGTTTGCACGGCGGCGAAGGCCTCGCGCAAGACCTTGTCGTCGGTGACGCCGGAGAGCTCGAGACGCTCGACCAGACAGGCAAGATCCATCGTTCCGCTGGCGGAGCCCGCAGGAGCGCAATACCAGCCGAGGAGGCGCAAGCTCTCGCCCGCAATCGCATGGCGGAAAGCAAGACACGACCGTTCGACGCTGCTTGCGACGAGCCTCGCCTCGGCGCTCTCCATCTCACCGAATTTGCTGCGGATCGAAGCTCCGGGCGTGGCTTTCGCCACCGACACGCCAGCCGAAGCGGCATGGCGCGAAAGATCGACGAAGAAAGGCACGGGCTCGCCCGCTTCGCTTCCCGTGCGGTAGATCGCGATCTCTGCGAAGGGCGCCTCCTCGCGCGCGGCCTCGCCGAAGACGAGACGATCCTCGCGGCCCTCGCCGAAGGTCGACCGCATCGCCTGATAAATCTTTTCCGTTTTTTGCAGCTCGGGAACAACGAGCGTGAAAAGCGGCGCCGGATGTGCGAGCGACGTCCATTGCGGCGGCTCGGATGTCACGGATGCAAGATCCCGCGCGGCTATTTTCGGTTCTTCCGGCATGGTCGCGCCGCCGCGAGCGGGCAGGAGAAAAAGCACGCCCGCGCACGTCGCAAGCAGCGCCACCCCGAAGAGGACGAGACTTGCCGAAGCCGATGATCTGCGCGTGCGCAGGCTCTCGAGGCGCGCGACACGGGCCGCATCGCGCGGCTTGATCGCACCGAGCGGACGCGCTTGCGGGAAGGGCCTGAACGGCTCCTCCCCAGACCCGCGCGCGCGAGCCGCCTTCCTTCTCGAACGCCCATCCCACATGACGCAACCGTCCTCGCCAAAGCGCGCTGGCGCGAGCAGGCGTGGATGGGGACGCCACCATACCGTGCTCCAACGCGAATGGAGGACGTTGCGCCTGAAGCTTCACCTCACGGTTACCGCCTCATTTCTCAATGGAAACAGGGTGAATGCTTGGTTAGCGGGAGGGCTTTTACTCGGACGAACGAAGGGCCTCGCGCGTCATGACGCGCCAAAACCCCGCTCATCTGCGCGAATGCGCAGATGCAGCCGACACGGGCTGGCGTCGCAGACCCGGCTTCCCGCGGTTTCGCGGAATAAGGAACGGTATCGAAGCGGCGGTCGCGACGAGCGCTGTTCTCTATGCCGCCGCCGATGCGTTCGCGGGCAGCGCGGCTTTCGCCTTCTCGACCACGGCACTGAAGGCCGCAGGCTCGTGCATCGCGAGATCGGCGAGCACCTTGCGATCGACCCCGACGCCGGCCTTCGTCAAGCCGTCGATGAAGCGGCTATAGGTGAGGCCATGCTCGCGCACCGCCGCGTTGAGTCGCTGGATCCACAAGGCGCGGAAGTTGCGCTTGCGCACCTTGCGATCCCGATAGGCGTATTGCATCGCCTTCTCGACTGCCTGCTTGGCAACGCGGATAGTGTTCTTGCGCCGGCCATAGTAACCCTTCGCGGCCTTGATGACTTTCTTGTGCTTGGCGTGAGAGGTCACGCCACGTTTCACACGGGCCATGATTCAAGCTCCCGAATTTGCTAAGGATCCGCCGAGGCTCAAAGGCCGTTCGGCAGGAAGTATTTGCGGATGACGCGCCCGTCCGATTCCGACAGCACGGTCGTGCCGCGCTGATTGCGGATTTGCTTTTGCGTGCGCTTGATCATGCCGTGGCGCTTATTGGCCTGGGCCGATACCACCTTTTTGGTCGCGGTGAGCTTGAAGCGCTTTTTGGCGCCCGATTTGGTCTTCAGCTTGGGCATTTCGCGTCCTTTCCAAAGGACCTCGCATCGGTCCCTCTTCAGGACCGCGCTCGGCCGGAACTGCTCTTCGGAGCGTTCGGAACCGCCACGGCAGCCCTTTCGGCCGGGCGGTTCGTTTGAAGGGGCGGTGTATGGCAGAGCGGGGATTTAAATGCAAATGGCGGGACTGCCCGATGGAGTGCGCCAGCGTCAACCAATACATCGTCCATCTGCTTTCGCATGGCGAAATCGAGCCGGAGCCGGCCTACCTTGCGAAGCTCACCCCGGCATTCCGTGGGTCACAGAGAAAAAGCCGCGCCCACGAGAGCGCTGAAGAGAACCACGAGCCAAGGCGGCGTTTCCCATCGGAAGAGCAAGAGGAAATCCGCGACTGCGAGCGCGAAGTCCTGAGGTTTCAGGATGGCCGCCGTCCACACCGGATTGTAGAAGGCGGCGAGCAGAATGCCCACGACAGCGGCGTTCACGCCCTTCAAGGCCGCTCGAGCGGATGGCCTTCTCCGCAGCTCCTCCCAGAACGGCAAGGTGCCGATCACGAGGAGAAAGGAGGGGAAGAAGATGGCGAGAAGGCAAATCACCGCGCCCGCCACGCCATTGGGCTGCGGCCCCATCACGGCGCCGAGATAGGCCGAGAAGGTGAAGAGCGGCCCGGGCACAGCCTGGGCCGCACCATAGCCCGCGAGAAACACATCGTTGCTCACCCAGCCCGGCGGCACGACCTGCGCCTGGAGAAGCGGCAGCACCACATGGCCGCCGCCGAAAACGAGCGAGCCCGCCCGATAGAACGCATCGACGAGCCGGACGGCCTGGCTCCCGGCGACATTCGCGAGAAAGGGCAGCCCAACAAGCAGCAAAAAGAACAGAGCCAATGCCGTGAGCGCCACCCTGCGCCCCACGACGAGCGGCAGCGCTCCCTTCGCCGCGGCGCCGTCATCGCGCATGAACCCGAGGCCGACGATGGCGCCGAGCGCGATCGCGCCGAGCTGACCAACGGTCGTCGGCAAAAGGAGCGCGAGCCCCGCAGCGGCGACCGCGAGCGTCGCCCGATTGCGGTCGGGGGCCAGCGAGCGCGCCATCTGCAGCACCGCGAGCGCCACCACCGCCACCGCCGCGATCTTCAAGCCATGCAGCCAACTCGAGCCCGCCGCCTCGCCGAGCCAGCCGACGCCAAAGCCGAAGAGCAGAAGGAGGATCGCGGACGGCGTGGTGAAGGCCGTCCAAGCGGCAAGCGCGCCGAGATAGCCTGCCCGAGTAAGGCCGATGGCCATCCCGACCTGGCTCGAGGACGGGCCAGGGAGGAATTGACAGAGCGCCACGAGATCCGCGTAAGCTGGCTCGTCGAGCCAGCGCCGTCTTTCGACGAACTCGGCGCGGAAATAACCCAAATGCGCGACCGGCCCGCCGAACGAGGTGAGGCCGAGCTTGAGGAAGGCGAGGAACACCTCGCCGGCTCTGGCCTTGCCCAAGCGGGGCGCGGCCGCTTCGACGGTCATGAGAGCTCAGGCCATGTATTGGCCGCCATTCACCGACAGGGTCGAGCCGGTGATGAAGCCGCCTTTGTCGCCGGCGAGATAGAGCACGGCGGCGGCGATCTCATCGGCCTCGCCCAGGCGTCCGATCGGGATCAGCGGCAGGATCTTGGTCTTGAGCACCTCTTCCGGCACGGCTTGCACCAT
>JAFBAK010000010.1 GCA_019247795.1 Hyphomicrobiales bacterium | reverse complement strand
GATAGGGGCTCGCGTTCGATCCTCCGCGGGCGGGGGCCGTTGCGTCATCTGTTCAAGAGTTGAAATGCCCAAGATCGATACCGTCATTTTCGACGTCGGGAACGTCCTGCTCGATTGGAACCCGCGCCATCTCTACCGCAAGCTTTTCGACGATGAAGAGCGCATGGAGTGGTTTCTCGCGAATATCTGCACGTCCGCCTGGAATCTCGAGCTCGATCGCGGAGGCGCCTTCGCCGAGGCCGTGCGTGAGCTCGTCCTTCGGCATCCGGAATGGGAGCGGGAAATCAGGGCGTTCGACGAGCGCTGGCACGAGATGATCGCAGGCGAGATCGCGGGGAGCATCGAGCTCTTGGCGCGATTGAAGCGCCGCGAGGTCGGGCTTTTCGCGCTGACGAATTTCTCACGAGAGAAATATGACGCAACCTTTCCGCGCTACCCCTTCCTGCGCGAGTTCGACGGTGTCGTCGTCTCGGGCCATGAGGGCGTCTTGAAGCCGGATGCCGCGATCTTCCGGTTGTTTCTCGAGCGCTATCGTCGGCAAGCGCCGCGCTGTCTCTTCATCGACGATTCGCCGCGCAACGTGGCGGGCGCGATCCAGGTGGGCATGGAGGCCGTGCAATTCACGGATGCGGCGAGCCTCGCGCGCGATCTCGAGAAGCTGGGTCTGCTGGAGCCCGCCTGAAACCCGGATCCCATCAGGATCGATCCTCTAGCGAATGCGAAAATTAAAATATTTCGCGGCCGATGGATGCGATAAGCAGGAAAGAGAAGCTCGGAACATAATCGTGGCTCCCGTTCTCCCTCGACCCGACCGCCGAATACGGAAAAAGCCGATGCGTCATGCCAAGGTGAGCCGCTCAACCGCGGAGACGAAGATCGAGGTCGAGATCGGCCTCGACGGTAGCGGCCGCGCCGAGATCGAAACCGGTGTCGGCTTCCTCGACCATATGTTGACTCTTTTCGCTCGCCATTCGCTTTTCGATCTTGTCGTGACGGCAAAGGGCGACACCCATATCGACGACCACCATACGGTCGAGGATGTGGGCATCGCGCTCGGCGAAGCCTTCGCGGAGGCGCTGGGCGACAAGAAGGGGATTTGCCGCTACGGCGACGTCCGCCTGCCGATGGATGAGGCGCTGGCCCTCGTCGCCGTCGACGTGTCGGGACGGCCCTTTCTCGTCTTCGAGGCGCCTTTCGCATCCTCGCGCATCGGCAATTTCGACGCGCAGCTCGTGCGCGAATGGTTCCAGGCCTTTGCGGTGAACGCGAGAATCACAGTTCACGCCGAGATCTTGCGCGGCGTCAACGATCATCATCTCGCCGAAGCGCTGTTCAAGGGTCTCGCCCGCGCGCTGCGCCAAGCCGTGGCCGTCGACGCAAGGGAGGCCGATCGCGTGCCTTCCACCAAGGGAACGCTTTGATTCTGGGCTCCCGCTTCTTCGCGGAAAGGCGCGGAAATGGCTATTCGCTCATCGCCGCCACGGCCGCGAGGAGGTATCGCTCAGGTCTTTGAGAAAACTTCGGCAAAGTCACGCGCCCCGAAAGGATTACAGATGCGGCTTTACACCGTGCTCTTGCGCCCAGACGGCCGCGCCGAGGCCGCGCTCGAACGCGCGGTATTCGTGCGCGACGGATTTCATTTCTGGGCGTTCCTTCTCGGCCCTCTTTGGTGTCTATGGCACGGGCTTTGGCTTGCGGCGCTCGCGGTCATCGTGCTCAGCGGCGCCTTGGTCGCGATCGGCGCCGCTCTCCAGCTTTCTCCCGAGATGCAATTCTTGCCGCAGCTCGTCCTTGCGATCATCGTCGGGCTCGAAGCGGGCAATTTGCGCCGATTCGGGTTACGGCGCCGCGGCTTCCTGGAGCGTGGCAGCGTGGCCGCAAGGGACCTTGCCGAAGCCGAAGCGATCTTCTTCGCCGATGCCGCTTCCCAGGGGCCGGAGCCGCAGCCGCCCGCCCAACCGGGGACGCCACAGCCGGGCTTCTCCAAAAGCGGCGCTCGCGACGAGGAGGTCGTGGGTCTCTTTCCGGAGTATCGCGGAAGATGAAGCTTACGATCGTCGATTACGGCTCCGGCAACCTTCACTCGGCTCGCAAGGCCTTCGAGCGCGCCGCCCGGGAGCTGTCGTCCTCGGCCGCGATCGAGGTGACGGCCGATCCCGACGCGGTGCGTGAGGCCGATCGCATCGTCCTGCCCGGCGTCGGCGCTTTCGCGGATTGCATGAAAGGGCTTCGTCTCGTTCCGGGCATGACCGAGGCGCTTGACGATGCGGTGAAGCGGCGCGGCGCGCCGTTTCTCGGCATTTGTGTCGGCATGCAACTCCTGGCCGAGCGCGGTCTCGAATACGGCATGGTTCCGGGTCTTGCCTGGATCGCCGGCGATGTCGTCGCGATCGAGCCTCGTGATCCTTCCGTAAAAATCCCACATATGGGATGGAACACGCTTCGGCCCTGCCGCGACCATCCCTTGCTCGCCGGAATTCCGTCGGATGAAACGGGGTGGCACGCCTATTTCGTCCATTCCTTCCACCTGCGCATCGGCGACCGGGCGGACCTCGTCGCTGAGACCGACCATGGCGGGCGGGTGACGGCCATGCTGGCTCGCGACAACATCGCAGGGACGCAATTCCATCCCGAGAAGAGCCAGAGACTCGGGCTCAAGCTCATCTCGAACTTTCTCGATTGGCGGCCATGATTCTCTTTCCCGCCATCGACCTGAAGGAGGGACGCTGCGTGCGCTTGCGGCAAGGCGACATGGCGCAGGCGACCGTCTTCAGCGAAGATCCGGCCGCGCAAGCGAGCGCCTTTGCGAGCGACGGGTTCGAGTGGCTCCACATTGTCGATCTCGACGGTGCGTTCGCGGGCCGGCCCGCCAATGCGGCCGCGATCGAGAATATTTTGGGCCACTCCCGCCTTGCGGTTCAGCTCGGCGGCGGCATTCGCGACCTCTCGACCGTAGAGGCTTGGCTTGAACGTGGCGTGCGCCGCGTCGTGCTCGGCACGGCGGCAGTGCGCGATCCGGCCTTCGTGAAGGCAGCCGCCCGGAAATTTCCGGACCGGGTGGCGGTCGGCATCGACGCCCGCGAGGGCCGGGTCGCGGTCGAGGGATGGGCCGAGACGTCCGATCTCGAGGCGCCCGCGCTGGCGCGCCGCTTCGAGGATACCGGCGTGGCGGCCATCATCTACACGGATATCGCGCGCGACGGCATGCTCTCCGGCCTCAATCTCGACGCCACTGTCGCGCTCGCCGAGGTGGTGCGTATCCCCGTCATCGCCTCGGGAGGCCTGTCCTCGATGACGGATATCGAGCGCCTCGCCGAGCCTCGCTGCGCACGGCTCGCCGGCGCCATCGTCGGCCGGGCGCTCTACGATGGCCGCATCGAAGCGCGGCGAGCGCTCGCCATGCTGCGTGAGCACGAAATGCCGGCGCCGCGTGCCTAGACGAGCCGCGGCCTTCTCTCATCCGCATCTCGCGGGGCAGATAAGGCAAAACGGGCGCGATTCTCCTGGACGGGCGTCGCTCGGCATGCGAACGGGCTTCATGCTGAAGACGCGCATCATTCCCTGTCTCGACGTGAAGGACGGACGTGTCGTGAAGGGCGTGCGCTTCGTCGATCTCGCCGATGCGGGCGATCCGGTCGAGGCCGCGAAAGCGTATGACGCCGCCGGCGCGGACGAGATGTGCTTCCTCGACATCACGGCGAGCCACGAAGGGCGCGGCATCCTCGTCGATGTCGTGGCACGCACCGCCGAGGTCTGCTTCATGCCGCTGACCGTCGGCGGCGGCGTGCGGACGCTGGAGGACATCCGTACGCTTCTTCGGGCCGGCGCCGACAAGGTCTCGATCAACACGGCGGCCGTGAAGGACCGCAATTTCGTGAAAGCGGCGGCGCATAAATTCGGGGACCAATGCATCACGGTCGCGATCGACGCGAAGCGCGTTTCTGCGACGCACGCGCCGCCCCGCTGGGAGATCTTCACTCATGGCGGCCGACAGGCGACAGGCATCGACGCGCTCGCCTTCGCCGAGGAGGTCGTGTCGCTCGGCGCAGGCGAGATCCTCCTCACCTCCATGGATCGCGACGGCTCGAAAGCCGGGTACGACATCGCCCTCACTCGCGCCGTCGCCGACCGCGTGACGGTGCCGGTGGTCGCTTCTGGCGGGGTCGGCACACTCGAGCATCTGGTGGAAGGCATCCGCGACGGCCACGCCAGCGCGGTGCTCGCCGCCTCGATCTTCCATTTTGGTGAATTCACCATCCCCCAAGCCAAGCAATATTTGAGCGCCGCCGGTATCGCCGTGAGAATGGATCGATGACGAGGCGCTTCACGCTCGACGATCTCGAACGCATCATCGCGACGCGCGCTTCCGCGAGCCCGAACGATTCCTGGACCGCAAAACTCCTCGCCAGAGGCCCCGCCCGGGTCGCGAAGAAGCTCGGCGAGGAGGCGGTCGAGACGGTGATTGCCGGCGTCGAGAACGACAGGAGCGCCTTGATCGGCGAGAGTGCCGACCTCCTTTACCATCTTCTCGTCCTGCTTCGCGCGCGCGGCGTTTTGGTGCAAGATGTGCTCGATGAGCTCGAGCGCCGCAGCGCCCAATCCGGCCTATCCGAGAAGGCGGCGCGCGACGACGCCTGACGACATTCCCGGCGCAGAGGTGCGGAGGAACAGGATTTCTGAATGGACGAGCGTGTAGCCCCGTATTCAGTGGAAGGGGTCTCGCCCTACCGCATCTTCACCCGCAACGAGTGGGCGAAGCTTCGCGCCGATACCCCGTTGACGCTGAGCCTCGAGGATCTCGTCAGGCTGCAATCGCTGAATGACCCGATCTCGCTCGAGGAGGTCGCCGCGATCTATCTGCCGCTCTCGCGTCTTCTGTCGCTCTACGTTGCCGCCACACAAGGCCTATTCAAGGCGACGCAGCGCTTCCTCATGGCCGAGGACGGGAAGGTGCCCTACGTCATCGGGCTTGCCGGTTCGGTGTCGGTCGGCAAGTCGACGATGGCCCGCGTTTTGACGACGCTTCTGTCGCGCTGGCCGAACACGCCCAAAGTGCAACTCGTCACCACGGACGGATTTCTTTTGCCGAATGCGGAGCTCAACGCGCGCGGCATCATGAACAAGAAAGGATTTCCGGAAAGCTACGACACGCCGGCTCTCTTGCGCTTCCTCGGTGACGTGAAGGCAGGCAAGCGAAGAGTGCGCGCGCCCGTCTATTCGCACCTCGTCTATGACGTCGTACCGGGGGAGGAGACGATCGTCGACCGTCCGGACATCCTGATCCTCGAGGGGCTCAATGTGCTTGAACCGGTGAGGTTGCCGAAAGAGGGCTCGGCCATACCTTTCGTCTCGGATTTTTTCGATTTTTCGATCTATCTCGATGCCGACGAAGAGGACCTCTACACTTGGTATGTCGAGCGCTTCATGCGTTTGCGCGAGACGGCTTTCCGAGACCCGCGCTCGTTCTTCCGTCGCTTCGCCGAGCTTTCCGAGGAGCAGGCGCGAGAGACCGCCGA
>JAFBAK010000228.1 GCA_019247795.1 Hyphomicrobiales bacterium | reverse complement strand
TACAAGGCTTGTCGTTCTCGGTCTCGATTTTCCAAAAACCGAGCAAATTTCAAGTTATGAGAGTGGTCTGTTGAACGCGGGTGCCGTCGCCGATCTTTATGCGCGCGCAAGTCTCGTGTTTTTCCCCTCTCATGATGAGGGCTTCGGCCTGCCTATCCTGCACGGCTTGGCGCGTCGCAAGCCCGTCGTCGCCAGGGATTTACCGGTGTTTCGAGAGATCAGGCAGCGACTTCCCGAAGCGCGTAATCTCCATCTGCTCGATACGACAGCTGAAATGGTGCGCTTTGCGGCGACAAGACCCATTTGGGATTCCGAGGCCACAATACCTCCTTCCCCCGTCCAGCGCTGGGCCAGCATGGCGAAGGTGATAAGCGATGCGCTCATGGAGGCTGGCAAAAAGGTGACCTTTGGCGACCTCCGCGGTCGCCTCGTCGAGGCGCAAGCATGTCGAGAGATTGCCAGCCTCGAAGCGCTCGTCGCGGAGCGTACAAAAGAGATCGCCCTCATGAAGCTCAGTTGGGAACCGCCAGCGGACGTGTCCGACATGCCGGCGCAAGCTGCCCGATTCGCGTCGAAGCGCCTGGAGGGAGGACTTCGCCGATTCCTCGGGTGGAAATGGACGTACGCAGTCACACGTTTCGGCTGGCGGCTTGCGACTATGGCGCGAAAGGGTCGTTCCGCTCCCGATCGCCGATGAAGCGCAATTCAGCCGCGTGTCGGAGCCGCGTGCGCTCAAGCGATCGTCTCGAGAGACCGGGCTCGAGACGCGCAAAGCGGACTGGGGAGAGCAAAACTCATCGGCTGAACGGGACGAGGTAAAGTGGAAGGGTTATACCCCCTTCGTGAAGGATGAAGAGACGAGCCTCTCCTGGTTTCGCCCCGGCCGCGACAAGCTTGTCGCGTAGAACGGAAATGCGAGCGGGGTTGTAGGTCAGAAAAGCGGCGATCCGTCCTGTCGTAGCAACCTGCCCCCATCTTTCGGGGTCGACCGTCTCGAGCGTCTTGTTATCCCAATAGTGCTCGATATCCTCGAACCCGGTGGCCGTGATCGCCGCCTGAAACCACCCCAGAGAGACTTGTCTATCGCTACAGGCGGGACCCGGCTGGACGTTTTCGCCATGATCGGAAAATACGAAGATCTGCGTGCCGGGAATTCGGGCCTTGCGTAGTATCCTGCTCGCATTGAGGATGATCTCATAGCCATCCTTGTTCATTGCGCAGTTCGCAGCCGCGTAAGCGCCCTTGTCAAAGACCGCAAGGCCATTCGCGATGCACAAAGAGAAGATTGCAATCGGCGCAAGCCAAAGCGAGCAGCGCAGCAACATGAGGCACGCGAATGCAAAGCTGAATGCGGCGGCAACCCGAATTCCAGAATGCCACGAAAAAGCGCCGGCGAGCGCTTGGATGTGGTCGCTGAAATGCGCACCGGTTATGATCGCGGCAGCAAACACCAATCCGGCGATTGTCAGGGGCAGGGGCTGCACCTCTTTGACTATTGCGGTCGCGACGGCGGCAGCGAATGCCCCCGCCAATGGGAAGCCGAGGGGATAAGCGAAATAGGTGGGCTCCAACGCGGTTTGACCGATGCTCTGCCAAAGCATCCAGATTGACAGCGCCGCGACATACCCCGCTGAAAAGATGCTCGCAAAAGCATAGCGTTGTGAGATGTTCCGCGAGGGCAACGCGATGAAAAGGGTGGTCAGGGCCAATAGCGCTCCGGCGAAAAAGACACCCATGTAAGGAATATCGACGAACCAAAGGGACGACCAGGGAAGCCACCACGTCTTCTGATTGGAGCTGTCGGCGATGAACGAACTCACCAGCTTGAATTGTTGCATGAAGAACAGGAATTGGCGGCCGAATGCGCGGTTGGTGAGGCCCAGCAAGATCGTGGCGCCGATCGCGCCGCCAGCGCTCAAAACCGCTGCGGGAAAAATGGGGGGAAAAGCAGAGTGCGTTTGCCGATACGAAAGAAGGTATTGACCGATCAGGACCGGAGCAAGGTTGATGAATAGCGGGTTGGTGTGGACGCTCAAAGCAAAAGATGCGCCGAGGAATACGAGGTCGCGGGAATTCAAGGCGTAGCGAGCACACCTCGCGCAAAAAAGCATCGCGAGGCAATAAAAGGCGCCCGCGAGAGTGTTGTGATAGTCCGGCCCGCCATTGGCGTGCATGAATGTAAGACCGGCAATGAAGATGCCTGCAAAAAGCGCCGGCAGGCGACCAAATGGAATTCTAAGCGCAAAATAAAGCGCGACGTTGCCCAGAGCGAGAACGCCGAATGCGAGGATCCAGCTTGACGCCAGGGGAGGAAAGGCTCCCCGCACGAGCGCCTCCAGCAAGACCCAAGGGAGGCGGCTGATCTTGTAGTTTGTCACATAGAATGTCGGATCAAAATATTGGTATCCGTACCCGACATACATCCATTCGTCGATATTGAAATACCGGGCGTAAAGCCAATAACTATTGAATAGTAGTAATAAAAAAGGAACAGATGTTACTATTGAGCTGTCTAGAAGAGAAATTAGAAATTCCCGCCGGGGGATATCGGACGAGCGCAAAGCCATCTTATCTAAGTGGGTAGACATCTACTCTTCCGTGCGCTCGGTGGAGCCGAAATATCTTTCTTTAGGTAAGAGGCGCCCCCGCCCGGGCGTGCCGAACGAGCTCGGCTATATCGTTCTGCGACTCCCGGATCAACCCAAGGGAGCGGACGGCTCCCGCTCGATCTCCGACTTGCGCGGGACATTCTCGAACGCCGGGCGATGACGAGGCTCGAGAGAGCGTCTTACGGCTGCGGTCAGCGGGCGCTCGAACAGGCGGTTCACGCAAACCGCGACCACTGCGGCGACGGCGACGCAAAGGACGACAAACCCCCAAGCTCCGATCAAGTGAGCGCTTCCACTTCGTGTGACAAGCTCGCGCAGTGCGCGGATCACGAAAGGATGCAGAAGATAAAGCGCATATGAAGCGTCTCCCAAAAGCACTCCGGCCCGCATCATCGCATTTCTTCCCTCGCGCGGAGCTGGAGAAACGAACGCCGCAGACGCGACAAGAAGGGACGCTGGCACACCGTATGCAAGAGGACGCGAAAGGACGAGGTAGGCCGCCGGTCGGGTCAGATCACCGGCGAGTAGCGCGAGCCCGAGCAAAGAAAGGCACAGCCGGGCGGGCCGGTTGAGAAAGGCGCCCTCGATCCTCGCCCATCCGATCGCGGCTCCGAAAGCGAACTCGAGAATGATGGGATCGCTCCAGAAGCCGAATGGCTGCGGTAATGGCCCCAGAGCCTTGCCGAGCCCGACGATGAGGATCAGAGCGCAAATCAGCGTCGGCAGCGCGCGCCGGCGCGGAAACATGACCGCGACGGCGAATAAGCCATAGAAAAACATCTCATAATTCAACGTCCAGCCCAGCGAATAGAGGGGTTGGACGGTGCCATCCGGCCTTGGCGCGGGAATAAAAAAGAAGGAAGCGGCAACGAAGCGCGGCTCCAGATATTCGCTGTTGAGCAGCGCGGGCGCAAAAAAGACGACCGCGAGATAGATCGCCGTCGTCACCCAATAGAGCGGAACGATGCGGGCAAGCCGATGGGCAAGAAAAACCCGCGGCGCTCCTTCGGAGCCGAACCAGCGGCTCGATGCGTAGACCATGATGAAGCCGGAAATGACGAAGAAAACGTCGACACCGGCTAGCCAGGGAAAGGCGCCGCTTGTCGCAAAGTTCGTCCCCAATCGCGCCGCAACGACAGCCGCGTCATTTTGCGCATGGAAGGCCACGACGCACAGCGCAGCAAAAGCACGCAGAATCTGAATATGGGGCAGCTTGGACATGGCGATCTCATAGCTGATCGCGAGGGCAGGCGCATCCCATGACGGCGACGCGAAAGTCGCGCCCATTGGCCGCGTCTAAATATCCATCGACCAAAGTGTTGAAGTCTTGGCTAAATATTCGATCAACAACTCGTGATAGTTGCAGAGCGGCGGGCGCCAGGGGTATGGTAGTTTGCCGGGTGAGGGACAAAAATGCATCGTCTGGATTTTCTGCTGAAAGGCATTACCAAGGATATGCTTGGTATTGAAATCGGGCCCTACCACCAACCGCTCGTCCCTAAATGTCAGGGCTATCGATCCTTTTCTATCGACGTGTTCGACACGGAGGCTTTGCGCCGAAACGCTGCCACGGATCCCGCCATATCGAAAGAGCAAGCCGACCAGATCGAGGAGGTGGATCTCATCGGCTCCGCCGCAAACATGGCCGAGCTCGTTGAATCGAAAGGCATTGCCGGCCAATGCGATTACGTGATCTCATCGCATAACTTCGAGCACATTCCGGACCCGATCCGTTTTTTGCAAGGGTGCGAAAGAGCCCTGAAACCAAACGGGTTCGTGTCCATGGCCCTACCCGACAAGAGATGCTGCTACGACTATTACCGCCCGCTGAGCATGACGGGCGATTTCCTCGAAGCTTATTTCGAAAAGCGCGAACGCCCGAGTCACGCACAAATTTTTGCTGCAGATTCCCTCAACTGCCGCTTGGTGGGAAACAACATCGAATCGACCAGCTTCGAGCTGACGACAGACCCTGAGCTGCTAGAACCCAATCGAGATCTGAAGCAGTCGTTCGAGAATTGGAGGACGAGCGGCTCCGGCCCAAGTGACTCCTACCGCGATGCTCATTGCTGGGCCATGACGCCATCTTCCTTCGAGATCGTCGCGCGTGATTTTCATTTCCTCGGATTGTCGAAATTGGGCCTCGAGAGCGTCAGCGGAACGCATGGCAACGAATTCTATGTGCGCCTCGTCAACGGTACTCCGCCGCCGGAGGCCTCTCAATTCTACGAATGTCGGGCCGGTTTGCTGCGCGAAATCGCAACGCCTTGCCACAACGGATCTTTCAAACAACGGAATGCCGACCTTGAGGCCGAGATCGCAGCGATCAAGCTTTCAAGAAGCTGGAGATGGACGGAGCCCCTGCGATGGGTTCGCACGTTCCTTGGACAAAACCGCTCGAGCTATCCAGCGCAAACTGAGCGGACATTCCGCGCGCTGAGCTAGTCAAAGGCGCGCCGAACAACCACTCGTGTTCACTGCCAATCATCTATCTCAACTCATGTCTTTTTCGTTTGGGGTGGAGATCGGCTCGGGATGGCGTTTCAATATCGCGATCAGCTCTTCATCGGTCACTTGACGAAAATCGGAATAGTACCCTCCGATCGCATGGAAGAATTCGTATTCCTCGAGGCAGACGATCTCATCGGCGTCACGGCGCATCTCGATCAGCGTATCGGAAGGCGCCACTGGAACGGCGAGCACGATGGTGCGCGCCCCGCGCCTGCGCGAAGCCCGCAATGCGGCCCGCATCGTTGCGCCCGTGGCCAAACCATCGTCGATGACGATCGCAGTTCGCCCGGCGATCTCGATCCCGGCGCGTGAACCGAGATAGCGGCTTCGACGCCGTTCGATTTCGGCGAGCTCGCGCTTGCATACGTCATCGAACTCAGCCTCGCTCACTCCGGTCATGCGGATGACGTCCTCGTTTCGGACGATGATCGGATCAGCGCCGTCGACGACGGCACCCATCGCAAGCTCCGGCTGAGGCGGGTAGCCGATTTTGCGCACGAGGACGAGATCGAGCGGAGCGTTGAGCGTTGCCGCTACTTCGGCCGCGACAGGGACGCCGCCGCGCGGCAGCGCGAGCACAACGACAGGATCTCCCTTGTAGCGGTCCAGCGCTCGCGCGAGCTGGCGACCGGCATCGAGCCTGTTCTCGAAGGGCATGCGCGAACCTCGACTTCGAGGCCTGAAATCAATCTGCGACGATATTCCTTTCCGCGGCCGACACAATCCCCGAGGGCACCAGCTGCCGCCAAGCGGCCCGCGGTGCACGCGCAGAGGTAAATTGCGATCTTGAAATGCGCTTCTCGAAACTTATTCTCTTCACCGGTCACACCGGCAAATCGCATTGAGGATGAATGATGCTGCCACCAGGAAAAAGTCGGCGCGGGGAGAGCACCAGGGACGCCGCCGAAGCCGTCTTCAAATCGGTTACGAAAAAACCTGTCGAAGCGGTGCCGTCCGCACCGAGGATCCCCGGCGTAAAAGAGCTCGTTTCCCTGCGCATCGACCAGGACGTCCTCGAGTACTTCCAAGAAGGTGGCCCGGGCTGGCAGGAGCGGATCAACGAGGCCTTGCGGAGGGTCATCGGTAAATGACGTTGTGCTCAAACGCTGGCCGGCGCTTCTCGCACAACTTTTCAGTCTTCGCGGAAGTTTCTTTGACCGAATCAGATCGAACCTGTCACATCCTCGAATAGATTTTAGGCAATCCTTCAGGATTGAAGTTTTACGCTTGATGCTCGCAATAATGGAACACAATCATGAGACGCGAGCGTCGGCAAAATATCCGGGTTGAATGGCATTCGCCGGGAAAAATCTACGATTGCGACGGCGATTTGCTTGGCCGCTGCGTCATCAAGGATTTCTCGAACGGGGGAGCCAAGGTCACGGGCATCGCGGTCGGACGGATTCCCGATCAATTCATGCTGCGCATCGCGCGAGGCGCTGTCGGCATGCGCAAATGCCACGTGCTTTGGCGCAGCGCGACGACCGTCGGCGTGGAATTCGCGGACGGCTTGCCGCACGCCAACCGACGCAGCTCGGCGCGCCTCCAAGCCGACGCCTCCCGCCACGTTCACGCGTGAGGCGACGCGCTTACGACGCGAGCCTCGCCCCGCTTCCCTTGCTCAGTCTGCATATCGGTATTTGCCGTCCTGCCAGACATAGAGCACATAGCCTGGCGCGCTGATATCGCCTTTGGCATCGAAGCCGACCTCCCCAAGCACTGAATCAAAGCGGCCTGATTTCAGCACCACCTCGATCCGTTTCGGATCAGGTGAGCCCGCCTCGTGCATGCCTGAGGCAATGAGCTGCAGGGCCGCGTAGGCATAAAGTGTGAACCCCTCGGGCTCTCCGCTTTGCGCGCGGAGCGCCGCGACGGCTCGTGCAGCCTCGGAGCGTAGCCGCGGATCAGGCGTGAAGGTGAAGAGCACGCCTTGCGCCGCAGGTCCGGCAATCGCCCAAAGCTCGCTCGTCGCGATGCCGGATGTGCCGAAGAATTGGGGATGGAAATCTGCGTCCTGCGCCTGACGAAGAAGCTGACCCATCTCCTGCTGATAGCCTCCATAGTAGACAACGTCGATCCTTGCCGCCTTGAGCCGTGTGATCAGCGCCGAATAATCGCGCTCGCCGGGGTTGATGGCCTCGTAAATCGCTTCACGAATTCCCAGCCGGTTGAGATTGTCCTTCGTGGCGTCCGCGAGCCCTTTGGCAAACGGGCTTTTGTCATGAATGAGGGCGATCGATTTTCCGGGAAAGCGCTGCGAAAGGATCTGCGCCGCCAGACGGCCTTGCTGGTCGTCCCGACCGCACACCCTGAAGATGCCCGCCAGACCGCGTTCGGTGAGCTTGGCGCTATTCGACGCTGGCGTCATCATCAAAACGCCGTTCTCCGCGTAGATGTCCGAAGCCGTGATGGACGCCCCTGAGCACACATGGCCGACGACGAGCCCGATTTTGTCGGTGATGAACTTGTTTGCGACCGAAACGGCCTGCTTGGGGTCGCAAGCGTCATCCTCGATGTCGAGGACGATCCTCTCCGCCTCGGGGGCGTTCTCATTGATGGCCTTGGCGGCGGCCACCACCCCATTCGTGATCTGCTCGCCGATCGAGGCAAGAGGCCCCGTGCGCGGCAAGGCAACCCCGACCCTGACTTCGGCGCTGGCTCCAGCCACCCCCGACACGAAAAGAGCCGCTGCCGTGGCGAGCCCCAAGACTTGCATCCGCATATTCGACCTCGAAAGCTTTCAGCGAGCGGCAACGGCGATATCGAGCCATCCCCACCGATTCACAACGGCGCGATCGTCGTCTTTCAAGAGAACAGTTGTCGTGTCCGCTTCGATCAGCGCGGGTCCCGCGAGCTTCTGACCCGGCAAGAGCGCGTCCAGCGGATAAATCGGAACTTTCCGCCAGCTCCCGAGGTGAATTCGGCCCTGCTTTGGTGGGGCCGCGGATCGCTTGGCCTCGCTTGCGGGAAGGTCAGGCAGCGCATCCGCATCGCTTGTCGCGGCGACCCGCGCGTTGACGAGCACGATGTCTTGGCCTGAAAGCGAGTAGGTGAAGAGCGCCTCATGTCGGCGCCGGAAGGCATCACTGACCTGATCCATCAAATCGGGCGCATCCCAATCGAGATCGTCGAGCGGCACGTCGATCTCGTAGATCTGTTCGCCATAGCGCATCTCGGCGGAGCGTTGGATACGGATTTCTGCGGCTGCCTTTGCGATGATTTTGTCGGTCGCGACCTTGGCGAGGTCGTCAAAGAGGGCCCGCAGATCGTCTGCGCACAGGGAGCGCGTGTCGCCGATATGCGTGCGACTCGCCTCATAGCGAAGCGGGGTCGAAAGCATTCCCCAAGCAGAGAGCACGGACGCAAAATTCGGCACGAAGATGCGTGAGATGTCCAGCGCGCGTGCCACGTCGCAAGCGTGCAAGCCGGCGGCGCCCCCGAAGCTGAGCAGAGAGTACTCGCGTGGATCGACGCCACGTGACACCGTCGCCAGGCGAATGCCGTCGGCCATCTTCATGTTGATGACCTCGACGATACCTTCGGCCGTTCGCTCGCGTGCGAGGCCGAGCTTTCCCGCGAGTTCGTCGACTGCCCGCTCGGCGGCAGCGCGGTCGAGGGTGCCTCGGCCCGGGAGCGGCCGATCGGCGGAAAGCCTGCCGAGAACCACGTTGGCATCGGTAACGGTCGGCTCTGTCCCATTCAAACCGTAGCAGACTGGACCGGGCCTCGCGCCGGCGCTCTGCGGCCCCACATCGAGCGCTCCCTCTTCGGCGCGCGCAATCGAGCCACCGCCTGCGCCGATGCTGATGATGTCGAGGCTGCGCATCGCGATGCGCTGCCCGGCGAGCCCACGATTGGAGCTGAGCGCGGCTTCGCCCGCAACGATAAGGGAAATGTCGGTGCTCGTTCCGCCCATGTCGAACGGAATGAGGTTGAGATTGCCGGTAGTGAGCGCCACGTGTCGGCACCCCGCGACGCCTCCTGCCGGCCCCGATAGGACGGTTGCGGCGGCAAGACGGCTTGCCTCCTCGATCGGCGCGACGCCCCCATGGGAAAGAATGATGTAAAGCGTTCCCTCATATCCGGACGTGGCGAGCCTGTGCTCGAGATCGGCAAAATAGGCGCGCAAGCCAGGCCCCACATAGGCGTTCACGACCGTTGTCGAAACGCGCTCATATTCCTTGATTTGCGGGAGGACCTCGCTCGAAAGCGAGACGTAGGCGTCTGGAAGCTCCTCGCGCAAATAGGCGAGCGTCTCCTTTTCGTGTCGATCGTTGCGATAGGAATGAAGGTAGCAAACGGCTATCCCGTCGACACGCTCCTCCTTCAGTCTCCGTGTTGCCTCAGCGAGCGAAGCTCTTTCGAGGGGTGTCAAGATCGAGCCGTCGGCGCGCATGCGCTCGGCGATGCCGAGGCGCCTTTCGCGCGGCACCAAAGGAGCCGGAGGCGGGGAACGCAGATCGTAGCGGTCGAGTTTCAAGCCCTCGCGCATCTCGAGCACGTCACGATGGCCGGAAGTGGTAAGCAAGGCGATGCGCGCGCCCTTGCGCTCGAGCAGCGCATTGGTCGCGACCGTGGTCCCGTGGACGATGCGCGACGTGCGACGTAAAAGCTCTTTTTGCGGAAGCTCGAGGCGCGCAGCGAGCTTTGAGATACCCTCCACGACACCCAAAGCCTGGTTCTCAGGCGTGGTCGGCGTTTTCAGGAAGATCATGACGCCGTCCTGGTCGATGGCGACGATGTCGGTAAAAGTGCCCCCGACGTCGATGCCGATTCGGTAGCTCGGCGTCATGGCGACGCCTGTTTTGCGGACCTTGGATGCGATCCCGATCGCGGCGGCTTTCCCCATCCGCCTCCGCCGCCGGAACGGACATCGATCAGGTCGCCCGGGCCGACCTCGATCCCGACCTCTTTGGTCTTGAGCGTTCGCGAGGAACCATCGGTGCGAATGAGGCGATAGGAATGAGGCAGGCCGTCGCCTCCGCCGAGCATTCCCGCTGCGCCATGCCGCGCTCCGTCGCCCGCGGTGTTGATGAGCCCTTTTGCTTCGACAATGAGCTCGAGGTCGACACCCATGCCGCCCCGGAAGCGTCCCACACCGCCGGAGGCCAACCGAAACTCGTGCTTGCGGAAAAGCAGCGGAAAGCGCGCCTCGTCGACTTCGATGCTGCCGAATTTGATGCCGCCCGCCGAGTGCCATTCCCCGATCGAGGACCATCCTTCGCCGCCCGCTGACGCGCCCCCGCCAGGGCGCGCATGGAACATGTGCCAGATGAAGGAACGGTCGCGGCGCGCGTCCTGCCCTTTGATCGCGAGGCGAAAGCGTCGGCCCCAGCCTCCCATCACCCGTTCCGGGCAGGCCGGAGCCATCGCTTTGATGATGGCCTCGATGATTTCGTTCGAGGGGTGGCTGGTGCAGAGCGTCACGGGCGCGTTCTCCTTCGCCCAGACGAGCGTGCCGGGCTTGGCGACAACGCTCAGCGGGCGGAAGGTGCCGGCGTTTTTCGGAATATCGGCATCGAGCAGGAAGGCGAAAGCCATCGCGACGGCCGATTGCATGTTGGCGTGCGAGGAGTTCACGAAACTCGTCGTTTGCGGATCGGAGGCGGAAAGGTCGACCTCGATCTCACCGCCTCGCTTGGTCACCTTGGCGCGGATCGCGATGTCCTCGCGCCCGCGGCCATCATCGTCGAGCAATGCCTCGCCGGTGTACACTCCGTCCGCCCAGCTCTCGACGATTGCGCGGGCACGCGATTCGGAGGCGTCGAGCACGGCGCTGATCGCTTCTGTCACGAGGCTCGCGCCGAATTCATCACATAAGCGTTCGAGGCCGCGCTCGCCCAAATGCGCCGCGCCCACCATCGCCGCGAGGTCGCCACGAAAATCGCGCGCGTGGCGAACATTGATGGCGAGCATCTCCAGAATGTCCTCGCGCAATCGGCCGCGCTCATAGAGAAGGATCGGCGGAATGCGCAGGCCCTCCTGCCAGATTTCCGTGGCGGTGGGATTATAGGCCCCGTGCGTCGCGCCGCCGATGTCGCTCTGGTGAGCTCGCACGATCGTCCAGAGAAGCCGACGGCCCGAGTGGAAGACGGGAATGAGCGCCGTCACGTCCGGTAGATGACTGCCGCCATAGTAGGGGTCGTTCAGAAGGATCACGTCTCCCTTTTGCGGATCGGGAAACGTTTCCTTCGCGGATTTCAATGCCCAGGGAAGAGCGCCGACATGCACCGGTATATGATCGGCCTGGGCGATGAGTCGGCATTGATCATCGCAAATGGCAACGGAAAAATCACGACTCGAATTCAAAATTTGCGAATAGGAGGTGCGCAGCATCGCTTCTCCCATTTCGGCGGAGATCGAGGTCAGCCGATGGCGGATCACCGTCTGCGTGATGGGGTCGAGCGTGCGCTTCCGGCTCGCGGCCGAGGCGGGTTGCTTTTTTTGCACGCCCATGCGGGAACGCCCTTGCTTGTAAGGCCGGCACGCTGCCGGTACGCCCGGATATGAAACAGCAACGGAAAGCGCGTCAATCTTTGGGCGGGCGATCTCGCTTGCCAAAGGAGCGCGGGACCGATTTTCCATGTCGAGGGCCGATGCGATATACGATCGAACGGATCCTCAGCCGCCAAGCTTCGAGTCAAATGAAAGACGCTGCCGCCTTCAGGTTCAGTGTTGCGCCGATGATGGAATGGACGGACAGGTTCTGCCGTCTTTTCCATCGCGCCTTGACGCGCGAGGCGCGCCTCTACACCGAGATGGTGGCGGCAGCCGCGCTCGTGCACGGGCCGCGCGAAAAGCTTCTCGCTTTTGACCCGCAGGAGCATCCGCTCGCCCTTCAGATTGGAGGGGCGCAGCCTTCTGAGCTCTCGCTCGCCGCGCGTTTTGCGGAGGATGCCGGCTATCGCGAAATCAACCTCAATGTAGGCTGCCCGTCAGATCGCGTGCAGAATGCGCGCTTCGGCGCCTGTCTCATGCGCGAGCCCAATCTTGTCGGCGATTGTGTCGCGGCCATGAAGGCGCAGGTTGCCATTCCGGTGACGGTGAAGTGCAGATTGGGGATTGACGAACAGGACACCGAGGAAGCGCTTGATCGGCTTGCTGACGCGACGGTTGCCGCCGGCGTTGATGCCCTCATCGTGCATGCCCGCAAGGCGTGGCTCGAGGGCCTGTCGCCGAAAGAGAACCGGCACATTCCCCCGCTTGACTATCCACGCGTCTACCGACTGAAGGCGCGATTGCCCTCAGTCCCCATCGCGATCAATGGCGGTATCTCGACACTCGCAGAGGCGAAGGCGCATCTCGCTCATCTGGATGGGGTGATGCTCGGGCGCGCCGCCTATCAGAATCCGGGGCTCCTCATCGAGGTCGACTGGGAGATTTTCGGCAAGGAGCCGCCTGTCGCGGATGGCATGGCGGCGGCTCGCGCCATGCGTCCTCATCTTGAACGGCTTCTCGCCAGCGGCATTCCCGCGCACAGATTGACGCGTCACATGCTCGGACTTTTTCAGGGTGTCCCGGGGGCACGCGCGTATCGGCGTATCCTGGCAAGCGAGGCGAGAAGGCCGGGCGCCGGTCCGGAAGTCCTCGACGCCGCACTCGCTCGCCTGAGCCGCGTGGAAGAGAAACTGCCGCGCGACAAGGCCGCCTGATCCTTACGGGACCGCTTGAAACTGGGTTACGGGGGTTGAATCTCGGCTTTCCGTCCGCTAAGGGCTTCGTTCCTCGCGCGACCCATTTCGCGCATGCGCGCCCGTAGCTCAGCTGGATAGAGCACCAGACTACGAATCTGGGGGTCAGAGGTTCGAATCCTTTCGGGCGCGCCACCCTTATTCTGTCCGGACCGGACACATAGGTGACAATTCGTTCCTAAGACATGGGTGACAACCTCGGGCCGAAGGTCAGTCGCTTTCCCATTGTTTCCCGAGGGCATCCTTCCGGAGATCTTTGGGTCAGGAAGCATATAGGAAGCAGCGGCGCTTCGCCTCGTCCCCTCATCCAAATTCGCTGAGTTGGGGCATCGACCTTCTCAGATGTCGTTTCGCAGTGGATACAAGCTGCGTACGCACAACCAGTTCATTCCTACGACAGTATTGGTTAGTCATCCTGGCTAGATACGGAGAAGAATGACCCCTGCGACCAGGAGTGCGGCCCCGACGAGGCGCGAGATATCAACAGGGTGACGTTCGAGACCAAGTATTCCATAGTGATCGAAGATCAGAGAGGAGAGCATCTGCCCGGCGACCAGTAGCGCGATGAAAGTCGCGGCGCCGAGACGCGGCACCAAGACGATCGAAATCGCGATGTAGATGGCACCGAAGATGCCGCCGGTCCAGGCCCACCAGTGGCTACTTTGAATGAGTGTCGCCGCAGGAACGGTTTCTCTTAGGAGAGACGCAAGGGCCAGCATGCACAAGGTCCCGCCGAGATAGCTCACGAAGCCTGCCCAAGCGGCCGAACCGAGTGAAGCCCGCAGATCGGCATTCACCGCCTGCTGAATAACAAAGCTGGTGCCAGCGCCGACCGCGAGCACGGATGACACCAGCGCAACAAGCAGCCGGGACATCACATCCTCTCCACGTGATCGGGTCTGACAATGGAACTGAAGGGGCGAAGGGCTGGTCCTTATCAACTCAACGCGATCAGCCCCTCGCCACGACGCCGGGAGGAACCGATCGTCGATGCGCGCCAGTATCTACTCAGCCGGTTAGCGGGAGCTTAAGGGTTCCACGAGAGAGCACCATCCTGGCTCGGGCTCTCCGGACGAGAAGCCTTGCGACCCTCAGCATTCATCCGCCTTGACCCGACGCTCTTCCCCTCGCCAATCCCACCTGTTGCGCTGTTTCGTTCCTGACTGCCCGACATGTGAAACGCGCTCTTCCGGCGAGCGTAGAGGTTTCCACTTGATCGCACGTCGTATCCACAAAGACGGCGGCGTTCTAAAAAAGGGCCTGAGGGTCAAGGCGCCATTCCCTCATGGCCATGCCTGCGCACTCAATTTGAGCGGAGAGTTTCTCGCCCGGTCAATTGCGGCGCGGTTGTTTCAGGCACTTGCCCCGACAGGAACTCGGCGCACCGGCTTCCCATCATCATGGCCGGCGCATTGGTATTGCCGGCATTGATGTTCGGCATGGCCGAGAGATCGCAGATGCGCAGCGCTTCAACACCGCGGACGCGCAAGCGCGCGTCAAGAACCGCCATCTGGTCATGGCTCGCGCCCATTCGGCAGGTGCCGCTCGGATGATAGTTGGTTTTCACGAAGCGCTTGCAATGCTTGACGATGGCTTCGTCGCTGAGGTTTGTGGGATCGGGGACGAGGATCTCGCGCACGCGCTCCTTCAGCGGGCTGGTTTGGAATGTCCTGAGGAAGAAACGCTGACCTTCGATCATGGTGCGCACGTCGGATGGGTCGGAAAGCAGGTTGGGCGAGACTAGAGGCATGTCGGCGGGATCAGCCGAGGCAAGTCGCACGAAACCGCGCGACTTCGGCTTGACGACGACCGTGGTGATCGTCAGGCCATAGGTGTTCGGGAGAAGATCGAGCGCGTCGCGATCGAGATAGACTGTGGGCACGCAGAACGCCTGGATTGTCGGCTCGGCGCCCCTGTCCATCGGATTGACAAAGGCTCCCGCCTCGACGCCGGCCGACAGAATGGGGCCGGTCCCGAACAGCTTGAAATGGAGCCCGTTGCGAAGCATGCGCCAGCCCTCGCCCTGCTTGAAGTAGCCGTAGCGGCCGTTTGTAACGGACACCAACGGCACTTCAGGGTGGTCGATGAGGTTCTCGCCGACGCCGGGCAGATCGACAATGCAATTGATGCCATACCGACGAAGTTGGGCGGCCGGCCCGATGCCTGACAGCATCAGCAGCTGCGGCGTGACGAGGGCGCCCGCGGCGACGATCACTTCGCCATCGGCCAAGGCCGTGCGCTCGTTGTTGTTTTCATCACGGTAAGTCACGCCGACGGCTCGCGCGTTCTCAATGTTGATGCGCTGCACGCGGGCGTGTAGCCGTACCTCGAGACGCGGGTCCTTTTGCAGCGGTGCTATGAAGGCATAAGCGGCGCTACTGCGCTTCCCGCTCCGGTTCATGAACTGGTAGAAACCGACGCCGCGCTGGCTCGAGCCGTTGAAGTCGCTGTTGTACGGCTCGCCCATCGCCTGAACCGCCTGAACGAACCAGCGTGACACGTCGTTCACGTGGCCGGGGTCCGAGACCAGAAGCGGGCCTTCCGAATTGTGAAGCTCGTTGAGCAGCCGGTTGTTGCCTTCCATGCTGCGGAAATGCGGTAGAACGTCCTTCCAACCCCAACCCGGGTCGTCATTCTCGCCCCGCAGCTTCGCATCCCACTCATCGTAATCCGAAGGCCGGCCACGCATGTAGACTTGCGCGTTGACGGAGGAGCCCCCGCCCAACACGTTGGCCTGCGGAATGTCGTGTTGACGACCGTCGAGATGCGGCTGGGGAACCGTCTTGTGGTAGCGCATATACTTGCTGCCGTTGATCATCTTGAAGATGCCCGGCGGCATGTCCAGCAGTGGATGGCGGTGAGAGTAGCCCGCCTCCAGCACCAGCACCCTTGCGCCCGCGCTGACGAGACGCGCTGCGGCAACGCAACCGGACGAGCCGCCTCCCACCACAATATGATCAAAACGCTCTTTCATCCCGATCTTCCCCCGCTGAATCAAGTTCAGGCCCGAACCTTTTCGAGACCCTCCCAGTCGAATTCGATGCCATGGCCCGGGCGTTCGGGTGCGATGGCGAAACCATCCTTGATGTGAAGAGGATCGGCGATGAAGCGATCGAGCCCGAACCCGTGCGCCTCGAGGAAGCTGCGGTTCGGACAGGCGCTCAGGAGATGAACCGTCACATCATGCGCGCCATGGCTGGTCACCGGAAGATTGAAGGCTTCGGCGAGATGGGCGATCTTCATGAACTGCGTGACGCCGCCGCAGTTCGTCACGTCTGGTTCGGGATACGTGACGCCAGCCGCCGCGATGTACTGCTTGAACTCCCATAGTGTGCGCAGGTTCTCGCCGGCGGCGATCGGAAGTCCGCCCTCGCGGACGATCCGGGCATGTCCGGCCGGATCGTCCGGGACGGTCGGCTCCTCGAGCCATGTGAGATCGTACGGCTGGAACGCGCGCGCGGCTCGGATCGCTTCATCTACGGTCCATTTCATGTTGGCATCGACCATCAGGGGAAAATCGTCACCCAGGAATTCGCGCATCGCGCGAACCTTTGCGACGTCCTCGGAGAGGCGCGCACGACCGACCTTCATCTTGATGGCACGAAACCCGGCAGCGAGATTACGTTCCGTTTGCCGCAGCAACTGGTCCGGCGTGAGCTCGAGATCGATGCCGCCGGCATAGCACGGCACTTTGGGGTCGAAACCTCCGAGGTAATTCCAGAGCGGCACACCTGCCCGCCTTGCCTTGAGGTCCCAGAGCGCCATGTCGAATGCGGAAAGGGCAAGCACGGTCGGGCCGCCCCTCCCGCCATAGTGAAGTGCCCACCATGCTTTGTGCCAGAGCCGCTCGACATGGTCGGCTTCCTCGCCAGCGAAAATCTCGACGAATTCACCTCGAAGAAGGGCGTCGATGGCGGAGCCGTTCCGCCCGACCGTGTAGGTGTAGCCCACGCCCGACGCTCCTTCGGCATCCCGCACGCGGACGCTGTTGAGTTCGAAGGCTCGCATCTCGCCATGCGTGCTGTCGGTGAGCACTTCCGGCAACGGAATACGATAGAATCCCGGTTCGATCGAGCTTATCTTTGGCATGCGATTGGTTCCTCATCCTGTCTGCATCGGCCGTTCTCAAAATTCAGGAACGTTGAAGGTCACTTCGGCAAGGCATATTCC
>JAFBAK010000219.1 GCA_019247795.1 Hyphomicrobiales bacterium | reverse complement strand
CGCGTGGCGACAACCTTCCGGGCCCGGTTTTTTGGCTCGATAGCGCGTCAGAAGCTGTTCGCCTTCGCGAGCCTGATCGTGTTGATGGTGTTTTTCGGTTTTGCCTCGCCAGCCTTCATGCAGGTCGAGAATCTTCTCGGCATCTTGCAATCGACGGCGGTGAACGGCGTGCTCGCGATCGCGTCTACTTTCGTCATTATCACGGCCGGCATTGATTTGTCCGTCGGCACGCTGATGACGTTCTGCGCCGTGATGGCCGGCGTATTCCTCACATATTGGCAGTTGCCATTGTGGACGGGCGTGCTTGCGGCCATCGCGACCGGCGCCATGAGCGGCCTGCTCTCCGGTACCTTCGTTGCCAAACTGAAGCTGCCGCCCTTCATCGCCACATTGGGGATGATGCTGGTGAACAAAGGCCTGGCGCTCGTGGTGGCCGGTGACAAGCCCATCTATTTCAGCGACAACGAAAATTTCTCGACGATCTCGCAAGGTTCGTTGATCGGCTACGTTCTGCCGAGCCTGCCGGTTCCCAACAGCGTGCTGATCCTGTTCGTGCTGGCGGTCGCCGCGTCGGCCGTTCTCAGCCGCACGGCACTTGGCCGATACACCTTCGCCTTGGGCAGCAACGAAGAAGCTGTTCGATTATCCGGCGTCAACGTGGATCGCTGGAAGATCACGATCTACGTCTTGGCCGGCGCGATATGCGGCGTTGCGGGACTGCTGATCGCCTCGCGGCTCAATTCCGCCCAGCCCGCGCTCGGCCAAGGCTACGAACTCGAAGCAATCGCTGCCGTGGTGATCGGCGGGACGTCGCTGAGCGGGGGCACCGGAACGGTGCTTGGCACGATTATCGGCGCGTTTATAATGAGCGTTCTCACCAACGGCCTGCGGATCCTCTCCGTTCCGCAGGAGTGGCAGATCGTCGTTACCGGCGTCATCATCATCCTGGCCGTTTACATCGACATTCTGCGACGCAGGAAATTGTGAAGGTCTGGGAGAGAACGAAGCAAAGTCGAACAAGAAGCAACGGCAATAGCGCTCAACAACGAAAGCGAAACGTGGTCACCCGAAACAGCTGAAACAGGGGGAAAGGAAGAGCGATGTTGAACAGAACGCAAATCAGTACCTTGGTTGTGGCCGCTGCGCTGGTGGGAGCGATGACAGTGTCACGTGCCGACGAGACCTACATTCCGCTGATTTCGAAGGGCTTCCAGCACCAGTTCTGGCAAGCCGTCAAACTCGGCGCGGAACAGGAAGCGCAGAAGCTTAGCGTCAAGATCAGCTTCGAGGGGCCGGAAACCGAGGCGATGGTCGATAAGCAGATCGACATGCTCTCGGCGGACCTCGCCAAGCATCCGAAGGCCATCGGCTTCGCGGCGCTCGACAGCAAGGCGGCCATTCCGCTGCTCAAGAAGGCGCAGTCCGAACACATCCCCGTGATCGCCTTCGACTCGGGTGTCGACAGCGACATCCCGTTGACGACGTGCACGACTGACAACATTGCGGCGGCCGGCGTTGCCGCCGACAAGATGGCGGAGCTGATCGGCGATTCGGGCGAGGTCGCCCTGGTGGTGCACGATCAGACCAGCCGCACCGGCATCGACCGGCGCGATGGCTTTCTCAACGAGATGAAAGCGAAGCACCCCAACGTGAAAATCGTCAGCGTCCAATATGGAGGTGGCGATCAGCTGAAGTCGACCGAAATCACCAAGGCGATTCTTGGGGCCAATCCGAACCTCAAGGGCATCTTTGGCGCCAATGAGGGCTCCATCATCGGCGTCCTGCATGGGGTAAAGGAGTCGAAAAAGAAGCTCGTCGTCATCGGCTATGATTCAGGCAAAGAGCAGATCGATGCGATCAAATCCGGCGAAGAGGCCGGCGCGATTACGCAAAACCCGATCGGCATCGGCGCCTGCGTCGTTGAATCGGCGGTGAAAGCGCTGAAGGGCGAGAAGCTGCCCAAGACGATCGATACCGGCTTCTACTGGTACGACAAATCGAACGTCGGCGATCCAAAGATCGCGGCGGTTCTATATAACTGAGTCTGTCTTCCGGCGCGCGAACAGGGCTTATGGCTTTCGGCTGATGCGCAGCAAGTTCGGCCTCGCCTCACCGGACCACGACCTCCGGCGGCGCAAGCTCGGCCACAATCCCCTCCTGTGGGTTGAGCCTTGGTGCATGCGCAAACCCATCCGTTTGCCGCTCCGGATCGGTCGACAAGAGAAGCTTTGCTGGCGGTGACAGGCTTTCGAGCTCCTCGAAGCGCTCTCCGAAATTGAGAGCGATCAAGAGACGGCGTTCGCCATGTCGCCTTTCATAGGCGAGCATGTGTTCGCTCGCTTGGACGAGGGTGTAGCTGCCGATGGCGAGCGCGGCTTCGCGCCGTCGCATCGCGATCAACGAGCGATAAAGTGAGAGCATCGAGCTCGGATCGGCGGATTGTATCGTCATATTGTGCTCCCGGAAGTCGGCCGCGACCGGAAGCCAGGGTTCGACGGAACTGAAGCCCGCATAAGCGCTCGCATCCCATTGCATCGGCGTGCGTTCCGGGTCGCGCCCGAAGGCGGGCGCATTGAAGGCGAACCGGTCCCGAATGCGATTATGAGGAACCGGCACATCGGCCATACCGATCTCCTCGCCTTGGTAGATGGTGGGCGTGCCGCGAAGCGTGAGAAGAAGCATCGCGGCGATGCGCGCCTGTCTCGGCCCGAGTCGCGTCACCACGCGCGGGCGGTCGTGGTTCCCAAGTACCCAATTGGGCCATCCTCCCGGCGGCAATGCCCGCTCGTAATCATCGACCAGCGCTGCTATGCATTTCGGCTGCCAAGGCGTCGAGATCAGGTGGAAGTTGAACGGCAGGTGAAATCCCGAAAGTTCGATGCCGTAATAGGCCATCAGCCGCTCGATCGGCAGGTAGGCTTCCCCGATCAGGAGCCGCTCGTTCACATAACAGGTGGCGACCCCGCGCATGAGCGCGATCGCGCCGTGCACCTCCGGCTGATCCATCGAGTTGCTGCGCAAAAGACGCTGAGCCGGTGGAAGGCCCTCATGCCACTCGGGATTGACCGGATCGTCACGCAGATTCTCGTCTTCGAAGAGGTGGTGAATTGCGTCGACGCGAAAGCCGTCGACGCCTCGATCGAACCAGAAGCGCAGCACATCGAGCATCGCCGCGACAACCTCGGGGTTGCGCCAATTCAGGTCCGGCTGCTTCGACAGATAGGCATGGTAGTAGAATTGCCCCGTTGCGTCGTCGAAAGTCCAGGCAGATCCGCCGAATTCGCTTTGCCAATTGGTAGGCGGCCCACCGTCGGCGCGCGCATCGCGCCAGACATACCAGTCGCGTTTCGCATTGCGGCGCGAGGCACGGCTCTCGATGAACCAGGGATGCTCGTCCGAAGTGTGGTTCGGCACGTAATCGAGGATGACTTTGAGGCCGTTGCGATGGGCCTCGTCGAGCAAGCGGTCGAAATCCTCCATCGTCCCGAAGATCGGATCGATGGCCCGGTAGTCCGAGACGTCGTATCCGAAATCCGCCATCGGAGACGCAAAGATGGGCGAGATCCAGACGGCATCGACCCCGAGCGACACGAGGTGGTCCAGCCGACGACGAATGCCTTCGAGATCGCCGATACCGTCTCCATTGGTGTCCTGGAAGGACCGCGGGTAAATCTGATAGAGTACATCCGCGCGCCACCACGCGGTCTCGTGAACATCACGGTATGGCACCGCCGGCCCTCCCTTCCCGCCGCTCATATTCCGCCAAATTGACCCTTCATTACGTCGCGCCCTAAGCTTTTGAATGCTCGGGGTGGCCATTGTGAAATCTTCATGTGCAAACAACGAAATAGATCATGATGATAACGCGAATTAAAGCCCATTGTCTTTCGCGGCTGGGGTCCGGGGATCATCGCAGCCTGCCTGCTTCGAACGGAGTTGGCGAGTATCCTGGCGGAATGGCCGACACGGCTGCATTCACGCGTGTCGTAGTCGGTTTGTCGGGTCGGTCGTAACGGCGGTGCATCGTCAAGCCGACCCGTCGCTTCTTCCCGCACGCTTCTCGGCCTGGTTCGCGGCGCGGGGCTGGGAACCACGAGCGCATCAGCTCGAGCTGATCGAGAGGGCACAAGAGGCACGCTCGGTGCTCCTCGTCGCGCCGACCGGCGCGGGCAAGACCCTCGCGGGGTTTTTGCCCAGCCTCATCGAGCTCAGCAACCCGCCCCTTGCTTCGCCCGCCGCCGCTCAGAGAACCGAGTCGCGCCGCAAGCGCCGCCTCCACACGCTCTACATTTCGCCCCTCAAGGCCCTCGCCGCCGACGTGAAGCGCAATCTCGAGACGCCGCTTGCCGAGATGGGGTTGCCGATCCACGTGGAGACGCGCACCGGCGACACCTCCTCGGCCGCGCGGCAGCGGCAGAAGACGGCACCGCCGGACATCCTCCTGACCACGCCCGAGCAGGTGGCGCTGCTGCTTGCCGCGAAGGAAGCGCGCGAGCTCTTCGGTGCGCTCAAGCGCATCATCATCGATGAGCTGCACTCGCTCGTGGTCTCGAAGCGAGGCGACCTTCTGGCACTCGATCTTGCACGATTGAAGGCCATCGCGCCTGCTCCGGCCTGCGTCGGCCTTTCGGCTACGGTGCGCGAGCCTGATGCTTTGCGGCTCTGGCTCGGCGCCACGCCGCCACGCGGCGGCGAGCCCGCGACAGGAAGCTTGGCCGATCTGGTCACCGCCGGCGGTGCGGCCCCGGCCGATCTATCGATCTTGCGCACGCAGACGAATCTCCCGCTCGCCGGACACATCACAAGCTACGCCCTGCCTGAAATCTACGCCGCCATTCGCGAGCACAAGATGTCGCTCGTCTTCGTCAACACGCGCATGCAGGCGGAATTTCTCTTCCAGGCCCTTTGGCGCATGAACGAGGATGGGCTCCCCATTGCGCTGCATCACGGCTCGCTCGAAGGATCGCAAAGGCGGAAGGTCGAGGCCGCCATGGCGCAAGGACGCCTGAAGGCCGTGGTGTGCACCTCGACGCTCGATCTCGGCATCGACTGGGGAGACGTCGATCTCGTCATCAATGTCGGTGCGCCGAAAGGCGCAAGCCGTCTCATGCAGCGCATCGGCCGTGCCAATCACCGTCTCGACGAGCCCTCGAAAGCGGTGATCGTGCCGTCGAACCGCTTCGAGGCGATCGAGGCCGAAGCCGCGCTCGAGGCGGTCGAGGAGGCGGCGCAAGATACGCCAGATCCGCGCGTCGGCGCGCTCGACGTCCTCGCGCAACACGTCCTTGGTGTCGCCTGCGGCGATCCCTTTCTCGAAAACGAGCTCTACGCCGAGGTGACATCGACCGCCCCCTATGCGGGGCTCACGCGCGTGAACTTCGACGCGGTGCTGGATTTCGTCGCGACCGGTGGTTACGCGCTTCGTACATATGAGCGCTTCGCCAAGATCAAGAAGGGCGAGGATGGACGATGGCGCGCTTCGACGGCGGGCGTCATCCAGCAATACCGCATGAACGTCGGCACCATCGTCGAGGCGGCGATGCTGAAAGTGCGCATCGGGCGACTCAAGGCCGCAAGACCGGGTGCTCCGGCCGCAACCGGTATCCTGCAGCGCACGGGACGCGTGCTCGGCGAACTCGAGGAATACTGGGCGGAGCAGATGACGGTCGGCGACACTTTCGTCTTCGCGGGCGAGATTCTTCGCTTCGAGGGCATTCTCGAGGACGAGGTGGTGGCCTCGCGGACACGTGCCGGCACCGACCCGAAAATTCCCTCCTACGAAGGCGGCAAGTTTCCGCTCTCGACATTTCTTGCGGCCCGGGTGCGCGCCATGCTCTCCGATCCGTCGAGCTGGTCGAAATTGCCCGAGGAAGTCGCGCAATGGCTTCTATGGCAGGAGGAGCATTCGCTCTTGCCGGAGCCAGAGGGCTTGCTCGTCGAGACATTTCCATATGGCAATCGGCATTTCCTCGTCGCTTATCCTTTCGAGGGACGCCTGGCGCATCAGACCCTGGGCATGCTTCTTACGCGAAGATTGGAACGAGCCCGGCTGCGGCCGCTCGGCTTTGCGTGCAACGACTACGGAATAGCCGTCTGGGCGCTCGCCGACATCGGTGCCGCGATTGCGCAAGAACGGCTCTCCCTCACGGATCTGTTCGCGCAAGACATGCTGGGCGACGACCTCGAGGCGTGGCTCGCCGAGACCGCGTTGATGAAACGCAGCTTTCGTGCCTGCGCGATCATCGCCGGCCTCATCGAGCGTCGCCATCCGGGCCTGCGCAAATCCGGCCGGCAGGTGACGATCTCGACCGATCTCGTCTACGACGTGCTGCGCACTCATGAGCCAGGCCACATTCTTCTGCAGGCGGCCCGTGACGACGCTGCCACCGGCCTTCTCGAACTTCGGCGCTTGGCGATCATGCTCTCGCGCATCGTGGGCCGAATCAGGCATAAGGGCCTCGAGCACGTCTCGCCGCTCGCGGTGTCGATCATTCTCGAGATCGGCAGAGAGGCCGTCCCCGGCGAGGCACGGGACGAAATGCTGGCACAAGCCGAGGCCGCGCTGATGCAGGAAGCCCTGTCATGACTTTGCTGATGCGCAACGAGCCGCTCGTGCGGCGCAGCTGCGAGATTAGTGTCGGTGCGGATATTTTCGTCGCCGACGCCTCAGGCGCGCTTTGGCACGAAGCCGAGCGCACTCTCGTTGTCGCGGATCTTCATCTCGAGAAGGGCTCGTCATTCGCACGGCGCGGCATGTTTCTGCCGCCCTATGACACCCCGGCGACCCTCGCTTCACTCGCGATGACGATCGCGCGCTTCGCGCCTCGCCGCGTCGTCTCACTGGGTGATGGTTTTCACGATAGCGAAGGGGCGGGTCGGCTCAGCTTCGATTGTCGCGGAGCCTTGCGAAACCTCCAGCTCGGGCGCGATTGGGTCTGGGTTGCGGGAAATCACGATCCTTATGCTCCCGCAGGGCTTCCCGGGGACCATGCGCTCTCCTGTCATATCGGTTGGGCCGTCGCGCGCCACGAGCCTCGTCGAGGGGTCCTGGGTGCGGAGGGGGAGATCGCTGGTCATTTGCACCCCGTCGCCAATATCGCGGCGCGCGCCGGCGGCGTGCGGCGGCGCTGCTTCGCGACGGATACGCGCCGTTGCGTGTTACCGGCCTACGGCGCTTATGCGGGCGGGCTCGACCTGCGTGACAAGGCTTTCGTGCAGCTCTTCGACATCAGCCGTCTGCAGGCCGTGGTCATCGGCAGCTCGCGCGTTCATGTGTTCGAGCCGGCAGCCTTCGGCGCCGCACGAGCTAAACAACGCGCGCGGCTAAGCTACGACCGACTTTGACGATCCGGAGCTGGATAGCTTTCGAGTTCAGGCGTGAGCGCCGATCCAGCGCGCGAGGTCCCCCTTGGAAGCCGCGCCCACCTTTTGAGCCGCAAGCTTCCCATCCTTGAAGATCATCAAGGTCGGTATGGAGCGCACCCCGAATTTTCCGGCGGTTTGCGGATTCTCATCCACATTGAGCTTCACCACCTTTATTTTGCCCGCCATCTCGTTGGAAATGTCCTCGAGGGAGGGACCGATCATCCGGCAAGGACCGCACCATTCGGCCCAAAAATCGACGACGACCGGGCTCTCGGATTTGATCACGTCGTTCTCGAAGGAGGCGTCACTCGTCTTGGCAGTCGGCATGTCGATCCCTTTCGCGCTTTGCCGCCCGTGATTCGCAAGGGGGCTCGGGGCGAATATAAGGTAGGGTTTTCAAGTGAGCCGTTCAACTGCCCGTCAGCCACCCATCAGCTTTCCCCTAAGCGCAGGTGCTGGCGCGGAACTGCCGACACGGAAGGAGGCGACGAACCCCGGCGTCGACTTCAGCCGCCGCCGTTCGAGCGAGGACGCGATGCCCATGCTTTCGCGGTATTTCGCGACGGTCCGCCGGGCGATGTCGACGCCGCTTTCGCGCAGGTGCTTCACAATTGTGTCATCCGACAGCACGACGGCGGGATCTTCCGCTTCGATCAGCTGCTTGATCTTGAAGCGCACGGCTTGGGCCGAGAGCGCCTCGCCGCCATCCGCGCTCTGGATGGCCGAGGAGAAGAAATACTTCATCTCGAAGAGGCCGCGAGGCGTTGCGATGTATTTGTTCGAGGTAACCCGCGACACGGTCGATTCGTGCATGGAGATGGCGTCGGCGATCGCCTTGAGATTCAACGGCCGCAAATGTTCGACCCCTTGGGCCAGGAAAGCATCCTGCTGGCGCACGATCTCGGCAGCGACCTTGAGCACCGTGCGCGCACGCTGTTCCAGGCTTCGCGTCAGCCAATTTGCGTTTTGCAGGCACTCCGCAATGAAGGCTTTGTCGCTTTCCTTCAGTGGCGCCGCGGTCACTTTCGCGTGGTAGTCTTGATTGACCAGCACGCGCGGGAGCGCGGCGGGATTGAGCTCGACTTGCCAGCTGCCGTCCGGGTTGGGGCGAACCTGGACGTCGGCGACCACTGTTTCGACCACGCCGCCGCCGAACGCGAGCCCAGGCTTGGGATTGAGCGCACGCAGCTCGGCCAGCATGTCGAGGACATCTTCCTCATCGACCCCGCATAATTTTGTCAGGCCCGCGACATCGCGCTTTGCGACAAGGTCAAGGCGAGAGAGCAACGTCTTCATCGCCGGATCGAGCCGGTCACGTTCGGAAAGTTGGAGGGAGAGGCATTCGGCAAGCGACCGCGCCCCCACACCCGAGGGCGCGCAGCGCTGCACAAGCGCCAGCACCGCCTCGATCCGTGTCGACGTGACGCCGAGACGTTCTGCGAGCTCTGCGAGATCGAGCGTGAGGTAGCCGGCTTCGTCGATGCCATCGATGATCTCGCGTCCGATGAGACGATCGGCGGGAGAGCTGGTGTCAAAGCCAAGCTGCACGATGAGGTGCTCGTGCAACGAAACCGGTGCGGAAACATAGGCTTCGAGGTTACTATCCTCGCCGTCAAAGGAGGCGCTAGCCGCCGGCGCGCTCGAGCCCACGGTGAGGCCGGCTTCGCTTGACGGCGAATTTGCAGGACGCTGGGCCGTGGCCGCTTCGTCTGGAAACACGTCGCCGAGATCGGCGCCGAAGCGCTCCTCGATCTCGGCCCGCTCAGGAGGGTTCGCGCCGATCCATTCGGCGGGGGAGGCCTCCGCGGCCGAGCGATCTTCGGCCAAAGCCTCGCCGAACCCCTCAGTGCCGAGCCCCTCCCCCTCCCACTCCGCACCGGGGGTTTCGGACGTCTGCTCGTCGCCAGGGCCTTCGCCATCTGCGACGACCGGGCTTTCCTCGCCTTCCCCTTCGGCACGTTCGAGGAGGGGATTGCGTTCGAGCTCGGCTTCCACATAGGCGATGAGATCGAGGCTCGAGAGCTGAAGAAGCTTGATGGCCTGCAGCAGCTGCGGCGTCATCACCAGGGATTGACCCTGGCGCATTTCGAGCCGATGTGACAACGCCATCGCTTCGCCTGAACGCCTCGAGTTCCGCTCTCTGTATACCGGCTGAGCCGCCCAGATCGGCCGGCTCGGCACGTTTCTTGCTTGTCAGAGCGGAAAACTACCGCGTCGAGCCCCTCGCGTCAAAGCGAGACTGTGAATTTCAGGCTTTGGCGTTAATTCCAGCTGCATGGGATCGGTAGAATCGAGGGATCAGGCCGCGATCTCCCGGGTCGGAAGCGGCACACCTTGCGGAATTTCGTCCGTCCAGACCTCGAACTTGCTCAGGCTGTGCGCGCCAAAAGTGTTGGTCAACGCGACGTCTGCGGCGTCTCGCCCATAAGCCATGAGGACGCGACCGATGCGTGGCTGATTATGGCGGGCGTCGAATGCGAACCAGCCGCCTTCGAGGAAGACCTCGAACCAGGCGCTGAAGTCCATGGGAGCCGGATCCCGCGGGACGCCGATATCACCGAGATATCCGGTGGCGTAACGCGCCGGCATGTTCATCGCACGGCACAATGTGATCGCAAGATGCGCGAAATCGCGGCAAACGCCGCGCCGTTCGGAATGGGCCTCGCCGGCGGTCCGCGTCGCGCGCGCATGGGGGTAGCCGAATTCGACGTGGTTGTGGACATAGTCGACGATCGCCTGCACCCGTTCCCATCCCGGCTTGATCTTTCCGAAATGGTCCCACGCCATTTGCGAGAGCGTGTCGGTCTCGCAGTAGCGGCTGCCGAGGAGGAAGACGAGGGTCTCGCTCGGCAATGCGTCGATCGGAACCTCACGCGCCTCGCGCATCACAGGATCCGGTAAGCCGCTGTCCTCGATCACCGCGTCGGTCGAAATTCGAAACAAGCCTGGAGGCGCGACGACACGCGTGCATTGATTGCCGAAGCCATCGATATAGCCGGTCAGGGGAACTTGCGGCTCGACCTGCAAGTCATCACGAATGACGAGCGCCGCGCGCCTCGAGGGATGGACGTTGAGCATCATCAGCATCGGCGTCGGCTGGGGAAAGGTGAGGGCGATGTCGAAGCCGATACGGATGCGCATCAAATCCCTCCCTGCGATCTGCTCTACACGCGTTGCGCCTGCCGTGCTTCGTCCCTTCGGAAATCGGCCTTCGGGCGAGTTACGCGGGCCAGCACGGAATGTTCCGACGCTGAAAGAGTTGAACCCGGCGCGGCTTGTGGCTACCTGACATTGATCGCAGCGTCGCTTTCCCCCGCGACAAATGCCTCGCGGTGGAGAGGCCATCGAAGCTGTTCGCCGGCGGTTGCGGCGAAAATTCGATCGCTGCGGGCGCCGGTTGGAAGGGAGGGCCGCCATGAACGACGCCTTGGCGCTCAAGACGAGGGCGGCGCGATCCAAAGGATCGAAGTCGAATGTGAAACCACGAAGATCGAAAGCGCTCGAAGCCAGGGAGACGAGGGTCAGCTCGGCGGCGAGCCTCGGCGTCACTCCCGGCTATATGTCGGGTTTCGGCAACTCCTTCGAGACGGAAGCGCTTCCCGGCGCCTTGCCGATCGGTCGCAACTCTCCGCAGATATGCCGTTACGGACTGTATGCCGAGCAGTTGTCGGGCTCGCCCTTCACGGCTCCTCGCGCTTCGAACGAGCGCTCCTGGCTCTACCGGATTCGGCCGAGCGTCAAGCATTCGGGGCGCTTCCGCAAGGTGGATATCGGCTTGTGGCGCACGGCGCCGTGCCAGGAGCACGATATGCCCATCGGCCAGTTGCGCTGGGGTCCGCAGCCGCTGCCGAAAAAGCAGCAGAGCTTCATCGAAGGCATGCGAACGATGACGACCGGCGGCGATGCCGCGACGCTCGCCGGAATGGGCGCGCATGTGTACCTCGCCACGCGCTCGATGCGCGACGAATATTTTTACAACGCCGACGGCGAGATGCTGATCGTGCCGCAGCAAGGCCGACTGCGCATTTTCACGGAATTCGGCCTCATCGAGATCGAGCCCGGCGAGATCGCCCTCATCCCGCGCGGCGTGAAACTCAAAGTGGAGCTCGCCGACGGCACGGCTCGCGGCTATATGTGCGAGAACTACGGCGGCGCTTTTGCGCTGCCCGAGCGAGGGCCGATCGGCGCGAATTGCCTCGCCAATGCGCGCGATTTTCTCACGCCCGTGGCGGCTTTCGAGGACAAGGAGACGCCTTCGGGGCTCTTCGTGAAGTGGGGCGGGCGCCTTTTCGCGACCGAGCTTTCCCATTCGCCGCTCGATGTCGTCGCCTGGCACGGCAATTACGCACCTTGCAAATATGATTTGCGGCGCTTCTCGCCGGTGGGCGCGATCTCTTTCGACCACCCCGATCCATCGATCTTCACCGTTCTCACCGCGCCTTCCGAGACGCCGGGGACAGCGAACGTCGATTTCGTGATTTTCCCGGAGCGCTGGGCCGTCGCCGAGAACACCTTCCGCCCGCCCTGGTACCACATGAACATCATGTCGGAGTTCATGGGACTCATCTACGGCGTCTATGATGCGAAGCCGCAAGGCTTCGTTCCCGGCGGCATAAGCTTGCACAATTGCATGCTGCCGCATGGCCCGGACGCGGAAGCCTTCGAACGCGCCAGCGAAGCCGACCTCAAACCGGTGAAGCTCACCAACACGTTGGCATTCATGTTCGAGACGCGCTTTCCCCAACGGGTGACGAAATATGCAGCCGAGCTCGATGTGCTCGATGAGGACTACGCGCAATGCTGGCAAGGCTTGAAGAAGCGCTTCAATCCGCGAAAGCCATGATGTCCGGCCCCAGCCGGTACGCCTTCCCTGACCCACGAATCTCAACAAAGGAGCTGTACGTGCAAAAGGAAACGGCTTTTCCGCTCCCGCCGAATTTGCCTCGTCCGGCCGATGATGGAGCGGCGGCGCATCTTGTCGGGATGGCGATGCCAACGCTGACGCTTGCGTCCACCCGAGGCGGGAGCGTCGAGCTTTCGTCGCTGAGAGCTTCGAGGACGGTGATCTATTGCTATCCGATGACGGGCGTCCCCGGTAAGGCTTTGCCCGAAGGCTGGGACATGATCCCGGGCGCGCGCGGCTGCACGCCGCAATCTTGCGGGTTTCGGGACCATCACGCCGAACTCGCCGAGCTCGGAGCCGAGGTCTTCGGCCTGAGCACGCAAAGCACCGCCTACCAAAAAGAAATGAGCGAACGGCTTCACCTTCCCTTCGCGGTCTTGAGCGATGCGAACTTCGAGCTCTGCGATGCCTTGCGTCTACCGACTTTCGAGGTGGAAGGCGCGCGGCTCATAAAGCGCATAACCCTGATCGTGCGGGACGGCCGCATCGAGCATGTCTTCTACCCGGTTTTTCCGCCTGACGAGAGCGTCGATCAAGTGCTGCGATGGCTCAGGGCACATCCGTTGGGCGGACATTAGAGCGCGATCTCTTCGGGGAAGTGGTTTTCCCTTCTCCGGATCAGGCAGGAGGCTTTGCGATTTCAGGCTCAGGCTCAGGCTCAGGCTCTGAGCCGCGTAGGCCCGACAGGCACCAGACGACAGCGGCGAGCACGATCGCGCCGCCGATCAACGCGGAGCTGCTCGGCTCCTCGTCGAACACGATCCACACCCAAAGCGGCGCCAAGGGCACATCGAGGAGCCCGACGAGTCCGGCCTCGCTCGAGGGAATTAAACGTCCGCCGTTGAGGAAGAGCAGGTAGGCAAAGCCCGTGGTCGTCGCGCCGAAAACCGCGAGGATCAGCATCTCGCTCGGTCCAGGCGGGCTGCCCGGGACAAGCGGGAAGCAAAAGAGCGCACATAGAAGCGCTCCGAGCGCGTTGATCGGTGCCATGGCCATCGTGGGATAGCGGCGCGCCATCACGAGAAGCACGGCGAATGTAAGCGTCATGAGAAAAGAAAGCGCGTTTCCCGCGAGATCCGCAGGCCTTGTGGCGGAACCTGCCATGATGCCGATCCCGAGAAGCGCCGTGAGGCTCGCGATCAATGTTCGCGGCTCGATCTTCTCGCGCACCCACAAATAGGCGACGGCCGCGGCGACGAAGGGAACGGTCGCGTAGATGACCATCACGTTGGCAACCGTCGTGAGCTTGAGAGCTGCCACGAAACAAATCATGGAGAGCCCGGCAATCGGCGCTGCCAAGAGGCCAAGTCGCCCCATGTCGCGGAACGCCTTTGGCGCCTCGCGGCCCCTGTCGATGAACACCGCGACGAGAAGCGACAGTGCGCTGAACAGCGCCCGCCAGGCTTGCATCGTCCACAGGTCGAGATCGAGGAAGCGCACGAAGAGCCCGCCCGTGCTCCAGACGACGCTAGCGGCCGCGACGAGCGCAATTCCGCGAGCGCGTCCGCTCCTCGCGCTCAATGGCGCGTTCACAGAAGAACGGTTCGGGACATGCCGCTCACGTCTGTTTCCTATCACACCCACCCGTGCGATCGCGCGGTTGCTCGTGATGGGAGACCGCGCAAGCGCTCCTTTTCATTGCACCATCCCCTCGCTATGAGGCAATGAGGGATCGATTGAAGAGAGCGTCAGATGACGGATATGCGCCTCGTGGTTGTCGGCGCGGGCGGGCGAATGGGCTCGACCCTCATTCGCGCGATTCGTGAAACCAAAGGCTGCGTGCTCACTGGCGCGATCGAGCGCGAGAACCATCCCCATCTCGGGAAGGATGCCGGCATGCTCGCCGGCGCTGAAGCCTTGAACGTGCCGCTCGCTTCGGATGCCTTGGCGGCCTTTGCGAAGGCCGATGGCGTGCTCGATTTCACGACGCCTGCCGCTTCCGCCGCCTTTGCGGCGCTCGCGGCGCAAGCCCGGCTCGTGCATGTGATCGGCACCACGGGCCTCGGCGCGGCCGAGCTGGAGAAGCTGCGCGCCGCCGCACGCCACGCGGTCATCATCCAATCCGGCAATATGAGCCTTGGCGTCAATCTCCTCGCCGGCCTCGTGAAACAGGCAGCCGCCGCGCTCGGCCCCGAATTCGATATCGAGATCGTCGAGATGCATCACCGCCACAAGCGCGACGCCCCCTCGGGCACGGCGCTCGGCCTCGGCCGTGCGGCGGCGGCCGGGCGCGGCCAGCCGCTCGAAGATCTCTGGGTCAAGAGCCGCGACGGCGAGACCGGCGCGCGCGTTCCCGGCACGATCGGCTTTGCGACCCTGCGCGGCGGCGATGTCGTCGGCGAGCATAGCGTGATCTTCGCGGCCGAGGGCGAACGACTGGAACTCACCCATAAGGCGACCGACCGCCGCGTCTTCGCGCGCGGTGCCCTGCGCGCCGCTCTCTGGGCCGCGAACCAGCCGCCGGGTCTCTACGGCATGGCGGACGTGCTCAGCCTCTAGCTAATTTGGGAATTCAGGCATTCGGTAGCGGTCGAGAGCCGCCTGCAGATCGCGCGCGAGCCGCCGCCGCTCGCCCGGGCCGAGGAAGGTACCGATGGCGAGGCTGCGCCCATGCGAGACCAGGAACAGGCGGTTCTCGCCCGTCTCCGCCTCGACGAGATGCAGTCGCGCCCAATAGGGATGGAAGCGCCAGATCCGGGGCGCCCCCCGAACGCTCGCACGCTCGATGGTTAGCGCGTCGCCGGCGAGGCGGATGACCTCGCCCCGGCGCGCCTGCCGGTAATTCACCCGAAAGGCATAATAGAGCAGCAGAACGTCGAGGCCGAAGAAGCCCGTCACCGGCCAGGCGCCCATCGTCACGAAGACGATGCCGGCAACGAAACTCACCGCCGCCAGCGCCAGCATCAACACCGTGAAACCCTGTGGCGGCAGGCTGCGATGGGGAAACAAGGCCGCCTCATAGAGCAGCGGTGCGCCCTCGCTCGGATCGAGCGAACGGGCCGGTATCTCGGTGGCGGCGGAGGACGGGGCGGAC
>JAFBAK010000117.1 GCA_019247795.1 Hyphomicrobiales bacterium | reverse complement strand
CGAGCAGATGGAGTAGGAGCGGCGCTCTTCCTGGCCTGCAAGCGTGGCGCGCAAGGTGAGATATTGGCCGGGGTCGAAAGCATAGGCTTCGGCGAGCTCGGGCGGTATCGCGAACGCGATGGAGACCGCGTCTTTCGTCTCGCGGCGTAAATCGGCGACCGTGAGGCGGTGAAAATGGGGTGCGCTCATCGAATGAGGTCGGCTCGCCAGGGGTCAGGCGAGGTCGCGTGCGATCCGGCGGGCGTCATCCCGCCGATGAGCCGCGGCTCTGGGAGAACGCACCGAGCTGTCCGGTTCAAATGCATTTGAAATGATCGAAGGGCTCGCGACACGCTTTGCAGCGCCACAACGCCTTGCACGCGGTCGATCCAAATTCGGAAATTCGCTCGACCTCTGCCGACCCGCAACGAGGGCACAGGAGCGCCTCTTTTCCGAACAAGCCGGCGCGCGATGAAGAGCGCGGAGGAGGGGCGATGCCGTGACGCAGCAACTTCGCGCGTCCCTCATCGCTCATCCAATCGGTCGTCCAGGCGGGGGAAAGGACGGTCGTGATCTTGCGCTCCGAAAAGCCGGCCTTCTCGAGGGCGAGATCGGCTTCGACCGCGATCATGTTCATGGCGGGGCAGCCGGAATAAGTCGGCGTGATCACCGCCTCGACTTTCTCGCCCTCGATCCGAACGTCGCGCAGCACACCGAGATCCGCAATGGTGAGTACGGGGATCTCCGGATCGTGAACCGAGGCGAGCGCGGCAAGCGCCCGCAACTTGAGCGCGCGCGCCCTTCGGTCGCTCGTTCCATCGTCCTCGACAATATCGTTCTTGCCGCGCGACATCTCCCTACCATGTCGCTCCCGGATAGGCTCTTTGCAAGTATTGAAGTTCCGCGAGCACATGGCCGAGATGTTCGGAATGGCGGCCCTGCCGACCGCCCGTCTGCATCCATCCGGCAGGAGGGCGCGCGAGGGTCGCCTCCGCAAGCACCCGCTTGAGCGTCGTATCGAACCGCTCCCTGAGCGAAGCCGGGTCGACCGCGACCCCCGACGCGATGAGGTCATGCTCGACACGATCGGTCTCGAACAACTCCCCCGTATAGGGCCATTCCTCCTCGAGAGCTTCCGCCATTCGGCGATGGCTCTCGGGCGTGCCGTCGCCGAGGCGCATGGTCCATTCGCCGCAATGGCGCAGATGATAGGCGGTTTCTTTGACCGCCTTCGCCGCGATGGCGGAAAGCGTCGCATCGCGAGAGCCGCTCATCGCCTCCCAAAACGGATGCATGAAGGCCGAGAGCAGGAATTGACGCATGATGGTCTGGCCGAAATCGCCATTCGGCCGCTCGACCATCAGGATGTTGCGGTAGGAGGCGACATCGCGAAGATAAGCCAGCGCGTCCTCATCCCGTCCCTTGCCTTCGACCTCGCCCGCATACGCATAAAGCGCGCGCGCCTCGCCGATGAGGTCGAGTGAGAGATTGGCGAGCGCGAGCTCCTCCTCGAGCACCGGGGCATGTCCGCACCATTCGGAAAGTCGATGACCGTTGATGAGCGCCGTGTCCGCGAGCCGAAGCGTGTAGAGGAACAGGGGATCTTCGTGCATGCAAGATTCCGGTCAGCCGATGCGCTTTTGCAGTTCCATGGGCGCGGCCGAAGCTTCGAGCCGGCTCGAAGCTTCGGCCGCGCCGGAAATGCTCACCTTGCCGAGCTCGCGCGTAAACCATTTCTCGAACTGTCGCGGCTTGCCGGCAAACAGGACCGCTGACGATTTTATGGCCTTCTGCACCAACTCGCCATGGTGTCGCATCAACACTTCCTCGAGATGAATGAGATCGCTCGCGGAAACGTCCGAGCGGGTACGCACGAAATCACGCAAGATCTCGAGGTCGTGACAAAGGCCGAGCTGGTCGCGCAGGCGCCTCAATTTCCCATGGCGTGCAGCGATCTTGCCTTTCGCGCCGAGCGTGAAAAAGGCCAGGTGGTTCTGATGATCGACGCAAGCCTTGCGCAAGGGATGGAGCGCCGCGTCCTTGCCCTTTCCGAGCGCAAGAGCTTGCCGGCGTGCGCGCCGATAGGCTTTTACCGCACCGTTGCAAAGGTGACTTGCATTGCCGCGGATCGGCGAGGCGCGCCAAAGCTCCCCGAAGCGCGCTATTCGATCGCGATCCCACCGGCGCGAGCGGCGATCGAGCATCGCCGAGGCCTGGCGATGATGGGCGGAGAGGACGGGGTTGATGCGTGAGGCGGTGTCACCGAGCTCGCCCGCGAAGGATTGCAGCGTCTTCAGCATCACGGTCGCGTCGCGACTGTGACCGAACCGGCGGCGAAGTTCGCCGGTCACCTCGCGCGTGTCATCGGCGAGATCGACGATGGACGCGGGTGCGAGCCGCAAAAGGGAGCGCAAACGCTTGAGCTCGCGGCGCGATTTATGCACGACGGGTTCGGTGAGGCGGCCTCCTTGCAGGACGTTCGTAAGGCCTCCCAAGCCTCGCAGAATTTCCGCCGTCCACACGGCGAGCCATGGATCGCCCGGCCTTTGTCGTGTCGCGTCGAGCATGGGACAAGCTTAGCCGAATGTGCGCCGACGCGCGAGATGGAGGCAGCCCTTGAGCGCCGCTTCGGGCTTGACCCCGCTCCTCATGCGTCGAATAAGCAGGAGCGAACTTCGCGGACACCCATGAACTCACCACTCGACCACAAGAAGCTGCTCAAAGGTGCCACCGGCGATTGGGAGATCGTCGTCGGCATGGAAATTCATGCGCAAGTGACGAGCGAGGCGAAGCTTTTCTCGGGCGCCTCGACGGCGTTCGGAGGCGAGCCCAACTCGCATGTCTCCTTCATCGATGCGGCCATGCCCGGCATGCTGCCTGTGATCAACGAGGAATGCGTCCGGCAGGCGATCCGCACCGGCCTTGGTCTGAAGGCGAAGATCAACCATCGCAGCGTCTTCGATCGGAAGAATTACTTCTACCCTGATCTGCCGCAAGGCTACCAGATCAGCCAGTACAAATCACCCATCGTGGGTGAGGGCGAGGTGGTCGTGGACACGTCCGATGGCGGTCAGATCCGCGTCGGCATCGAGCGGCTGCATCTCGAGCAGGATGCGGGGAAATCCTTGCATGACCAGCACGCAACGATGAGCCATGTCGATCTCAATCGTTCGGGGGTCGCGCTCATGGAGATCGTCTCCAAGCCCGATTTGCGCTCGGCCGACGAGGCGCGCGCCTATGTCACGAAGCTGCGCACCATCCTTCGCTATCTCGGCACCTGCGATGGCGACATGGAGAAGGGAAACCTGCGGGCCGACGTGAACGTGTCGGTGCGCCGTCCGGGCGAGCCTCTCGGCACGCGTTGCGAGATCAAGAACGTCAACTCCATCCGCTTCATCGGGCAGGCGATCGAGGCGGAGGCGCGCCGTCAGATCGGCATCCTCGAGGATGGCGGATCGATCGAGCAGGAGACGCGCCTCTTCGACCCGGCGAAGGGTGAGACCCGCGCCATGCGCACGAAGGAAGAAGCGCATGACTATCGTTATTTCCCCGATCCCGACCTTTTGCCGCTCGAGTTCGATCAGGCCTATGTCGACGAGCTCGCAGCCCATTTGCCCGAGCTGCCGGACGCGAAACGCAGCCGCTTCATGCGCGAATATGCGCTTTCCGCGTATGATGCCTCGGTGCTCATCGCGGAACGGGCGAACGCGGATTATTTCGAGGCGGTCACCAAGGGGCAGAATGGCAAGGCCCGAGATGGAAAAGCAGCGGCGAATTGGGTGATCAACGAGTTGTTCGGCCGCCTGAACAAGGAGGGCAAGGACATCGAAGCCTCTCCGGTTTCGGCGGCTCAGCTCGGCGCCCTCATCGACCTCATCGCCGAGGGGGCGATCTCGGGAAAAATCGCAAAGGACTTGTTCGAGGTCCTGTGGATCGAGGGCGGCGACCCGCGCGAGCTCGTCGAAAGCCGCGGCCTGAAGCAGGTGACCGATATGGGCACCATCGAGGTCGCCATCGACGCGATCATCGCGGCCAATCCCGACAAGGTGGAGCAGGCGAAGAGCAAGCCGACCTTGATCGGCTGGTTCGTCGGGCAGGTGATGAAATCGACCGGCGGCAAGGCCAATCCGCAGGCGGTCAATGAAATTTTGCGACGAAAGCTCGGAATCTGAAGCGAAACTCTGACCAACCTTCCCGGCCACGAGGCGTATTCGTGAATAGCTCGTAACGGGAACCTTCGCTCATTCCTTGAATTCGGAAGGGCTGTTGTCGACATTTGCCGCCTTCAGCCTCGGTTCACATTCCCTCTCCACATATGGCGGCTTTCATTCCCCTTGTCGTGCCCTCTTGCTCCCGTTATGCGACGGGCTGGGCGCGTTGGCAGTGAGGTTCGCAATGATCGGCGTGCGGTCTCGACTTTCGGTGGCGGCGGTGGTTCTCGCCTCTCTCTTGACGGCGGTCCCGGCTTCCGCCGCGCCATGTCCGGGCTTCGGCAGCTTCGACAATTGGCTTTCCGCCTTCAAGCAGGAAGCAGCATCCGCCGGTGTGGGTGCTCGCGGGCTTGCGGCGCTGAACGGCATCACGCCTGATCCCGTCGTGCTTTCGCGGGACCGGGGCCAAGGGGTCTTCCATCAGAGCTTCGAGCAATTTTCCGGGCGAATGGTGAACAGCTACCGTTTGTCGCGCGGGGCGAGCCTCATTCGGCAATATCGGGACACTTTCGACCGAATCGAACGGCAATTCGGCGTTCCGGCGCCGGTCATCGTCGCCATCTGGGGGCTCGAGACCGATTTCGGGGCCGGAAACGGCAACTTCCCGACGATCCGTTCCCTGGTCACGCTCGCCTATGATTGCCGGCGCGCCGACATGTTCCGCGCCGAGCTGATCGATGCGCTGAAGCTCGTCGATCGGGGTGACCTTTCGCCATCCGAGATGCGCGGCGCCTGGGCGGGCGAGATCGGCCAGACGCAATTCATGCCCTCTTCCTACATCAAATTCGCCGTCGATTACGGCGGGGGGCGAAACCTCATTCGCAGCGTTCCGGACGTGCTCGCCTCCACCGCGAATTACCTGAAGAGTTACGGCTGGCAGCGCGGCCAGCCCTGGGGGCCGGGAACGGCGAATTTCGGCGTTATCAAGGAGTGGAACAAGGCGGATGTCTATTCGCGCACCATCGCCTATTTCGCCGATCGCCTTGCCGCTATGACGGGCCAGGGCCGGGCCGAGAATTGAGCCGCTCGCGTTCGCCGTTCTCGTTGAAATGAACTTCTGCCGCGTTCCGCAGGACGGTCTCTGCTTTGTGGATCGCGGCGCATTCGCATGAAGCCGAATGCCGCATTTTCGCAGGAGGCGAGGCCACTCGAGCCGCGCGAAGACAATCTCCTGATCAGGCCCGCGCGCCGCGAGGATCTCGCTTCCGTTCGCGACCTTCTGATCGAGACCTGGCACGACACTTACGACGCGATCTACGGCCGCGAACGGGTGACCGCGATCACCGAAGAATGGCATGCGCTCGACCGCTTGGCGGGCGAGCTCGACCGGAAGGCCAACGCTTTCCTCGTCGGAGAGGCGCGAGATGCAAGCCTCCTCAGCACCGCCTCGGCGACGCTCCGCGATAGCGGCGTCGTGACGCTCGGTCGTCTTTACGTGCGGTCGAAATTTCAAGGCCAAGGCTTCGGTTCGGCAATGTTGCGGGCGTGCGAAAACTGGTTCCCCCAAGCAAGGTCGATGCGCCTCGAGGTCGAGACGAAAAACGCCAAGGCGAGGCGCTTCTACGCAAAACGCGGCTTTCGTGAGTTGCCGGAAGCCTCTAAAAGCGATGAAGGTCAAAACATCTTGTGCCAGAAGCCGCTCGCCTTCGATCGCGAGCGATCCTCGCAGGCGCTGATCCGCCCGGTGCGCGACGAGGATGCCCAGGAACTTCTCGGCCTCATCGCTCTGTGCTTTGCCGAGTATCCCGGCTGCATCGTCGATCCACATGACGATCTCGCCGATCTCGTGAATCCCGCATCGACCGCCGCCGAGAACGGCAAATGCTTCTGGGTCGTCGAGGATGGTGCGGGGCGCATCGGAGCTTGCATCAGCCTCGACTACCCGACGCCCGAGACGGCCGAGCTCCATCGCGTCTATGTTCGTCCCGACCTGCGAAGGCGCGGCCTTGCCGGAAAGCTCGTGGCGCTCGCCGAAAGCGAAGCGGGCCGGCGAGGCGCAAGACGCATGTTCTTTTGGTCGGACACGCGCTTTGTCGCCGCGCATCGATTCTACGGGCAGCTGTCTTATCGCCTCACGGGCGAGGAGCGTGATCTGCGCGACGTCTCCCGCTCGCGCGAATATCGCTTCGAGAAGGCCCTCTGAGCCGTCTTCATCCCGACCGTCGCATGAGCTTGAAAGAGACGCCTTGCACCAGCATGGCCGCAAGCCCAGCGCCGAGGAAAGCGATCGGCACGCTCGCCTGCGTCAACATGAAGCTGAGCACCACGAAAAAGACCGCAAACCCGTAAAGCCCGAGCAGCAGGCCGCGCAGCACCTGGCGCGCGGCGGGAGCGCCTTGCACGTGATGCGCGAAAACCGTGAGCACCGTCGCGAAGATCGGGAACGTCGCGATGAGGCCGCTCAAGCGCGGGCCGAGCGTTGCAGCACCGGCCGTCACCGCCACGACGAGTGTCGTGGCGACGGCCATTCGAGCCGGCAAGTCCCAGAGGGGCAGGATGGCAATGACCCGGCGGAGCGTCTGTCGTGGCATCGCCCGAAGCGCCAGGGTCAAGGCCAGAAGCGCGATGCAAAACAAGGCAAGGTGCGGCAGGGCGAAAAATTGCAGGCTCGCGGCGGCAACCGCGTAGGCAGCGACCCCGGCGCTGAACGCGAGAGGCCAGCGGGCACGTCCGGCCGCCCAGAAATAGCCAAGAGCGAAACAGGCTTGTGCCGCAGTACCGGCGAGCGACCCTGCCGCCGCTTGCTGAGCAAAGGCCGGCCCTTGATCGAGCGTGAGGAAGAAAGCGACCGGCCCCGAGGTCAAGGGCAAGCCGACGAGCCAACCCCCGATCGCCTCTCCCCATCGTCGTCCGGCAAGGCTCGCCGCAAGGATGAGGATCGGCGTCATCGAGAGCTTGAGCGCCAGGGTGTTCATTTCGCACCAATCTCACGCGCGCCGGACGAAAAAATCGTCAGGAGCTTGGGCGTCGCGCTCTAGAGCGCATCCCAATCTCGCCACGACCTTGGCGGCTTCCCGTGTATTTTTGACATCACGTGAATTCCGTCATAGATGCATCGCGTCACGCGGGCCTTTCGGCCCGCGCGGCTTTTCGAGCACCCGCGATCAGGTGAGCCTCGCTGCGAGCTTGGTCTGTCGTCCCGGCAAGCGCAAGCCGATTATGCCTGCGCCCAAACGGGAAGAGGAGGGCGCGATCCATCGCGGGTTCCGTGCGTGGCCGCTCCTCCGGGCGCTGCGGGCGGGTGCCCGCACCGAACCGAACAGGATACGCGATGAGCAAGCGTCACAGCGTTAAGCACAAGATCGACCGCCGCCTGGGCGAAAACCTGTGGGGCCGCCCGAAGAGCCCCTTCAACCGGCGCGAATACGGTCCGGGCCAGCACGGCCAGCGCCGCAAGGGAAAGATCTCCGACTTCGGCACACAGCTGCGCGCCAAGCAGAAGTTGAAGGGCTACTACGGCAACATCTCCGAGAAGCAGTTTCGCCGCTATTACGCCGAGGCCATTCGCTTGAAGGGCGACAGCGGCGAGCATCTGGTCGGCCTTTTGGAGCGCCGGCTCGACGCGGTCGTCTATCGCGCCAAATTCGTGCCGACCGTCTTCGCTGCCCGCCAATTCGTCAACCACGGTCACGTGAAGGTGAACGGAAGGCGCGTCACCATCTCGAGCTATCTCGTAAAATCCGGCGACGTCATCGAGGTGAAGGAGGCCTCGAAGCAGCTCGTCATCGTGCTCGAAAGCGTGGCGCTCGCCGAGCGTGACGTGCCCGATTACATCGAGGTCGACCACAGCAAGATGACGGCGAAGCTCGCGCGCGTGCCCACGCTCTCCGACGTGCCCTACCCGGTTCAGATGGAGCCGAACCTCGTCATCGAGTTCTATTCGCGCTGACGAGAAACCCCGGGGCCGGGCCTTCGTCTCGCACTGTGCTTTAGCCGAGCCCGGTCACTCTTCGGCCGGCCGGCGCCGGTTCGCGCAACGAAGCTCACGGACCTCTAGGATTTGTCCTAAGCGCCCTTCGCGATCGCGTCGAAGGCGAGAAGTCGGCGAAGAAGGCTCTCCATCTCGCCGAACGGCACCATGTTCGGCCCGTCCGAGGGCGCCTTGTCGGGGTCGCGATGCGTCTCGATGAAGACGCCGGCGACACCGACGGCCACGGCGGCACGCGCCAGCACCGGCACGAAGCGGCGTTCACCGCCCGAGGAGTTGCCGCGTCCGCCCGGCTGTTGCACGGAATGCGTCGCATCGAAGACAACCGGCGCCCCGGTCGTCTCGGCCATGATCGGCAAGGAGCGCATATCCGAGACAAGCGTATTGTAGCCGAAGCTCGCGCCCCTCTCCGTGACGAGGATTTTCGGGTTGCCGGCGCCTGCGATCTTGGCGACGACATTCCTCATGTCCCAAGGTGCGAGGAACTGGCCCTTCTTGACGTTCACCACCCGGCCGGTCTTGGCGGCCGCGACCAGGAGATCCGTCTGGCGGCAAAGAAAAGCGGGGATCTGCAGAATATCGACCACCTCCGCGACGGCTGCACATTGGCCAGCCTCATGCACGTCGGTGAGAATGGGAATGCCCAATGTCTCGCGAATTTCGGCGAAGACGGCGAGCGCCTTGTCGAGCCCAAGCCCGCGCTCCCCGGTCAGCGAGGTGCGGTTCGCCTTGTCGAAGGAGCTCTTGAAGGCAAAGCCGATATCGAGCTTGCGGGTAAGCTCGTCGAGCGCGCCGGCCATCTCGAGCGCATGTTCGCGGCTCTCGAGCGCGCAGGGACCGGCGATCAGAGCGAGCTTCAGCGAATTGCCGAAGCGCACGCGGCCTGCCGTGACGACCGAATTGACGGAAAGGGGGGTGGCCGCGGTCATGAAGGGCGTATAACGTGATTGAACGGCCGAGGCGAGGTGCGCCGAACGGCCGAATTGTCGTCGTCGATCGTCGAACCGACGGCACGAGTTTCGAACGATGGGTGAGCAGTGGCGTTTCGGATCTGGGCAGCGCGCCGCGGCCGCATCGCAAGGGAGGCCCGGCATGGAGGCGATCTCCAAACTGGCGCGAGCCGACGAGATCGAAGCGGCAGCCCAATCGCTTGCCCTGCATGTGCGCCGGGCCAAGGCCTTCGTGGTCCTGACCGGAGCCGGCATGTCGACGGAATGCGGCATCCCGGATTTCCGCTCTCCCGGCAGTCCCTGGCTGAGCAATCCCCCTATGCCGTTTGACCGCTTCCTCGCGAGCGAGGAAGCAAGACGCGAAGCTTGGCGGCGCAAGTTTGCGCTTGACGATCATCATCGCGGAGCGCTCCCGGGCGAAGGGCACCGCGCCTTGGCAAGGCTCGTCAACGAAGGCGTCGTCGAGACGGTGATCACCCAGAACATCGACAATATGCATCAGACCGCCGGCGTTCCCGCCGACAAGGTGATCGAACTGCACGGCAACGGCACATATGCGCGCTGCCTCGAATGCGGGCGCCGTCATGAGCTCGCGTTGTGCCGGCACATGCTCGAGGAAAACAATCGTGCGCCGCGATGCGAAGCCTGCGGCGGCATCGTCAAGGCCGCGACGATCTCGTTCGGCCAGGCGATGCCGCAAGCCGAGATGCAGCGCGCCATGCTCGCGGCTGGAAATGCCGATCTCATTCTCGCGATCGGCTCGTCTCTCCTCGTCTATCCGGCAGCAGGATTGCCGCTTGTGGCGCGGGGGAACGGTGCCGTCTTCCTCATCCTCAATCGCGGCGAGACCGGGCTCGACGATGAAGCCTATGAACGCTTCGACGTCGAGGCGGGGCCGGTGCTGGCGCGCCTCGTTTCGAGTTTGTCGCAACGCGTCAATTGAGGTTGTGAGGTTGTATTCCTTGTTTGCAACTGCGTTTTGGGGCTTTGTTTCGGCGGCGGCGATGGTAGATTATGGGCCGAATCAGTATTGGGCCCGTCTGACCTGGTAGTCCGATGAGCAGCGACGTTCCGGAGTATCGCCCTAAATCGAATGCTTCGAGCAGCAGCGGCTCTTTCGGTGACAAGACGACGCGGGAGGGCAAAGTGGGCGAGGGTTTGCAGGACAGCGGAAGAGCGCGGCTCGAAAGCGCCGACGAAACGGGCTTCGTCACCGTCCAGCCCATCCACATCGAAGGCATTGTGAAATGGTTCGATGCCGTGAAGGGCTACGGCTTCGTCAAGCCTGATCATGACCTTCCGGACGTGCTCTTGCATGTGACCTGCCTGAGGCGCGACGGCTTTCCGATCACGGTCGAAGGATCGCGCGTGGTGCTCGAGGCCGTGCGCGGACAGCGCGGCCTGCAAGCGTTGCGGGTGATCAAGGTCGACCCGCCGAAGCTGCCCCACCCTTCGGAGCTTCCGCCGGTTCGCACCCATACGCAGGTGATACCGTCGAGCGGTCTCGAAGGAGTGACCGTGAAATGGTTCAATCGCGTGCGTGGCTTCGGTTTCGT
>JAFBAK010000410.1 GCA_019247795.1 Hyphomicrobiales bacterium | reverse complement strand
AACTGTAAGCGATCAATTCGCGCCGAACGCCACTGGAGCGATCCGGGAAGGCGGCGCGAAGCGAGGTCGTGCGCGTTCGCGCTCGACCGATCGCGAGCCAGGAGACCGGCCGTCAGCTCGTCGACGTGTGCAAAGGCCGGCCGGGGTGTGCTGGCTGATGTGCCCAAAGGCCGATCCTCGGCTTTTCGGCCTTCGTCGCGGCGGCGCAAGACGAGGCGAGGCCGACATGAACTCTCTCCTGACGCATCTCCTGAATGACACCGCCACGAACCAGCGTGCCAAGGTGACGGGCATTTACGGCCTTCTGGGTGCCGTGAATGTCGCGATCTGGATTTGGGCCGTCATCTCATTATCGGATCGGCCGGCGCTTCTCGGCACGGCCGTTCTCGCTTATGTGCTGGGCTTGCGGCATGCCGTCGATCCCGATCACATCGCGGCGATCGACAATGTCGTGCGCAAACTGATGCAAGAGGGCAAGCGCCCTCACGCGGTCGGCTTCTTCTTCGCGCTCGGTCATTCGCTCGCGGTCGGCCTCGCGGCAGCCGCCATCGCGGCGACCGCCGCCGCGGTCGAGACGCGCTTCGACGCCCTCAAATCGGTCGGGGCCGTGATGGGCACCGCCGTCTCCGCCTTCTTCCTTCTCGCCATCGCGCTCAGCAATGTCGTGATCCTGCGCGGCGTCTGGCAGAGCTTCACGAAAGCGCGCCGCGGCGAGCCCGTGCTCGAGGACGAATTGAACATGCTGCTCGCCGGGCGCGGATTCCTTGCCCGCATCTTCCGCCCCTTGTTCCGCATGGTGACCCGGAGCTGGCACATGTTTCCGGTCGGATTCCTGTTCGGTCTCGGCTTCGATACCGCGACCGAGATCAGCCTCTTCGCGGTCGCTGCGAGCCAGGCCTCGGGCGGCATGTCGCTCTCGACCGTGATGATCTTCCCGGCGCTTTTCACCGCCGGCATGACGCTTCTCGACACCACGGACAGCGTGCTCATGGTCAGCGCCTATGGCTGGGCTTTCCTCAATCCGGTCCGCAAGCTCTGGTACAACCTCACGATCACCTCGGTCTCGGTGCTCGTGGCGCTCCTCATCGGCGGCATCGAGGCATTGGGATTGATCGCCGATCAGCTCTCGCTCGACACGGGCTTCTGGAAGATCGTCGGCGACCTCGATGACGGGCTTGCGAATTTCGGCTTCGTTATCGTCGGCATCTTCGTCGCCGCCTGGCTTATCTCCTTCGCGATCTACAAGCTGCGCCGCCTCGATGAGCGCCCGGCCTCGGTGTGAACAGGCGGGCTCGCGAGCGGGAGAGACTTAGCCGAATCGAAGCCTCCGAAACCGCGAGCTGGCTCGACGGACGCCCGCCATTGACACAAACCTGTCAACGAAGTGTGATACTTCGCCCGCTTGCGCGAACTCGTCGCCGCGAGCGCGCTTGGACATCATTCCCAGGGACGCTCGAGGACAATCATGAAACATAAGATCTCACTTCTCACGACCGCTGCCGCCTTGACGTTTTTGGCATCCACGGCGCTTGTGTCGGCGCAGGCGCCGGACGCTCTCGTCGCGGCCGCCAAAAAGGAGGGGCAGCTTTCCGTGATCGCGCTGCCGCGCGACTGGTGCGGCTATGGTGAGATCATCGACGGGTTCAAGGCCAAATACGGGCTGCAGGTGAACGAGCTCAATCCGGATGCCGGCTCCGGAGACGAGGTCGAGGCGATCAAGGCGAACAAGGGCAATGCCGGCCCGCAGGCGCCGGACGTCATCGATGTCGGGCTCGCCTTCGGCCCTTCGGCCAAGAAGGATAGTCTGGTTCAGCCCTACAAGGTCGCGACCTGGTCGACCATTCCCGACAGCGCCAAGGACGCGGATGGTTCCTGGTACGGCGATTATTACGGTGTGCTCACTTTCGAGGTGAACAAAGATATCATCAAGAAGTCACCGAGTGACTGGCCGGATCTGCTCGGGGCCGACTACAAGAACGCCGTGGCGCTTGCGGGCGACCCTCGTGTTTCGGCGCAGGCGATCCAGGGCGTGCTCGCCGCTGGACTTTCGGCTGCCGGGGGCGACATGGCCAAGGCGCCCGATGCGGGGCTCAAATTCTTTGCCGACCTCAACAAGAAGGGCAATTTCGTTCCGGTCATCGGCAAGGCGAGCTCGGTGGCGCAAGGCTCGACGCCTCTGCTCATCCGCTGGGACTACAACGCGCTCGGCGATCGCGACACGCTCAAAGGCAATCCGCCCATCGATGTCGTGGTGCCGAAGTCGGGCGTGCTCGCGGGCGTCTATGTCCAGGCGATCAGCGCCTTCGCTCCGCACCCCAACGCGGCCAAGCTGTGGATGGAGTGGCTCTACTCGGATGACGGCCAGATCGGCTTCCTGAAGGGCTATTGCCATCCGATCCGCTTCCAGAACCTCGTCGACAGCAAGAAAGTGCCGGCCGATCTTTTGTCCAAGCTGCCGCCGGCGGAAAGCTACGCCAAGGCCGTTTTCCCGACGCTCGACCAGCTCGCCGTCTCGAATCCGGCGATCACCAAGCAGTGGGACAGCGTCGTCGGCGCCAACGTCAAGTGATCCTGATCGAGCGCGCCGCTTTGCGCTGAGAGCAAAGTGGCGCGCTTCGCACCTGAGATCATCGGAGGGGGAGACGCGATCCGGCTCCGCATGTTGCCTGCGGGCGGTGCGCCGACCCCGATACCTCATTTCATGACACGCCTGCCGACGGTCCGGAAAGCTTAGATGGCGCAGATGCAACTCGAGGCCGCCGCCCTGCCGCTCGCGCAGCCGCGGCGCATGTCGCTTGCCTTCGTCGGCGTCGTCCCGTTCTTCGTCTTCGCCGTCATGTTCCTCCTTTGGCCGACGGCTTTCCTGATGATCGGCTCCTTCCAGGACGCGGAAGGGCATTTCACCCTCGAGAACATCTACCGGCTCAGCGAGCCGACAATTCTCAACGCCTACAAGATCAGCGTCGAGATCAGCATCGCCTCGGCGCTGCTCGGCGCGCTCTTCGGCTTCTTCCTCGCCGCGGCCGTCGTGCTCGGCGGCTTGCCGCGCTGGCTTCGCCCGACACTCATGACGTTTTGCGGCGTTGCCTCGAATTTCGCTGGCTTGCCGCTCGCCTTCGCGTTTCTGGCGACGCTCGGGCGCACCGGGCTCGTGACGATGATCCTGCGCGACTATGTCGGCTTCGACCTTTACGCGACGGGCTTCAATGTCCTGAGCTTCACCGGGCTCACCCTCACCTATCTCTATTTCCAGATCCCGCTGATGGTGCTGATCCTCACGCCGGCTCTCGATGGCCTGAAGCGCGAATGGCGGGAAGCCGCCGAGGTGCTCGGCGCGACGAGCTGGCAGTACTGGCGCCATGTCGCGATCCCGGTCCTGTGGCCGAGCTTTCTCGGCACGACCCTCCTTCTCTTCGCGAACTCCTTCGGCGCGGTAGCAACCGCCTACGGGCTAACCGGCTCTTCGCTCAACATCGTTCCCATCCTGCTCTATGCGCAGTCTCGGGGCGATGTGCTGCACAACCCCAATCTCGGCTATGCGCTCGCGCTCGGCATGATCGTGATCACGGGCCTTTCGAACGGCGCCTATATCTGGCTGCGCGGGCGCAGCGAGAGGTGGCTGAAATGAAGAGCTCCCGCCTCGGGCCATGGCTCGCCATCGCCATCGGCACCGCCTACTTTCTTATTCCGCTCCTCGCCACATTCGAGTTCTCGCTGCGCATGCGGCGCGGCGAATATTCGTTCGAGGCCTATCGCGTCGTGCTCGCCGATCCACGCTTCCAGGCGAGCTTCGGCTACTCGACCTTGATCGCCATCGCCACCATCGTTCTCGGCGTGCTGCTCATCGTGCCCACCGCTTATTGGATCGAGCTCAAGCTTCGCAAGATCCGCCCGCTTGTCGAGTTCATCACGCTCCTGCCCCTCGTCATCCCCGCGATCGTGATCGTCTTCGGCTATCTGCACACCTACAACTCGTCGTCCTGGATCCCTCTCATCGCGACGCCGCGCGGCACGGACCTCCTTCTCACCTTCGGCTACATGACGCTTGCGCTGCCTTACATGTATCGCGCCGTCGACACTGGGCTTCGCTCGATCGACGTGCGCACGCTCACGGAAGCGGCGGAAAGCCTCGGCGCCGGCTGGGGCACCATCCTGTTCAAGGTGATTTTTCCGAATGTGCGCGTCGCCGTGCTTTCCGGCGCCTTCCTCACCTTCGCGATCGTGATCGGCGAGTTCACGCTTGCGAGCCTTCTCGATCGCCCGGCCTTCGGCCCGTATCTTCAGCTTGTCGGCGCGAATCGCGCCTATGAACCCTCGGCGCTCGCCATCGTCGCTTTCATCGTCACCTGGGCCTGCATGGGGCTCATCCAGATCTTCGGGCGCGATCGACGCGCCACGATGGCGGGCCGCTGATCGCCCAAGAGCTTCGGAGCGTGCATGAAATTCCTCGAGATCGAGAACCTCCGGAAGGTTTACGGCGCCCAGGTCGGCGTGCAGCATTTCGACATCGCGGTCGAGCGCGGCGAGTTCATCTCATTCCTCGGGCCTTCCGGATGCGGCAAGACCACGACCTTGCGCATGGTTGCGGGCTTCGAGCAACCGAGCGGCGGCTCGATCCGCATCGACGGGCGCGATGTCGTGGGCTTGCGGCCGAACCAGCGCAATATCGGCATGGTGTTCCAATCCTACGCGCTCTTCCCCAACATGACGGTCGCGCAGAATGTGGCCTTCGGGCTGAAGATCGCGAAGCGTCCGGAGGCGGAGATCAAGCCGCGCGTTGCCGAGATGCTGCAGATGATCAAGCTGCCGCAACTCGGCGACCGCTACCCCTACCAGCTCTCGGGCGGCCAGCAGCAGCGCGTGGCGCTGGCGCGCGCGCTTGCCGGAAGCCCGCAGCTCCTTCTGCTCGACGAGCCGCTCTCGGCGCTCGACGCGAAAATCCGCGCCTCGTTGCGCAGCGAAATCCGCGACCTGCAACGCAAGCTCGGTATCACCACGATCTATGTCACGCATGATCAGGAAGAAGCGCTCGCGATGTCCGACCGCATCGTGGTGATGAGCGA
>JAFBAK010000272.1 GCA_019247795.1 Hyphomicrobiales bacterium | reverse complement strand
CTATCAACCAGAGACAATTCCCGCTGAATACCGTCATCCCTACCTGCAGAAGGGGATAGCAAAAGACTCGAGTGACCTTCAGGATTCCTCGACCATGAGCTCACGGTATAACAATGCAACCGGCGCGGGTGGTATAAAAAACGGGGTATTGACCGCGGTCGAGGACTTCTTGAGAGACTATCCTGGAGCCTATAATTTTTGTCGCGTTCGTGTGGGCTTTGGATTAGGAATTTTGCAATCTAGGCAGAACCGATTGGCTGAGGACACCGCCTTCACTCTTGTTCGATGCAAGGCAGGAATTTATAGCATCTTTGGGATTGTACGAGATCACCCACCTCGATCGAACTCAAGCTCCGGGACGCCAAACTAACCGTCGACGCGCGAAAATTGTCCGGCAGACCGCGCGGATTGGCGTCGCCGCATTTCTTCGGATCTCGGCCTGAGGTCATCAGCTTGATCGTCTGTCCTGTGTCAGGAGTTAAACAAAGCGTCACCACCGCACTTGGTGCGCCACCCGCGTGTTGCTTGGTAAAACTAGTCTTTGCCAGCTCCGTAGTCGCGAAAGCCGTTGGTGATCGGATAGCGCCGATCGCGGCCGAAATTCTTGCGCGTCACCTTCGGCCCCGGCGGCGCTTGGCGGCGCTTGTATTCGGCAAGATACAATAGCCGCTCGACCTTGCGGACGAGGGCCTCGTCATAACCCTTGGCGACGAGGTCGGGCACGCTCATCTCGCGTTCGACCAGGCCGTCGAGAATGGCGTCGAGCGTGTCGTAAGGCGGCAGCGAATCCTCGTCCCGCTGATTTTCGCGCAATTCGGCGCTCGGCGGTTTCGTCAGGATGCTCGGCGGGATCACTTCGCTCGCAGGCCCCTTTGCGATTCGCGGCTTCCAGCGGTTGCGCAACGCGCAAAGCCGAAGCACTTGCGTCTTGTAGAGATCCTTGATCGGGTTGAACCCTCCGTTCATGTCGCCGTAAAGCGTCGCGTAGCCGACCGACATCTCGGATTTGTTGCCCGTCGTCACCAGCATCGAGCCAAATTTGTTGGAGATCGACATCAAGATGACGCCGCGCGCGCGGCTCTGCAGATTCTCCTCGGTGACGTCGGGCGGGCGCCCTTGGAAGAGCGGCGAAAGGGCCGTCTCGAAGCCTTCGACCGGCGTTTCGATCGGCACGATGTCGTAACGCACCCTGAGACGCTCGGCGCAGCTTGCCGCGTCCGCAAGGCTCGAGCGTGAGGTGAAGCGATAAGGCAGCATCACGCAATGCACGCGCTCCGGCCCCAGCGCGTCGACCGCAAGCGCCGCGCAAAGCGCCGAATCGACCCCGCCCGAAAGGCCGAGAACGACACCCGGGAAGCCGTTCTTCTCGACGTAATCGCGCAAACCCAGGAGGCAGGCCGTGTAATCGGCTTCATCCCCCGCAACCGCCGGCGCGCGCGGCCCTTCGACCAGGGACCAGCCTTGCGTCTCGTGGCGATAGCGAAGGAGCGCGACCGCCTCCTCGAAGGCCGGGAGGCCGGCTGCGAGCTCTCCCCGGTGATCGAGCGCGAAGGAGGCGCCGTCGAAAACGACCTCGTCCTGGCCACCGACCTGATTGAGGTAAACGAGCGGCATCCCCGTCTCGCGCACGCGATCGCGCACGACCTCCATGCGTTCGGCCACCTTGTCTCGCCAATAAGGCGAGGCGTTCGGCACGAGAAGGAGGCTCGCACGCGTGTCCCGGAAACATGAGAGGAGGCCGCCTCCCCAGATGTCCTCGCAGATCGGAATGCCGATCTCGACACCGCGAAACAGGATGGGACGGGGCGGCGGCCCGGGGGTGAAGACGCGCTTCTCGTCGAAGACACCGTAATTCGGAAGGTCGACCTTGAAATGCAGCGCTTCCACCTTGCCGCCCGACAAAAATGCGTAGGCGTTGTAGAGCTTGCCGCCTTCCGCATATGGCAGGCCGATGAGCACGGCAGGACCGCCATCTTCGGTATCGAGCGCGAGGCGCGCGAGCGCGTCGCGGCAGGCCTCCTGGAAGGCGCGCTTCAGCACGAGGTCCTCGGCCTGATAGCCCGAAAGATACATCTCGCTGAACATGACGATCTCGGCGCCTTGGCGCGCCGCCTCGGCGCGCGCGGCCCGCGCCTTCGCGAGGTTGCCGATAACATCGCCGACGGTCGGATTGAGCTGCGCGAGCGCGACCCTGAACTCGCT
>JAFBAK010000026.1 GCA_019247795.1 Hyphomicrobiales bacterium | reverse complement strand
CGCACTCCTGAAGGGAGCTGCTTCAGGCTCGTGATCGAGGATTTTGGTGCCCTGGGACCGCGCTTCGGGGCGCCGCGCTCAAATTCGAAGTTAGCGTCGAGCTGGTGCAACAAGCCTGCCGTGAAAATGTCGTATCATTGCTGCAATTTTTGCGTTGAGCTTTGCCGAATCACGCAACGCAAAATGTGAAGCCATGACGACGCCTTCAGGGCAAAAGGGATGATCAGCGATCTTCAAAGCCTTTTCGCCCCAAGATCATGCACGGTTCTTTGAGCTTTCGCCGGAGACCTCCGGCCGCCTGGGCGCAGCTGCGCCCGACGAGAACGCCTCGATGATCAAGGGAAACCGCTGCTCGCGCCCTCTCGCCTGCCCTTTGGTCGCTCTCCCCGTCCTGGTCAGACCAGAACCCGCCGCTCAGCTTTGCGCGGCGCGGCGAGCCTTGCCTCGCACGGTGCGAAAATCATCGGTGGCTTTGCCGCCCTTGATCACACAGACCAGCGCAGCCATGATGCGCTGAGCCACGAAGGAGCCGTATATATGGTCGATTCCGGGCCCGCGACGCCGTTGCCCGCGCCCGTCGCGCCGCTGAGCCGCCCGGGAACCTATGTCGGGCGCGTCATCGTCTTCCTGATCCTGTGCGGGATCGCGGTGGCCTTCCTGCAAGAGCGCATCATCACCGCGTTCCTTGCGAATCCGGTGCTCAACGCGGTGATCATCATCGCGCTCGTCGCCGGAATCGTGCTCGCCCTGCATGCCCTATGGCAGATCGGCCGTGAGGTCCGCTGGGCGAATGCCAAGCTTCGTTCAGGGTCAGCTGCTTCGCGCGTCAAACCCTATCTGCTCGGCCCGCTGGAGGGCACCTTCACCGGCTCGGTTAAGAGCCTGACCCCGCTCAATCAGCGCGCGCTCCTCGATTCCTTCGAGGCCCGGCTTTATGAGGGGCGGGAAATCTTGCGCTACCTTGCCGGCCTCCTGGTCTTCCTCGGACTTCTCGGTACTTTCTGGGGCCTGCTCGAGACGGTGCGTTCGATCGGCGGCGTCATCGGCACGATGCACACCTCGGGTGGGGAGAGCGGTGCACTCTTCGAGGATTTGAAGAGCGGGCTTGCGGCGCCGCTCGCCGGCATGGGCATCTCCTTCTCGTCCTCGCTTTTCGGCCTCGCGGGCTCGCTGATTCTCGGCTTTCTCGACCTTCAGGTCGGACGCGCCCATGCGCGCTTCGCGACCGAGGTCGAGGACCGGCTCGCTCAGCGCGTTTCGCTTGCCTCGGAGGGGGGCGAGCTTCCGGCGCTGCAAGGCGTCTATTCCGCGCTCGCGGAGCTGAAGCAGCTTGTCGGAGCGGATAGTAGCCGGGCCACGACACAGGCCATGGCCAATCTCGCCGAAGGCATTCAGGCGCTCGTCAAGCATATGCGCTCGGAACAGCAGATGATCCGCGATTGGGTGGAGGCGCAAGCGCTGCGCGAGCGCAAGGTGGAACGTCTTCTCGACCGCTTGGCTTCCGAGCCGGTCAATCGACAGTGAGGCTGACCCATGTCGCTCGCAAGGACGCGTAGATATTCGCGAGAAATCAATTATTGGCCCGGTTTCGTCGATGCGCTATCGACCTTACTTTTGACCATCACCTTCCTTTTGTCGATCTTTGCCGTGGCTCAGGTCGTGCTGTCGCAAGAGGTGAACGGTCGCGACACGGTGCTCACCCGCCTCAATCGCCAGATCGCCGAACTCACCGAGCTGTTGTCGCTCGAGAAGACCAAGGGCGCCAAGTCGGACGCCGAAATCGGCGCGCTGAAAGCGACCCTCGACCAGGCGAAGTCCGATCAATCACGGCTGCAGCAACAGATGGACCTAGGTGGAGGCGCTGCCAACGCCGCGGAGCGGCGCGCCGGCCAGTTGCAGAGCGCTCTCGAGGCGCAGACGGCCGACACCAATCGCGCTCTTTCACAGATCGATTCTCTCAACCAGCAGATCGCAGCGCTACGACGCCAGCTCGCGGCGATCGAGTCCGCGCTTCAGGCTTCCGAGTCGCGCGAGCAGGACGCTCAGACCCGCATTGCCGATCTCGGCTCGCGGCTCAACGTCGCGCTCGCGCAAAAGGTGCAGGAGCTCGCGCGTTATCGCTCCGACTTCTTTGGTCGGCTACGTGATATCCTTGGGAACCGTCCCGACATCCGCATCGTCGGGGATCGCTTCGTGTTCCAATCGGAGGTGTTCTTCGATCCGGGCCAGGCGGACCTGAAGCCGGAGGGAATGCCCGAGCTCGACAAGGTGGCGACCGCGATGCGCGAGATCATCTCCAGCATTCCGCCCGACATTCCCTGGGTGCTTCGCGTCGACGGCCACACCGACAAGCGCCCGCTTTCGGGAACCGGAAAATTCGCGACGAACTGGGACCTCTCCGCCGCGCGTGCGATCGCGGTCGTGCGCTATCTTCAATCCCAAGGATTGCCGCCGGAACATCTCCTCGCGGCGGGATTTGGTGAATTCCAGCCGCTCGATCTCGGCGATACCGAGGATGCTTTCAAGCGAAATCGGCGCATCGAGCTGAAGCTGACGGACCGGTGAGCGGCAAGGGATGCGCCGTTTACCCTCACACGATACCGCGAGACGCGGCCTCGCCGGTTTGGACGCGAGGCGTTGAGCGGACGGCCTGTTCTCCGCCCGAAAGCAGGCGCGGCATGAGCGCAGCACCTTCAAAACCCGAAAGCTGCCGCTTCACTCTTCGCGACCTCCACGAAAGGGATCGCGACGCCGCCCTCGATCTGTGGGTAGCGGCATGGCGAAAGGCGATGCCGGAGATCGATTTCGATCTTCGGCGTAAATGGTTCAGCGGCCATCTTGCGCAATTGAAGCTCCGGGGATTCGTGATGCGTTGCGCGACTGGCTCTCGCGATCGGCGAGTCCTCGGATTCATCGCTCTCTCGCCGAAGCTTCGTCATCTCGAGCAGATCGTCGTCGAGCCCGACCAATGGGGCAACGGCGTTGCCGCGTCGCTGATGACCGAGGCGAAGCGCCTCTCGCCCGATGGGCTTTGGCTCGACGTGAATGAGGACAATTCCCGCGCCATCGCCTTCTATGAGAAACACGGCTTTCGCCGCTTAAACCGCAGCCGCAATCCGAAGTCAGGCTTACCGACCTTTCGATACGCGTGGGGTGACGTGAAGCGGAAGCGTGAGAAGGCGAAAGGCGAGCTATGAAAAGGAAGACGCAACCGCCGCGAGCGGGCGCGATCTCAGGCTTCGTTGCCCTGCGCCAAGGGGGCTGATAACTCGATCGCCGCGATTATAGGTGGCGCGATTTCGCAACCCTCCTGTCCACGGCCCGCGCCATCGATGTCGATCAAAAGGCTGAGAGGACCGTCCGGCCGGAACGTGCTTGAATGCGCCGCCGCGAACGCGAGCGAGGCCAAACCATGAAAGGTTCGCGCCAAGAGGCTGACAGCTATCGACGCCTCTCCCAAGCCGATCTTGCCACCTACCTCGCTGCTGTTCCGAGCGCCCGGAAGCGGTTGGGCGGCGAGAGCTCCGGCTGGTCGGTGCGCGAGGTGGGAGACGGCAATCTCAATCTCGTCTTCATCGCCAAGGGGCCGAAGGGCGGGGTCGCGGTGAAGCAGGCGCTTCCCTTCGTGCGCCTTGTCGGTGAGAGCTGGCCGCTTCCCCTTTCCCGCGTCGATTACGAGCATCTTGCGCTCACGCAACAGGCGCAGCTCGCGCCGGGGCTCGTTCCCGAGGTTCTGCATTTTGACGAGGCGATGAAGCTCATCGTCATGGAGCTCCTCGAGCCTCACATCATCTTGCGGCGTGGCCTGATCGCCGGCACGCGATACCCGCGCCTTGCCGAGGACCTTGCCGTCTTCCTCGCCCGCACGCTGTTCTTCACCTCGGACCTCGCGTTGCAAGCCGCCGAGAAGAAGGAGCGAATTGCCGCCTTCGCGGGCAACCATGCGCTGTGCAAGATCACCGAAGATCTCATCTTCACCGATCCTTATCGCCTGGCGGAGCAGAACCGCTGGACCGAACCCTACCTCAATTCCATCGCCGAAGGCTTCCGCGCGGATCTCGACCTCCATGTCGCGATCTCCCGACTGAAACTGAAATTCCTGAGCTCCGCCGAGGCGATGATCCATGGCGACCTGCACACCGGCTCGGTGATGGTGACGCCGGACGATACGCGTGTGATCGATCCGGAATTCGCCTTTTACGGTCCCATGGGGTTCGATGTGGGAGCCCTCATTGCCAATTTCCTGATGAATTTTCTGGCGAATGAAGGTCATGAGAAGAACCAAGGCGAGCGCGAGGATCATGGCGAGTGGGTGCTCGAGACGACGCAGGAGATTTGCCGTCGCTTTCGCGCGAAATTTCTCGAGCTCTGGCGCAGTCATGCGAAAGGGGACGCCTATCCGACATGCTTGTTCCCGGGTGCGCTCGGCGAGGCGCGCCTCGACATCGAGCGGCAGCATTACATGGACAGGCTTTTCCAAGACACGGTAGGTTTCGCGGGCGCGAAAATCGTGCGCCGCATCCTCGGGCTTGCGCACAACATCGATTTCGAATGGATCGAGGACAAGGCGCGCCGCGCCACTTGCGAAGCGCGGGCGCTTCGCTTGGCGCGCGAGCTGCTCGTCAATGCCTCGAGCTTCACGTCGATCGAGGCCGTCATCGCCGCGGCGCGCGTTGCCGCCTGGTGGAAACCTGGATTCACCTGATGCGGGACGAAGACCACCGGCATCCCGAGCCGAGGCTCACTCCTCGGCCGTTTCACGTAGCCTTTGGGCGTAGACGTTGATGACGAGCGCCGCGAGCAGGATCAAGCCGCGGATCAGGATTTTCAGGAACGAATCGATCTTCACGTGATCGAGGCCGTTGTTGAGCACGCCGAGAACGAAGAGACCGACGATCGTGTTGCCGATGCCGCCGCGGCCGCCGAACAGGCTCGTGCCCCCGACCACGACCGCCGCGATGGCATCGAGCAGGTAGGTGTCGAACTCGTTCTGCTGGGCGCTGCCGAAGTGAGCGACGCCGAGCATGCCGGCGATGCCTGACGAGACCGCCGAGATCACCATGACAGTGCCGATGATGAGCTTGACGTTGAGGCCCGAATACTCGGCGGCCTCGCGGTTCCCGCCGACGATGTAAACGTATCGGCCAAAGCGCGTATAGGTGAGCACGAGATGGCCCGCGAGCAAGAGCACGGCCGCCACGATGACGATCCAGGGAATTCCGCCGATGGAGCCCGCTCCCAAGGTGGCGACGAGATCGGGAACCTTGTAGGCGATCTGCCCGCGCACGAGGAGCGCCGAGATCCCGGCCGCGATCTGCATCATGGCCAGCGTCATGATGAAGGAAGGGATGCCGATGAACGTGATGCCGAAGGCGTTCAGAAGGCCAAGCAGCGTGCAGGCGAGAAAGGCAAGCGCGATCGCCGCAGCGCCGGGCAGCGGCAGATTGGCGATGTTCACATAGGATTCTTGCGCGGTGAAATAGGCGACCACGATGCCGGTCGCATTGGCGACGCTGGCGATCGACAAATCGATCTCGGCGCACAGAATGACGAAGGTGAGGCCGACGGCGATGATGCCGGTGACCGACACTTGAGTGAGGATGTTGCCGACATTGTCGAGCGTCGGGAAGGAGGGACTGGCGAAGCTGAAGAAGGCGATGAGGCAGATGAGCGTGAGGAACGGCGCGATGTTTCGCATCTGCCCCCGCAGAAGGGCCCCGACCCCAGCGCGGCGGGCTCGACGCTTCTCGTCCGTCACCGATGCGGTCATGCCATTCGTCCTCGACGGCCTCGTCCTTGTGGAAATCCGACCACGCCTTAAATCTCATGCCGCTTCGAGGAGGCGATCCTTGCTGATCACCTCATTCTCGAACTCGCGCACGACGGCGCCTTTTTTCATCACCATGATGCGATCGGCGAGAGACAAAACGGTCTCCGGTTCCGTGGACGCGACAAGGATCGCGAGCCCCTCCGCTCGCAAGCCTCGCACGATCCGCACGACATCCTCCTTGGCGCCGACATCCATGCCGCGCGTCGGCTCGCTCAGGATCAGGACCTTCGGCGGGAAGCTCAGCCATTTGGCCAAGCCGACCTTCTGCTGATTGCCGCCCGAAAGCGAACCCACGAGCGCCTCGGCGCGCGGCGGCCTGATCTGCAGCTTGTCGATCTGGGCGTGTGCCATTTCGCGCTCGCGCGCCGGTTTCAGGAAAAGGCGCGAGATGCGCTCGAGCGCGCTCACCGAGGTGTTCTTGTAAAGCGGCTCGGCGTGAAAGAGCATGGAGCGACGGCTCTCCGGCACGAAGGCGATGCCGGCGCGCCGCGCTGCGGATGTGCTCGCGAGACGTACCTCGGTGCCGGCGATGCGTAGCACTCCGCCGTCGGGTTTGAGCTTTCCGAACAAGGTTCGCACGAGCTCGATCTGGCCGCATCCCATGAAGCCGTAAAGGCCGAGGACCTCGCCCTCCCGCAACTCGAGCGAGACGTCCCTGTAGGCGCGGCCGAGCGAGAGGTTGCTTGCTTGCAGCACGACAGGAGCGGCGCTCGCGCTGGCGAGGCGGATATCGGCGCGGTAGCTTTCGCCGAGCTCCTCATGGCCCGCACCGATCATGCGTTCGATGAGCGCCGCCTTGCGCGTCTCGCTTGCCGGCGTGGTCGCGATCCTTCGGCCGTTGCGGAACACCGTGACCGTATCGGCGACGCGCAGAATGTCGTCGAGAAAATGCGAGATGAAGACGATGCTGCGCCCGTCCTCGCGCAAGCGCCGCAGCAGTGAAAAAAGGCGTTCGACCTCGGGCGGCGACAAGGCCGAAGTCGGCTCGTCGAGGATGATGATGCGCGCGCCCGAAAACAGGACGCGCGCGATCTCGACCATTTGCTGGAGCCCGATCGGCAAATCCCCGATGCGCGCTCGCGGATCGATCTCGAGGCCGAGGCCGGCGAGGAGGCGTCGCGCATCCTCGACCATGCGCCGCCATTGCACGATGCCCGCCTTGTTCACCGGCTGCGTGCCGAGGAAGACATTCTCGCCGACGCTGAGATCCGGTGCGATGCTTAGCTCCTGATGCACCATGCCGACGCCGGCCGCCAAGGCATCGCCCGCCGAGCGAAAGCGCGTCTCGCGCCCGTCGAGGCGCAGCTCCCCGACATAGTCCCCGTGCACGCCCGCGATGATCTTCATCAGCGTCGATTTGCCGGCCCCGTTCTCGCCGACGAGACCATGGATCTCACCGGCTTGGAGGACGAAGTCGATATCGCGCAACGCCGCGACTCCGCCGAAGGACTTGGAGACGCCCACAAGTTCGATGACCGGGGCGCCCGTTTCCATGTCGAAAGGCCTCAGATGAGGAAATGATCCTCCATCCACTGCATCCCGGCGGCGTTCGCCTTGGTCACCACCGGCCCATCCGTCACGATGTTCTTCGGGATGCCCTGGTCCGTCTTCTCGCCATTGACCGCAGCGACCCCCGCAACGATCGCGCCACCGTGGATGCGGCAAGACGGGTTGCGCACCGTCGCGTACATGCGCCCTTCGGCGACGGCCTGAATCGCGGGCGGCATGGCATCGACCCCGCCGATCAGGATGCTGGTGCGGTTATGCGCTTTCATGACGTTGTAGGCGGCGAGCGCCATGTCGTCGTTGTGGAAGAAGGCCGCGTCGATCTGCGGATATTTGGTGAGATAGGTTTCCCAGAGCTGCGCCGTCTTCGAAACGCTCCAATCGGCGGGTTGCGTATCGAGCACCTCGATATTCGGATATTGCTTGACCACCGCTTCGAAGCCCTTGGCGCGCCCTTGCGCCCCGGTGTGACCGAGCGCGCCCTGCGTCATGATCATCTTGCCCTTGCCGCCGATGGCGCCGACGAGCGCCTGGGTGACGGAGGCTCCCATGAACTCGTTGTCGGGCGCGAGGAAGCTGTGCACCTTGATCTGGTCGAGCGGGGCGATCAGCGTATCCATGTCGATCACCGGAATGCCGGCATCGATCATCTTCTGCACCGGCGCGGTCAGCGTGCCGATACCGAAAGCCTGAATGGCCACGAAATCCCACTTCTGCGAGGCCATGTTGTCGATCGCGGCTCGCTGCTTCACCGCGTCGAGCTCGCCGTCGAACCAGGTCACGTCCACGTTGAACAATTTGCCCCAATATTCCGCCGCTTGCTTGCCCTGGGCACACCAGGTCGCTTGTAAGCCGGCATTCGAGAAGGCCGCCTTCAGCGGCTTGTCGGAACGTCCGACGGCTGCGGCCAAGGCGGGACTGATGCTCAAGCCACCCAAAAGCGCCGTCGCGGCGCCCGCAGAAGCGGCGGCTGTGCGGAAGAAATCACGCCGCGAATGCGGTGAAACGGTTTTTTCCTCGGACATGTCACGCTCCCTGATGTGCGAACCCGCATCCTTGGGCCATGCGGATGCCGGGCGCGGCGGAAGTGTGGCATAGACGGCGAGGCCGCACCAGCGCGACGGCGCTCGAGCAAGAAGAGACGAACATCATCCCGGATCGCGACCAGATGTCGCGATCCTCTTCTTCCGCAGCCGATCCTTCGAGCCAGCGTTTGGTTTTCGACTCAGCGTTTGGTTTCGACTCAGCTCTTGGCTTTTCGACGCTTATGCGGAGGAAGATGCAAGCCCCGCTCGCCCCCTTGGCTCAATCCGACGAAGACATCCGTTTCGTCGTCCTTGGGAATGACGAATGCGTCGATCACCGTGTTGAACGAAGCGCGCGTTTCGTTGGGCGGAATGGTCACCGAAAGCGTTTCACGCCGCGATGCGACCACCTTGTCCTTGATGCGGGCCTCAAAAAGCAGGGGGACCGAGAAGCTGCCGGGCGACCCCGCGGGGCCGAGAAGAACCGAGCCTTCGACCCCGAGCTTCATACTGATGTTCGCGCCCGCGTCCTTGCATTCACGCGCGAGATTCGTGATCGAGATCTGGTGGCGCAAATTTTGCGCGCCTGCTTCCGGGCCGCCGGCGAAATCCCGAATGGATGCCCCGTTCGCCGAGACGTCGAGAACGGGACAATCGAACTCTTCCTGCTGTTTCACCGCGTCCGGAAAGCGCGTTTGCGGGGCCGGCACCGCCGGCGTCGCCGGCGTTGGTCCACCGAGCGCGAGGTTCTCCAGGAATTGCCGCGTTGGCGAGGGCGGCGCGCTCGATGTGTCGGAATCAGAACTTCCCCCCAGGCCGAGCGCGCTGCAGGCCGAGAGGCAGACGAGAAGGGCAAGCGCCGTCGGCAGGCGCATTGCGCCATCGCCTGCCCATCGCGAGCGCCGACCCTCGCCGTTCGATCCTTGTCCCCGCTTCATCCTCTATACCCTCGCAAAAGCTCGTGTCCCATCAGGCCGTCGTCCTGCAATCGTCACGGGAATGATGTCGCGCTGCCCGCTCCGCCCGGTGGATTCAGGGCAAGGTGTCGTAGGCCTTGGCGAAGCCGTTGAGCGAGACCGGGATCCCCACCCCGTCATCGGGCGATTGGAAGACGATGAACGTTGCCGTGGTTCCCGTCTTCAACTGGTTGATCAGCTTGTCGTCCATCTCGACCTCGCTGAAGCAGCCGCTGCCGAAACAATGTGCGAAAGGAACATGGCCCACATCAACCTGATCTATCTTGAGGCCGAGCCCAGTCGGCAGGAAGACGAAGGGCGGGGCCACCACGCGCATCAAGGGCTTCTTCTTGTCGACCGGCTTGAGGACGATCACCACGAGGGTGATGTTCGGCCGGTCCTCGGCCACCACGTTCTGGACGAGCGCACATTGCTCGCCACGCGAACCGGTGGGCGTGTCGCAGCGCGTCTCCCAATCGCCGTTGGTGGCCTTGACGACCCCTTCGGCTCGGACGGACGGACAGGCCACGAGGAGTATTCCCGCCGCAAGGGTGAAAGCGGCGATAGAAGCGAGGATTCCGTGCCGGCGCATTGCCTCCAGCCCACAGCTCGGTCGTTTCATTGCGGCATGGTCCCTCGCACGGATCGACAGCGGCTCGGCCGCTTGCGTCGTTCGGACCACGCGATTTTGTCGCTGTCAAGGAAACCGTGTGGCGGCGCCGCACCGAAGCGGGAAAGGCCCGGCTTCGCGTCCGGGCCCGAAAAACAGGCTTAAGATGCGGCAATTAGGCGGGGACTGCGGCGTTGCGCCCCGCACGCGTTTGTGGTTTGACGCGCGAGGGGCGCCATTCGGTCGCCGCGCACCGCGCGGCCCATGGCTAGATCGGGCATAGGGATGACGAGGAACAGAATGGTGAGGACAGCCAGGGCAGGCGCGAGAACGGCGCTTTCGAGCCTTGCCGCGGCGCTTCTGGCGAGCCCGGCCTCCGCCGAAGCGATCGGGCAGCCGCACCCCTGGCAGCTGGGCTTGCAGCCGCAGGTGACGGAGATCGGGGAGAGAATCAACTCGCTGCATGACGCCTTGCTCGTGATCATCACGCTGATCACGGTGTTCGTGCTGGCGATGATCCTCTACACCCTGTTTCGGTTCCACGAGTCGCGAAACCCCGTGCCGAGTCGGACAACGCACAACACCTTCCTCGAGATCATCTGGACGATCGTTCCTGTGATGATCCTCGTCGGCATCGCCATCCCTTCGTTCAGTCTTCTCAGGTTCAAGCTCGTGCCGCCGCCAGCGGACATCGTCATGAAGGCGACCGGGTCGCAATGGCTATGGACTTACGATTATCCGAAAGACCAGGGCGGCGGCTTCAGCATTGTCTCCAAGATGCTCGACGAGAAGGAGCGGGCCGATCTCATCGCCAAGGGGACCTCGCCCGAGGATGCGCCCCGGCTTCTCGCGGTCGACAATGAGGTCGTGTTGCCGGTCGACAAGATCATCAAGGTCGAGGTCACGTCGGCCGACGTGATCCACGGCTTCAATCTGCCGGCGTTCGGCGTGAAAGTGAATGCCATTCCGGGCCGCAACAACGAGGTCTGGTTCAAGGTGGACAAGGAAGGCCTCTACTACGGCCAGTGCACGCAGATCTGCGGCGACCAGCATTCCGAGATGCCGCTCGCGTTCCACATCGTCTCGCAGGACCGCTACGCCGAGTGGCTCAAGGAGGCGAAGGAAAAATATGCATCGAACAGCGTTTCGGGCGCGAGGGTCGCGGACGCAAGCCCGATCGCGCCTTGAGCTTCGCGGACGGCCTCAATCGTCCGCCTGACCACAAGACTGGCTGCAAGACTAGCTGAAGGAAATCCGCCATGGCCTACGGCGCAGCGTTCAACCCTCATGCCGAGCACCCGACCTCGGACAGCCATGCCGCGCATCCGACGGGCCTTCGCCGCTGGCTGTTCTCGACGAATCACAAGGATATCGGAACGCTCTACCTGGCCTTGGCGATCGTCGGCATGTTCATCGGGGGCACCTTCTCGATTCTCATGCGCATCAATCTCCAATCGCCCGGCCATCATCTGTTCGCGGACGGGCAAGCGTATAACGTCATCGTCACCGGTCACGGCCTGATCATGATCTTCTTCGTGATCATGCCGGCGCTGATCGGAGGCTTCGGCAACTGGTTCGTGCCTCTCATGATCGGCGCGCCCGACATGGCCTTCCCGCGCATGAACAATCTGTCCTTCTGGTTCACTGCCGGAGGCATGTGCCTCCTCCTCCTCTCGACCCAAATGGAGGGGGCGCCGGGTGCCAACGGCGTCGGCGCAGGCTGGACGCTCTATGCCCCCTTCTCGACGCTCGGACATCCGGGTCCCGCAGTCGATTTCGGCATTCTGGCGCTCCATACCGCGGGCGCGGGCTCGATTCTCGGCGCCATCAATTTCATCACCACCATCCTCAACATGCGCGCGCCCGGCATGACGCTGCACCGCATGCCGCTTTTCGTCTGGTCGGAGCTCGTCACCGCTTTCCTGCTTCTGTTGTCCTTGCCGGTGCTCGCCGGCGCCATCACGATGCTGCTCACCGACCGCAATTTCGGCACGACCTTCTATGATCCGGCCGGCGGCGGCGACCCGATCCTCTATCAGCATCTTTTCTGGTTCTTCGGTCATCCCGAAGTCTACATCATGATCCTGCCGGCCTTCGGCATCGTCAGCCAGGTGATTTCCACCTTCTCGCGCAAGCCGATCTTCGGTTATCTCGGCATGGCCTATGCGATGGTCGCGATCGCGGTGATCGGCTTCGTGGTCTGGGCCCATCACATGTTCACGGCCGGCCTTTCGCTCGACGCCCAGCGCTATTTCACCGCGGCAACCATGGTGATCGCCGTGCCCACGGGCGTGAAGATCTTCTCCTGGATCGCGACCATGTACGGCGGCTCGATCCGTCTGGCCGCGCCCATGCTTTGGGCCATCGGCTTCCTGTTCCTGTTCACGGTCGGTGGCGTGACGGGTGTCGTGCTCGCCAATGCGGGCGTCGACCACGTGCTGCACAACACCTACTATGTGGTCGCCCACTTCCATTATGTGCTGTCGCTTGGCGCCGTGTTCGGCATCCTGTGCGGGTGGTACTATTGGTTCCCGAAGATGACCGGCTATGTGATCCCGGACTGGATGGGCAAGACGCATTTCTGGTTCGCCTTCGTCGGCTCGAACGTGACCTTCTTCCCGATGCATTTCCTCGGGCTTGCCGGCATGCCGCGCCATTATTTCGACTATCCGGACGCCTATGCACATTGGCACTTCATCGCTTCGATCGGCTCCTACATCTTCGCGGCCGGGATGATCTTCTTCGTGTTCGCCAATCTCTACGCTTACTTCATCCGCAAGCAGCCGGCCGGCAACAATCCCTGGGGTGCCGGCGCGACGACGCTCGAATGGACGCTGCCATCGCCACCCCCCTTCCATCAATACGAAGTGCTGCCGCGCATCACCGGCGCGGATCACTGAGCGCGATGGCGCTCGCGACGGACGCCCTCGTCGAGCGGGGCCGGAGCAAGCCCGGCCCGCAGGTCTCGCTTGCGACGCCGGGCGATTTCTTCGCGCTGCTCAAGCCGCGCGTCATGTCGCTCGTGGTCTTCACCGCATTCACCGGGCTCATGCTCGCGCCCTCGCGCCCGCATCCGGTGATCGCCTTCATCTCGATCCTGGCGATCGCGGTCGGCGCGGGCGCCGCGGGCTGCCTCAACATGTGGTGGGACGCCGACATCGACGCGCTCATGAGTCGCACCCGTAACCGGCCCATCCCGGCCGGCCGAATTACGCGCGAGACGGCGCTCGGCTTCGGTCTCATGATGGCGGCGGGCTCGGTGATCACGCTCGGCCTCGCCGCGAATTGGATGGCGGCGGGCCTGCTGGCCTTCACGATCTTCTTTTACATCGTCGTCTACTCCATGTGGCTGAAGCGCTCGACGCCGCAGAATATCGTGATCGGCGGAGCGGCGGGCGCGTTGCCGCCCGTGATCGGCTACGCCGCTGCCAGTGCAGACGTGACGCTCGGCTCCGCCGTCCTCTTTGCCATCATCTTCTTGTGGACGCCGCCGCATAGTTGGGCGCTCGCCCTCTTCCGCTCGCAGGATTATGCGCGCGCCAATGTGCCGATGCTGCCGGTCGCCGCGGGGCGCGACGCGACGCGCATGCAGATCCTCGTCTACACGCTGGTCCTGGTTCCGGCCGGCGTGACGCCCGCCCTTCTGGGCGTGGGCGGGCTTGCCTATGGGCTCGTCGCCTTGCTCATGGGCGCGGGGATGCTGCATCTCGCGCTTCGGCTCTACTCCCAGCACGAGGAAAAGGCGGCGGACCTCGCCGCGAAGAAGCTCTTCGGGTTCTCGATCCTCTACCTCTCCACGCTCTTCGGCGTGCTTCTTGTCGAGCGCATCGTGGCCCTCATCCTGCAGGGCGCGGGATGATGCGCGAGGTCAAGAACGGTGTCGTCCTGAGCGAGGAGGAAAAGCGCCGCCGTCGCCAACGTTCGCTGGCGCTGGCCCTCGTCCTCGGCGCTCTCGTGCTCTTGTTCTACGCGATCTCCATCATCAAACAGGGCGCGGCGCTGAACGCGCTGCATTCGTGACGGACATGACGAACGCGGACAGCCGAGAGCCGATGCCGCAAGGACAGCGTTCGCGCGGGCTTCGCCGCACCCTTGTCCTATCCATGTCCGCCGCGACGCTCATGCTTTGCCTGTCCTTCGCGGCGGTGCCGGCTTATCGTCTCTTCTGCCGCGCGACAGGGTTTGCGGGCACGCCGCTCGTGGCCGCACGAAACACCACCAAAGGCCTCGGCCAGATGATGGTCGTGCGCTTCGATGCCAATGTGGCGCCGGGCCTTGCCTTTGACTTCGCGCCGGAAACTCCCTTCGTGCATCTGCGTCTCGGCGAGACGAAGACCGTCGAGTTCCACGTCACCAACGAGAGCGATCAGCCAGCCGCCGCCGTCGCCTCCTTCAACATCCAGCCCGACCTCGCGGCGCAATATTTCAACAAGTTGAGCTGCTTCTGCTTCGACGAGACCGTGCTCAAGCCGCATGAAAGCAAGGACCTGCCGGTCGTGTTCTTCGTCGATCCCGCCCTTGCCAAGGACAAGGACATCCGGTCCTTGTCCTCGCTGACCTTGTCTTACACGTTTTTTGCCTCCAAGACCGGCAAGTCGCAAGCCTCGACCACGGCCGAGACGCGCCTGAACTGAGAAGCCGAGAGAAAACCATGGCCGACGCGCACGCGAAGCACCACGATTACCACCTGGTCGATCCGAGCCCCTGGCCGCTGATCGGCGCCGTCTCGGCCTTTCTTGGCGCCGTCGGCGCCATCATGTGGATGCATGGGCTCTCGATCGGGGGCATGCGCTGCGGCCCCTACATCGCGGGCGTCGGCGCGATCGGCATCATCTACGTCATGATCGCCTGGTGGTCGGACGTGATCCACGAGGCGCAGGACCTGCATCTCCACACACGCGTCGTGCAGCTCCACCACCGCTACGGAATGATGATGTTCATCGCCTCCGAGGTGATGTTCTTCGTCGCCTGGTTCTGGGCCTTCTTCGATTCGAGCCTGTTCACGGCGGATCAGATCGACTATGCGCGCGTCGCCTTCACGGGCGGAACCTGGCCGCCCAAGGGCATCGAGCCTTTCGATCCCTGGCACTTGCCGCTGCTGAACACTCTCATTCTCTTGACCTCGGGCACGACAGTGACCTGGGCCCACCACGCCCTCCTGCACGATGACCGAAAGAGCCTCAAAACAGGCCTTTGGCTCACCATCCTGCTCGGCTTGAGCTTCACCTGCGTGCAAGCCTATGAATACAGCCACGCCCAATTCGGCTTCAAAGGCAACATCTTCGGCGCCACCTTCTTCATGGCGACGGGCTTCCACGGCTTCCACGTCATCATCGGTACGATCTTCCTGATCGTGTGCCTGCTGCGTGCCTATCGGGGGGATTTTACGCCGAAGCAGCATCTCGGCTTCGAATTCGCCGCCTGGTACTGGCATTTCGTCGATGTGGTCTGGCTGTTCCTTTTCGCCGCGATCTATGTCTGGGGAACGGGCGGCGGCGCCGCCGTGCATGGCGGGTAAAGCAAGGTTCCCACGAAGCACCAAGGCCGATCACGTTCCGCGCGACGAGTTCGGGTCGGCAACCGCACGGCATAAGCCGCGTAGCCTTCTCGTTCCGGCGATCTTCACCCTTTTCGGCGTCCTTGTCCTTTGCGGTCTCGGCTTTTGGCAGCTCGAGCGCAAGGCCTGGAAAGAAGGCCTGATTGCAGCCATCGACGCACGCGTCGGGGCGCCACCCATAGCTTTTCCGCCGCAAAGCGCCTGGAGCACGCTCTCCCCCGAAAAAGATGAATACCGACGTGTCCGCCTCACGGGACGTTTCCTCAACGACAAGGAGGCGCATCTCCAGGCAAACCTCGTGAGCTCCGGCACGGATGACGGCGCGCTCGGCTACGACATCCTGACTCCCCTCGAATTGCCGGATGGAGCGCTGGTCATCGTCAACCGTGGTTTCGTGCCGCTCGACAACAAAGAGCCGGCGACCAGGCCCGGAAGCGAGTTTGAAGGCGAGACGAGCGTCGTCGGTCTCATCCGCTTTCCCCAAAAGCACCCATGGTTCGTGCCGTCCGACGATCCGGAGAAGAATGTCTGGTTTTCGCGCGACCCCGTTCCGATCGCGAAGGCCTATGGCTTGGAACGGGTCGCCCCGGTGATCGTCGATGCGGATCGAAGCGCCGACGACTCGACCCTGCCCCGTGGCGGCCAGACGCGCATCGCGCTTCCCAACGATCACCTCCAATATGCGCTCACCTGGTTCGGGCTCGCGCTCGTGCTGATCTGCGTCTTCATCGGCCATGCAGTGCGGCGACGAGCCGAGACCCGAAGCCGATTGTGAGGTCGCGCCCGGTTTCCCTGGAGACGGGTCCCGCGCTAAAAGGAAGCCCGACAAAGCCCGGAATATCCAACGTGCTCCACATCTCGACCCGCGGCGCGGCCCCGGCCATCAATTTCACCGAGACTTTGCTCGCGGGCCTCGCTCGCGACGGCGGCCTTTACGTTCCACAAGATTGGCCGACCGTAAGCAAGAGCGAGATCGCCGCGCTTTCGGGCGTTCCCTATATGGCGGCCGCCGAGACCATCATTGGGGCGCTCGTCGAGGACGAGGTGCCCGCACCGACGCTGAAACGCGCCATCCGAGCCGCCTATGCGGCCTTTCGCCATCCTTCCGTCTGTCCGCTCATGCAGATCGGCGATAATCTTTTCGTGCTCGAGCTGTTTCATGGGCCGACCCTCGCCTTCAAGGACGTGGCGATGCGGCTCCTCGCCGGCCTCATGGACGCGGCGCTCGAGGCCAAGGGGCAGCGCGTCACCATCGTCGGAGCTACCTCGGGCGACACGGGCGCCGCGGCGATCGACGCATTCGCCGACAGCCGGCGCGCCGACGTATTCATTCTCTACCCGCATGGGCGGATCAGCGATGTGCAGCGGCGGCAGATGACGACCTCCGCGGCACCGAACGTCCACGCGGTCGCCGTCGAGGGCTCCTTCGACGATTGCCAGGCGCTCATGAAGGCAATGTTCAACCATCATGAGTTTCGCGATCGACTTTCGCTCGCCGGCGTGAACTCCATCAACTGGGCGCGCATCGTGGCTCAGGTCGTCTATTATTTCACGAGCGCCGTATCGCTCGGCGCTCCGCATCGGCCGGTGTCGTTCACGGTTCCGACCGGAAATTTCGGCGATGTCCTCGCCGGTTTTGTGGCGAAGCGCATGGGGCTGCCGATCGCCCGCCTCAACATCGCGACGAACGACAACGACATTCTCGCGCGCACCCTCGCCAACGGCCGCTACGAGAAGGCCGGCGTCGTGGCGACGGCTTCGCCCTCGATGGACATCGAGGTCTCGTCGAATTTCGAGCGCCTGCTGTTCGAGGCATATGGACGGGATGCGGCCGCCGTGCGCGCCGCCATGAGCTCGCTTGCGCAATCGGGTGGTTTCACCATTCCCGGTGCGGCGCTCCGGTCCATTCGCGCCGAGTTCGACGCCGGCCGGACGACGGCTCGGGAAGCGGCAGCGACGATGCGCCAGACCTGGGAAGCGTCGCGTTATCTCCTCGATCCGCACACGGCGGTGGCGGTGCATGCAGCCAAACAGGCGCTCGAACGAGACCCCGCAACCCCGATGATCGCGCTTGCGACCGCGCACCCGGCGAAGTTTCCCGAAGCCGTCACCGAAGCGACGGGGGTCCGCCCCGAGCTTCCGGCGCATCTTGCCGACCTGTCGAGGCGTCACGAACGCGTGGTCCTGCTGCCAAACGACAGCCGGGTTGTCGAAGACTTCATCGAGAAGGCGGCCCGCGCGCGGCCTCCGCACCCTGCCGACGCCGCGGAAAACGTGGAATGACGCATCCCATGTTTCGAGGCGCGCCAACGCGCCGGCTCTCGCCTCATGCGGCTTTTCATGACATGGATTGCGCCCCTGACATATCGAAGGGGCCGGCTCCCGCGAAAGATCTCGTTTGTCGGAAAGGGCCTGACCGCAAATCTATGATATCGTGGCTCGATTTCACTGACGGATGGAACCCTCCGCCCGGATCGATCCACCAGGAGCATCGATGAGCCCAAATCGCACCACTGTCGACGGGCCAGGCGACATCAAGGTCACGACTTTGCCTTCGGGGCTGCGTGTGGCGACCGACCCCATGGCGCTGGTCGAGACGGTGCGACTCGGTGTCTGGGTCGATGCGGGCTCGCGCGACGAGCGGCTGGAAGAGCATGGCATGGCTCATCTTCTCGAGCACATGGCGTTCAAGGGAACCTCGCGGCGTACGGCGAAGGACATTGCCGAGGAGATCGAAGCAGTCGGCGGCGATCTCAACGCCATGACCTCTCCCGAGCAGACCGCCTTCGTCGCCAAGGTGCTCGCCGCCGACACGCCGCTTGCGCTCGACATCCTGTCCGACATTCTTCTCGAGCCGAGTTTCGATGCCGAGGAGCTTGGACGCGAGCAGGACGTCATCGTTCAGGAGATCGGCGCCTACAAGGATTCTCCCGAAGAGCTGGTGCATGACTACTTCACCGAGGCCGCTTTCCCGAAACAGGCGATCGGTCGAACCATCCTCGGCACGCCAGACAGCGTCACGTCCTTTGATCGCGGTGCCGTGGGCGGATTCCTCGCGCGGAACTACAAGACCGCCCACACGGTCATCGCCGCGGCCGGCAAGGTCGAGCATGAGCGCTTCACGGATGAGGTCGAGCGCCTCTTCTCGCGCTTCCCCCAGGAAGCGCCACCGGCGGACGCGGAGGCGCGCTATCTCGGCGGCGAAATGCGGGAGAACCGTCGCGCCGAGCAGGCGCATGTGATGCTCGGCTTCGGTGGGGTTTCCTATCTCGACGACGCGCACGACGCCGTGCAGGTCTTCGCGAGCGCCGTCGGCGGCGGCATGTCGTCGCGGCTTTTCCAGGACATTCGAGAGACGCGAGGCCTCGCCTATTCGATCTACGCCTTCCACTCGGCTTATCGTGATACGGGCGCATTCGGGATTTATGCCGGGACGGATCCGCAAAAGACGAGGGAACTCGCCTTGGTCACGCTCGATGTTCTGCGACGCGCCGCCGACGATCTGACGGGCGAGGAAATCCGACGCGCCAAGGCGCAGTCGAAAATGGCGCTGCTCTCGGCGCAAGAGGCCGCAGCGCCGCGGGCCTCTTTCATGGCCCGGTCCCTCCTTGCCTACGGACGCGTCCTCTCGCGCGAGGAGCTCACCGGGCGCATCGATCGGCTCAGTGTCGAGGAAGTGCGCGCGGCGGGACAGAGCTTGCTGCGCACGCCGATGGTCGTCGCAGCGGTCGGACCCTTGAAGAAGCTGCCGCGCCTTCCGGACCTCGCCAGGCAGTTGCGCGAGGCAGTCCCTGCGCCCGCCGCGCTGCGGCTTGCCGGAGGCTGACATGGCGCTCTTTCGCTTCAGCGATCCGATGGCCGAAGCGCCGGCGCTCGCGAGCGGCGATTTGCGCCTTCGCGCGCCTCGCCTTTCGGATCACGCCGAATGGGCCGAGCTCAGGGAGAAAAGCCGCAATTTCCTCGCTGCATGGGAGCCCATCTGGCCGGCTGACGAATTGTCGCGGGAGAGCTTCAGGCGCCGCATCAAGCGATATGCCGAGGAAATGCGTCGCGACGAGGCTTATCCCTTCTTCCTGGTCCGCGAGAGCGACAACCGGCTGATCGGCGGGCTCACGCTCGGTTTCCTTCGGCGCGGCGTCGCGCAAGCCGCGACGCTCGGCTACTGGATAGGCGCTCCTTATGCCCAGCGAGGCTATATGGGGGCAGCGGTGAGGCTGGCCCTTTCCTTCGCCTTTGGACATCTCGGGCTGCAGCGTGTCGAGGCCGCCTGCCTGCCGCATAACGAAGCATCCATCCGTCTTCTCGAGCGGGTCGGCTTTCGCAAGGAGGGGCTGGCCCGCCGTTATCTCTGCATCAACGGGCGCTGGCAGGACCATGTGCTTTATGCCATCTTGTCGACCGACCCCATCTCTCCCCCGATGCCTCGATCGGTCCACCAAAATATGGACAAGCGTCCGTCACGGTGAAGCGCGTCTTGCGGGCCCCTTCGCTCCCGGCGAAGCTGGAACTTAGGAAAGGTTTGACCGAGTTGACGGATCCGTCCGCCCTCAGCGCCCTCATTCGCCCGTTTCTGCGTCTCGCCGCCGTCCTTGTCCTGGCGATCGCCTGCCTGTGTCCCCTGCCGGCTCGCGCCGTGGATGCGATCAGGGTCAATCCGGATACGGCCGCGATCGACATGACGAAGGTCGTGCAATATTTCCATTCTCCGGGCGGAGACACGATCCAGATCTCGACGGCTCCCGGCGCTGACGGCATCGTGCGGCGCATCGCCGTCAAGGCGCGCACCGCAGGCTCGCGCCCGGACTGGATCGCTTTTGCGCTCAACAATGATTCCGATCAGCAGATCGATCGGTTGCTGGTCGCACCCCATTCGCGGCTTACGGGCTCGCAGGTGATCTGGCCGGATCTCGGCTCGACGCGGATCACCGCAGTCACGGCGAGCGAGGGTTCCTCGCCCGAGCGCCAGCCCGCTTCCGATGCCGATATCTTCCTGATCACCCTCGATCCCGGCGCCACCGTCACTTATGTGGCCGAGCTCGCGACGCCCGATCTGCCGCAGCTCTATTTGTGGGATTCGGACGCCTACAAGGAGAAGGTGAACGGCCTTACGCTGTATCGCGGCATCGTCATCGGCATCATTGGCCTGTTGGCGCTTTTCCTCACGATCATCGTCGTGGTGAAGGGAGCCGTGATGTTCCCGGCCGCCGCCGCCCTGGCCTGGTCGGTCTTCGTCTACATCGCCATCGAATTCGGTTTCGTGCAGAAGCTGACGGGCCTGCCGACCGAGGGTCTGAGCGTTTACCAGGCTGCGGCCGAAGCGACGCTCGCGGCGACCACGCTCGTCTTCCTCTTTGCCTATCTCAACCTCAACCGCTGGCATGTGCGCTACAGCCACATCATGGCCCTGTGGCTCTTGTTCCTCCTGGCGCTCATCGGCCTTGCGGCCGTGAACGCGCCGGTGGCGGCGGGCGTGGCACGCATCTCGCTCGCCGCGGTCTCCTCGATCGGCTTCCTGCTCATCGTCTTCCTTGCCATCCATCAACGATACGACCGCGCGATCGCGCTCATCCCGACCTGGCTCATGCTGCTCGCCTGGGTGGTGGCGGCCGGTTTCGTCGTCACCGGGCAAATCGACAACGATCTCGCCGCGCCGATGCTGCTCGGCGGCTTGGCGCTCATCGTGTTCCTCATCGGGCTCACGGTGATGCAGCATGCTTTCTCGGGCGGCGGCTATCTGCACGGCGCGCCCGGCACGACGGAGCGCAAGGCGCTGGCGCTCACCGGCTCGGGCGATGCGGTCTATGACTGGGACGTCTCGGCCGACAGGGTGCATGTCAGCCACGAGGTGGAGGCCCAGCTCGGCCTCGCGCGTGGCGCGCTCGCCGGCCCGGCCGCCGGCTGGCTCGACGTGATGCATCCCTTCGACCGTGAGAGCTACCGGGCCACGCTCGACAATGTCCTCGAGCAGCGGCGCGGCCGCATTCAGGTCGATTTCCGCCTGCGCGATGCGGAAGGCCAATATCATTGGTTCCAGCTCAAGGCACGTCCCGTGATCGGCGACGACAACGAGGTCGTGCGCATCGCCGGCACGCTCGCCGACGTCACCGAAGCCAGGCAGGCGCAAGAGCGCATCTTGCACGATGCCGTTCACGACAATCTCACGGGACTGCCGAACCGCGAGCTCTTCCTCGACCGCGTCGCCAATGCGCTGGTCCTGTCGCGCACCGACGAAGCGATGCGCCCGACGCTCATCACCATCGATATCGACCACTTCAAGCAGGTGAATGAGACGGTCGGCCTCAGCGTCGGCGACAGCGTGCTTCTCACCTTGTCACGCCGGCTCGAGCGCCTCATGCGTCCGCAAGACACGCTGTCTCGCATCGCCGGCGACGAGTTCGCCGTCCTGCTCTTCTCGGAGCGCGAGGCGGAAGCCATCACGCTTTTTGCCGACGGTTTGCGGCGCGCGCTGGCGGCGCCTCTCCCGTACAAGGATCGTGAGATCGCCTTGACGACATCGCTTGGGCTCGCACTCGTCGATCGTGACAACAAGCAGACGGCGGAAGAATTCCTGCGCAATGCCGAGCTCGCCATGCTGCATGCCAAACGGCTGGGTGGTGACCGAATCGAGGTCTTCAAGCCTTCGCTCCGCATCGATCGGCCGGACCGGCTGCTGCTCGTCTCCGATCTTCGTCAGGCGATCGACCGTGACGAAATCCGGATCGTGTTTCAGCCCATCGTGCGCCTCGAGGACCGCACCATCGCCGGCTTCGAGGCGCTGATGCGCTGGGACCATCCGCGCCTTGGACGCCTTCCGCCCAAGGAGTTCATCTCGCTCGCCGAGGAGAATGGCCTCATCTCCGATCTCGGCGTGTTCGCGCTCGAACACACGGTGCGCGAGCTCGCCGCCTGGCAGAGGGCGCTCGATGTCGATCCGCCGATCTTCGCAAGCGTCAACATCTCGAGCCGCCAGATCTTCCGTCACGACCTCGTCCAGGAGGTCAAGGCGATCATCGGACGCGTCGCCATCGCGCCGAATTCGCTGAAGCTCGAGCTCACCGAGAGCCTGATGATGGAAAACCCGGAATACGCAACGCAAATCCTCACGCGTCTGCGGGACCTCGGCGCCGGCATCGCACTCGACGATTTCGGCACCGGCTATTCGTCGCTGAGCTATCTGCACCGATTCCCGCTCGACACGGTGAAAATCGACCAATCCTTCGTGCATCAATCCGGGCACGCATCCGACAAGATCCTTCGGGCCATCGTGTCGCTCGCAAAAGACCTTGGCCTTTCCACCGTCGCCGAAGGCGCCGAAACCGAATCCGAGATCGTCCTTCTCTCGCAACTCGGTTGCGACTATGCTCAAGGCTTCATCTTCGGTCAGCCGCTCTCGGCCGACGAGGCGCGTCGGCTCGTCGGCGCGGCCACCCAAGAGGCCGCGTGACACCATGCGCTTTTGCAGAGCCATGATCATTCGGCTCGGATGATTTTCCGCCGGTCCGATAGGCAGGGCATAAGGACATGACCTTTTCTCCCGCCCGACTTGTCGATCGCCGCGCGCTCGTGACCGGCGGATCGCGCGGCATCGGCCGTGCCATCGTCGAGCGCTTTGCGGCCGAAGGCGCGACGGTAGCGATCAACTATGCAAGCCGTGAGGAGGAGGCCCGCACGGCGCTCGAAGCGGCGCGAGCCGCGAGCCGCGACGCCGGTTATGGCGAGAGACCTCATCTCATCACCCGCGCCGACATGTCGGATCTTTCGGCCGTGGACGCCATGCTGAAATCGGTGATCGACGCGTTGGGAAGGCTCGACATCCTCGTCAACAATGCGGGCATCCAGCAGGAGCTGGCCGGAGACTCGCCGGACCCGAAAGGGCTTGAGCATGTGCTCGGCGTCAACCTCGTCGGCGCCGTGCATTGCTCGCAATTGGCCATCCGTCACTTCCTCTCGCGGAAGGGGGGAGGCGCCATCATCAACACGTCGAGCGTGCATCAGATCATCCCGAAGCCCGGCTTCATCGGCTATTCCGTGAGCAAGGGCGGCCTTGCCAATCTGACGCGCACGCTCGCGCTCGAATTCGCCGATCGCGGCATCCGGGTGAACGCCGTGGCGCCCGGCGCCATCCTCACGGACATGAACGACAGCTGGCGCAACGATCCCAAGAAGAAGGCTGATGTCGAGCGTCATATTCCGATGGGGCGTGCCGGGACACCGGAAGAGATGGCGGCGGTGTTTGCTTTCCTCGCCTCCGACGACGCATCCTACATCACCGGTCAGACGATCTTCGCTTGTGGAGGCCTCACCCTCTTCGGCGACTTCAAGCACAATTGGTCGACATGAATCCTTTCTGCTTGCACAGTCCGGCTCGCGGCCTTCCGCGCCGCGGACCTGTCTGATCGGGAGGAATTTCTGATTTCAGGGAGTTGATCTTGCAGAAGTCGATGAATGCCAGGAAAGCCGAGAACGGCAGCCGAAAGGGAGAAGCGAGCCACATGGACCACGATCGCCCGCCGGCTCGAAACGACGCGCCGATTTCGGGCGGCGAGGCCATCGTGCGCTCGCTGCTCGAGAATGGCATCGACACGGTTTTCGGGCTGCCGGGCGCGCAAATGTATCCGTTCTTCGACGGGCTCTATCAGGCGAGCGACCGCATCGCGACCTATGGGGCGCGCCACGAACAGGGCAGCGCCTACATGGCCTTCGGCTATGCGCGTTCGACAGGCCGACCGGGCGTGTTCTCGGTCGTGCCGGGGCCGGGCGTGCTCAACGCTTCGGCCGCCATCTCGACCGCCTGGGCCTGCTGCGCCCCCGTGCTCTGCATCACCGGCCAGCTCCCTGCGGAGTTCATCGGCCGCGGGCGGGGGCATTTGCATGAGATACCCGACCAAATGGGAACCTTGCGCACCTTGTGCAAATGGGCGGCCCGCATCGAACGGCCCGCCGACGTTCCGCGCATCATGAACGAAGCCTTCCGCCACATGCTTTCCGGCAGGCCCGGACCGGTCGCGGTGGAGATGGCCTGGGACGTGATGACAAGTCGCGAGCAGGTTTCGTTCGAGGGGCGGGCGGTGCTCGATGCCGCCCCCGCTCCCGATCCCGCCGCCGTGGCGCGCGCCGCCGGGCTCCTGCTCGCCGCCAAGCGTCCCATGATCATGGTCGGCAGCGGTGCCCAGCATGCGGCCAAGGAGGTTCGTGCGCTCGCCGAAGCCCTGGACGCGCCCGTCTCCGCGATGCGCGGCGGACGCGGCATCGTCTCGGAGGCAGAGCCGCTCGGCGTCTCGGCCTATGCGGCTCGCCTGCTTTGGGAGGAAACCGACGCGCTCGTCGCCATCGGCACGCGCGCCGAGATGGCCTATATGCGCTGGACCGGAATGACGCGTCTCATCGATCGACCGCAAGCGCCCCCTTATCTCATTCGCATCGACATCGATCCGGCCGAGATGCTGCGGCTCAAGCCGCATGCGGGGGTTGTGGCGGATTCGGCGGCGGGCGCTCGCGCTCTCCTCGATGCGCTCGTCGAGCTCGAGCGACCGCGTCGCGACAATCGCAAGGCGATTCTCGCCGCCAAGACGAGAGCGACGAAAGCCTTGCGCAAGGTGCAGCCGCAGGTCGCCTATCTCGAAGTCATCCGCGAGGCCCTGCCGCGCGA
>JAFBAK010000021.1 GCA_019247795.1 Hyphomicrobiales bacterium | reverse complement strand
TTTCGGCTATCGCCTTCTCGACGTTCTTGGCGCGACGGATGCGGCTCAGTTTGGCGATCGGCTCATGTCCGCGCTGGATGATCACGTCTTCTCCGGTCTCCACCCTGGACAGGAGCCGCGACAGATGCGTCTTGGCTTCCCCGATCTCACCGTGATCGTCATCGCACCAGCTCCAGGAGCTCGCGTTCAGGGTTTGGGAAGTGAGATGTCCCGCGCGTACGTGTCACCTCGCAGCTCGCTGGAATGTATGCTGTGCTCCGCAGAGTTGGTCAAGTGCTTGGTCGGTCTGTCATTGGCCCGACAGCTTGTAAGGAAGGTTCCAGAGGATCTTCCTGTATCGACAGCGCGGGGCCGTTGGTGTATCGAGCGCCCTCAAATCACAACAGCACGCCGAAAAGCCGGGTCGCCGCGAATGGTCGACCCATCGGTAAAGGAACTCGCCATGAACATCATCGAGACGCTCGAGCGGGACGAGGTCGCCAAGCTGACGGCCGCGCGCCAAATTCCCGATTTCCAGCCGGGTGACACGCTTCAAGTGAACGTCAAGGTCGTCGAGGGTGAGCGCAGCCGCGTGCAAGCCTATGAGGGCGTTTGCATCGGCCGCTCGGGCGCCGGAATCAACGAGAATTTCACCGTGCGCAAGATCTCCTATGGCGAAGGCGTCGAGCGCGTCTTCCCGGTGTATTCGCCGATGATCGAATCGGTGAAGGTCATCAGGCGCGGCAAAGTGCGGCGTGCCAAGCTCTATTATCTGCGTGACCGGCGCGGCAAGTCGGCCCGTATCGTCGAGCGGGCCGAGACGGCCGAAGCCAAGGCTGCTCGCCTCGAGGCGAAGGAAGCCGCAAGCGCCAAATCCGCGGCTGCCAAAGCCGCGAGATAAGCTCACCCGGAGTTTTCAGGTTCCGGTGGAACCGTAGCCGCGCGCGCCACGAGCGGTCGTCGTTAGCATTTTCGTCTCGCAAGCCGTGACGCGCGCCACGGGCGCGATCACCAGCTGCGCGATGCGCGTTCCGCGCACCACTTCAAAGGCGCGTTCTCCCAGATTGACGAGCAGCACCGAGACCTCGCCGCGATAGTCCTCATCGATCGTGCCCGGCGCGTTGAGGACGGTGATGCCGTGCTTGAGCGCGAGGCCGGAACGCGGGCGCACTTGTCCCTCATGGCCCTCCGGCAGCGCGATGACGATCCCGCAAGGAACGAGCGCGCGTGCTCCGGGTTCGAGCCTCACAGGCTTTCCCGCATCGACGGCCGCCAGAAGATCGAGCCCGGCGGCGCCGTCCGTCTCGTAGCGCGGCAGCGGCAGGTCATGCGCATGCGCCAGCCGCAGGACGGCGAGACGAGGCACGAGACGCTTAGCGTCGTCGTTCCTCATGACGAAGTGCCGACAAGTGCCGCCATGCGCTCCACGAGCCGGTGCGCCACCTCGGTTTTGTCGAGTGTCGGCCAATCCTCGACGCCGTCGCGGGTCACGAGATGAACCGTGTTGCGCTCGCCTCCCATGACGCCTGCCGGCCCGCCGACATCGTTCGCGACGATCATGTCGCAGCCTTTGCGCTCGAGCTTCGCGCGAGCATGCGCCAGCATCTTTTCGGTCTCCGCCGCGAAACCGATGACAAGGCGCGGCCGCTGCTTGTGACGGCAGATCGTGGCCAGGATGTCGGGGTTCTCGATCAGTGCGAGCGTGGGCGCGCCGGACTTTCCCTTTTTTATCTTGTGTCCGGCCGGCTCGACACGCCAGTCGGCGACCGCGGCGCAAAATATGGCGATGTCCGAAGGCAATGCTGCCTCGACCGCGGCAAGCATTTCGACGGCGCTCTCGACATGGACGGTGCGGACGCCGGCGGGATCAGGGATCGACACCGGACCTGACACGAGCACCACCTCGGCGCCCGCCGACGCGGCTGCTGCCGCCACCGCGTGGCCCTGCTTTCCGGAGGAGCGGTTGGACAGAAAGCGCACCGGATCGATCGGCTCGACGGTCGGACCCGAGGTGACGACGACGCGCCGACCGGCGAGCGGCTTTTGCGCCGTCGTGCCTCCCAGCATTCTTTCGATCGCGTCGGCGATCTCGACGGGCTCCGCCATTCGCCCGGGCCCATATTCGCCGCAGGCCATCTCACCATCCCCCGGCCCGACGAACGTCACGCCGTCGTCCTTCAATCGCGCGAGATTGCGTTGCGTCGCCGCATGGAGCCACATGCGGATATTCATCGCCGGCGCCGCGAGGATCGGCTTGTCGGTCGCGAGCAAAGCGGTCGAGGCGAGGTCGTTCGCCGATCCATTTGCCATTTTCGCCAAAAGATCGGCGGTTGCCGGCGCCACCACCAGAAGATCAGCCTCGCGCGACAATTCGATATGGCCCATCTCGGCTTCATCGGTGAGCGAGAAGAGGTCCTCATACACCTTGTCGCCGCTCAGGCTGGCGAGCGCGAGCGGAGTAACGAACTCCTTGCCGGCACGTGTCAGGATGCAGCGCAGCGCAAACCCGCGCTTACGCAAGTTGCGGATGAGCTCGAGCGTCTTATAGGCCGCGATTCCGCCGCCAACGATCAGAAGAACACGCTTGGTCAACGCCTTTTGATCCTCTGCGGCGGTTCCTGGATTAACGATGAAGTGATCTCATTTCGCCTTGAGCCGAGCGGCAGGCGCGCGCTGCAAGTTTCAATAGCCGCAGCCTCACCTTTCGCGCGCCTTCGCCTGCGCCGCGGGTACGAGCCTGTCAAGTTGTTGCGTCCAAAGCTCAAGCGGCCGGGCCCGGCCACGGGATCACGTCCACGCCGACATCGATGTCCTGCTCGCCCGGTCCCAGGAGGATGCCATGGATCGGCGAAATGTCGTCATAGTCGCGGCCGGTCGCCACCACGACATGTTCGTTTCGGACCTCCATGTCGTTCGTCGGATCGAATCCGATCCAGCCTTCCTCGGGCCCGCACCAAAGCGACACCCAGGCATGGCTCGCATCGGCACCCTCGAGACGCACCTTGCCGGGCGCGGGCACGCTGCGGATATATCCGCTCACATACGCCGCCGGCAGGCCGAGCCCCCGCAACGCCGCGATCATGACATGGGCGAAGTCCTGGCAAACGCCGACTCGCCTCTCGAAAGCTTCGAGAATGGGCGTCGAGATCACCGTGGCTTTCGGGTCATAGACGAAGTCGGCACGCATCCGGTGCATGAGGTCGGCGGCGCCGTCGATGATCGGGGCGCCGGCCGGAAAGCTCTGTCGCGCATAAGAGGTGATCGGCCCGGTCAAGGGCACGAGCCGGCTCGGATAGACGAAATGCGCCGGCGAGGACGGAGCGAGCGCCGACGAGGCGAAGCCCCGCCGGTTCACCTCTTCCCATGGAGGGCTCGTGCGCAACAGTGGAGGCTCGTCGCGCCCGACCTCGACGCGCGAGCGCGCCTCGACGCGCAACTGCCGATGCGCGGTCTCCAGCGATACGTCGACAACGCGATTGCCGAAGAAGTCTTGCCGCTCGTCGCGAAACACCGGCGAAGGCTTGATGTCGAGCGCTGAGGACAGCACGCGTTGGCCGCGATCATCGCGCGGCAGCAAGCGCAAGGCGCAGCGCGCGAAGGCGACCGGCGCTTCATACGAATAGGTGGTGACGTGGCGGACGTCGTAGATCACGCAAGATCAGGTTGTTGATCGGGGCGTTTGGCGCTCGCTCCTTGCAGGAAATAGCGGGCCGCGACCGCATCGGCGAGCCGCATGATCCGCTGCTCGATGGCGAGGAGCCGGCCGGTATCGAGCTCTTCTGCCTCGGTGACGGCGAGCTCGGAATGCAAGCTCGTGCTCATGCGGCGCGGCGTCTCGAGAATGCCGTCATTGCGCAAGCTCGGCAGGTCCGCGAGATGCGCGTCGATTTGTGCGACCTGGAAGGCGACCGAGCGCGGGTTGTAAGGATCGAGCATCACCATGTCCCGCGCGGGCGCGAGCGCGACACCGGATCTGTAGCGGGAGCGGTAAGTGATTTGCGAATCGATGAGGTCGAGCACCACGTCGAGATCATCCGCCGTCGCTTCGGGCGTGGCGAAGAGGCGCGCGAAGCGACAGGTCGCGATGCCTCGCTCGATCCGTCGCCCCATATCGAGAAAGCGCCAGCCGGCGATCCGGTTGATGTTCTCGTGCATCAACCCTGAAAGCGCCGCGAGCGACCGCAGCGCCTGATCGGCGCGTTCGAAAGCCTCGACCTCGGAGGGCAGGTCGGGGTCGGCGATGTCGAGCCTCGCCTCGAGCGCAACAATGAGCCGCCACGCATCGGGCGACAAACGTTCCCGGATCACCGAGGCGGTGCGAAGCGCCTCGCGCGACAGCGCGACGGCCGAGCCGTAATTCTCTCCCTGGTGTAACGCGGTCGTGGCGAATGCGGTCGCGGAGCGGTGCTTATGCGATTTCGGCACGGCCCCCCAGCCAATCAACAGGCGCTGCAAACGCTCGAGCGTGGGGCGTGTGCCGCGCGAAATCGAATCCGTTTCGATCGAGCGGCCACAAAGGCAGCGGACGAGGCGAAGCGTCGCCTCGGCGCGCTCGAGATAACGGCCGAGCCAGAAAAGATTGTCTGCGGCGCGGCTCGGCAGAATGCCCATCAGCCGGCGCACCTTCACGGCCTCGCTCTGCGGCAAGAGCGTCACCATCTCGGCCGGCTTGTCGCCGAGCACCCAGACATCAGCCGACCGCACGCCCTCCCCCATCGAGAAGGCGCGGGCGTCAGCCTCGTCGGAGATGCGGCAAAATCCGCCCGGCATCACGCGCCAACCGTTGGGCGTCGAGGCGGCGAAGACGCGCAAGGTGAAGGGGCGCGGCGCAAGATGGCCGTTTTCCCAGAAGGGGGTCGTTGAGAGCTTCACCACCTCCTGGCCGACGAAATCGGCGCCCCGTTCGTGCATCGCGGCGATCAAACGGGCCCGATCCGCGGTCCCGAGGTCGCTGCCGAGCAAGGTTGCGACGGGGCGGAAGCCCGGCACCCCGTCGCCGAAAGCACTGCCGATCGTCATGTTGTCCAGGCGCTCGATGACTTCGTCGCGTTCGCGCGATTGCCCGCACCACCAGGTGGCGATGTTCGGAAGCACGAGTTCCTCACCGAGGATGCGCCGACTCAACGACGGCATGAAGCTCATGAGCGCGGGAGCCTCGATGGCGCCCGAGCCCGGCATGTTGGCGACCACCACATTGCCTTCGCGCAAGGCTTGCGTGAGCCCTGGCACGCCGAGTCGCGAGGCGGCATTGAGATCGAGCGGATCGGTAAAGTCGCCGTCGACCCGGCGCCAGATCACGTCAGCGCGCTTCAGGCCGGCGATCGTGCGCACATGAACGCGACCCTCGCGCATGAGGAGATCATCGCCTTCGACGAGCAAAAAGCCGAGGTAACGCGCCAGATAGGCCTGCTCGAAATAGGTTTCGCTCAGGGGGCCAGGCGTGAGGAGGCAGATGCGCGGCTCGGAGCGTGTAGCCGCGCCGCGCAGCCCAGCGCGAAACGCCTGAAAGAAGGACGCGAGGCGCTCGACGTTCATCTCGTTGTAGAGATGCGGCAAGGCGCGCGAGAGCACGAGGCGGTTCTCGAGCGCATAGCCTGCGCCTGACGGCGCCTGGGCTCGGTCGCCCAGCACCCACCATTGCCCATCGGGGCCTCGCCCGAGATCGGCTGCGTAAAGGTGGAGGTGGCGGCCGCCCGGCGGCCTCACGCCCTGAAGGGGGCGCAGGAAATTCGCGCTTCCGGTCACCGCCGCGGCCGGAAGCACGCCATCCGTGACAAGGCGCCCCTCGCCGTAAAGATCAGCGAGCACTCTTTCGAGGAGTTGTGCGCGCTGCTCCACGCCGGTCGCGATCCGCCGCCACTCGTCTTCGCCGATGAGAAGCGGCAGGTGGCTCAAGGGCCAGGAGCGTTCGCCGGTCTCGCCATAGACGCGGTAGGAAATGCCCATGTCGCGGATGTGCCGATCCGCGGACGCGAAGCGGCGCGCGATCTCGGCGGCGTCGAGCTCGGCGAGCGCTTGCAGGAAATGCAGCCAATGGGAACGCGGGCTGCCATCCTCCGCGAGCAGTTCATCACGAACGCCCGGCAATCCGAGGTAACCGGCGATCCAGCCGGCGAGGCGCTTTTCGGCGCTCCGGCCAGTTCTCGGCGCGGCGCTTCCACGACTAAGCGACAAGGTGCCCACCTCGTTGCGGCCTCCTCAAATCGAGCGTCAAAGGGAATTCTTCCGGCGGGAATTCCTGAGGTAGCTCGATTCGCCGGGCAGTATGGCCGCGATCCTCGAAACGGACGAGGCGGCGCGCCTCCGCCTCGCGCGAATTCACAGGAAATGCGGCGGCATCCCGCCCGCCCGGGTGGCTCGAATGGTAAACGCAGCCACCGAGCGACATCTTGTTCCACGCATCGACGATGTCGAAAGTGAGCGGCGTGTTCGCCGCGAGCGTCGGGTGCAATCCGGACGTGGCCTGCCAAGCTTTGAAGCGCACGCCGGCCACCGCTTCGCCCGCAACCCCGGCCGATGCAAGCGGCACGCGCCGCCCGTTGCAAAGCACGACGTGCCGGGAAGGCGTCATGCCCGTGACCTTCACCTGCACGCGCTCGACAGAGGAATCGACGGCTCGTGATGTGCCGCCTGACGCGCTTTCTTCGCCGAGAACATGCCAGGGCTCGAGGGCGTGGCGCAACTCGAGACGCAGGCCTTGCCGCTCGATCGCGCCGCAGAGCGGAAAGCGGAACTCGAATTGCGCCTCGAACCAGGCGGGATCGATGGAATAGCCCGCCTTTCGCAGATCCGAGAGGACCTCGAGGAAATCCGCTTTGATGAATTCCGGCAGCATGAAACGGTCGTGAAGCTGCGTGCCCCAACGCACCAGATGGCCATTTTGCGGCTCGCGCCAAAACCAGGCGACGAGGGCGCGGACGAGGAGCTGTTGGGCCAGGCTCATGCGGGGATGGGGCGGCATCTCGAAAGCACGGAACTCGACGAGGCCGAGCCGAGCGCCGGCTTCATCGGGTGAATAGAGCTTGTCGATGCAAATCTCGGTCCGATGCGTATTGCCGGTCACGTCGACGAGAAGGTGACGGAAAAGCCGGTCGGCGAGCCAAGCCGGAGGCTCGGTGGCGGCGGGGCGGGGCACCTTCGCCAGGGCGATCTCGAGCTCGTAGAGTGCGTCATGACGCGCCTCGTCGAGGCGCGGCGCCTGGCTCGTGGGCCCGATGAAAAGCCCCGCGAACAGATAGGAAAGGGCCGGATGGCGCTGCCAATAGACGAGAAGGCTTTTCAGCAGGTCAGGACGCCGCAAAAAGGGAGAGTCGGCAGGCGTTGCGCCCCCGAGCACGACATGATTGCCTCCGCCCGTGGCGATCTGGCGCCCGTCCATCAGAAATTTCTCGGCGCCGAGCCGCGTCCGCCTCGCCTCCTCATAGACCCCAAATGTTGTCGCAACGCTCTCGCGCCAGGTTGCGGCAGGATGGACATTCACCTCGATGACCCCCGGGTCGGCCGTGACCTTGATGACGTGCAGCCGCGGATCGAAGGGAGGTCCATAGCCTTCGAGCCGCACTGGCATTCTCATCGCGCCGGCCGTCTTCTCGATTGCTGCGACGAGATCGAGATAGTCCTCGAGGCGGGAAACGGGCGGCATGAAAATATGGAGCATGCCATGACGGGGCTCGACCGTAATCGCCGTGCGCACGGCGTCCCCGGTCGCGCTTGCGGGCTCGCTTCCTGGGGCGCAACGCAATTGCTTTTCCTCGCCGGTCGCCCGGATCTCGCTTTGTCCGCATGTCGATGATGCGAGCAGGGGAGCGCGTTCCTCGAGAGGATCTTCTTCGAACACGTAAGGGTAATCGGTCGGCGCGATCCACGGGAGCGAAGCAAGGGGCAGGCGTGCGCCGAGCGGTGCATCGCCGGGCATCAGGGTGAGGCGCTCGCGCCGCAACCGCCAGCGCTCGCTCATCCAGTGATTTGCCGCGCCGCCGCTCGCCCCTCCCCCGACGCGGCGGATCGGCAGCACGAAGCCGCTTGGGTTCTCGAGTCCATTCGCAAAAGCGCGCTCGAGGCGCGCCCGCTGATGCGCATCGTGAATCTTCGAATCGGCGGGGCTGGTGTTGACCGGGAGCTCGCTCTCCTTGCCGCGCCAATAAGCCGCGTCCTCATAGGCCGCGACCACATGGTCGGGGGCGATGCCGACATGGGCCGCAAGGTGCTTCGCGAAGCTTTCCGCCTCTTCGTGCGTCACGGCTCGCTCGTCGTGGTCTCCGGCGATCAAGGCAGCATCGCCCCAGAGCGGCTGGCCGTCCTTTCGCCAATAGAGCGCGAAGGCGAAGCGCGGCTGGCTTTCGCCCGGATACCACTTGCCCTGACCGTGATGCAGAAGGCCGCTCGGTGCGAAGCGCTCTCGCAAACGCCGGACGAGCTTGTCGGCAAGGCCGGGCTTCGCTGGGCCGAGCGCGGCCGTGCGCCATTCCGGTGCCTCGTAATCGTCGCCCGACACGAAAGTCGGCTCGCCGCCAAGCGTGAGGCGCACATCCTGGGAAGCCAGGTCGTGATCGACCCTTTCGCCGAGCGCATCGAGCTGGCGCCAGCTCTCTTCCGAGAAAGGTTTCGTGATCCGCGGCGTCTCGTAGATCCGCTCTACGCGAAGCTCGAAGGTGAAGTCGACCTTCGCGGGTTCGACGGCTCCGGAAACGGGTGCGGCTGAGCCGTAGTGCGGCGCTGCCGCAAGCGGAAGATGGCCTTCCGAGCACAATAAGCCGGAGGTCGCGTCGAGGCCGACCCATCCGGCGCCGGGCAAATAGGCCTCCGCCCAGGCATGCAAGTCGGCGGTGTCCCTCTTTGGACCTTTCGGCCCGTCCACCGGATCCATGTCGGCACGTAGCTGGATGAGGTAACCGGACACGAAGCGCGCTGCGATGCCGAGCCGGCGAAGAAGCTCCGCGAGGAGCCAAGCCGAGTCGCGGCACGAACCCGAGCCGAGGGAGAGCGTCTCCTCCGGCTCCTGCACGCCCGGTTCCATGCGCACGACATAGCGAACGGTCCGGTGCACGCGCTCGTTCAAATCGACGAGGAGTTCGACGGTGGGGCGGTGCCCCTTGGGGAGGCCGGCGAGGAAAGCGTCAAGCTTTTCGCCGGCCGTGCTCGGCTTGAGGTAGGGCGCAAGCTCTTCGGCAAGCTCCGCAGGGTAGGCGAACGGAAAGTTCTCGGCATAGGGCTCGATGAAGAAGTCGAAGGGGTTGATCGGCGTCATCTCGGCCGTGAGCCCGACCTCGACCTCGAAATTTTGCGTCTTTTCCGGGAGCACGATGCGCGCGAGCCAGTTGCCGAGAGGGTCCTGCTGCCAATTGATGAAATGGCGCGCGGGCGCAATGTTCAACGAGTAGCTCGGCACATGCGTTCGGCAATGAGGGGCCGGCCGCAGCCTCACAGTCTGAGGGCCGAGCCCGATCGGGCGGTCATAACGGTAGCTCGTGACGTGCCGGAGCGCGACGAGGATTCCCACGAATTCATCCTTCCACGCGCGTCCCGAGGCCGCGCGCCGGATGAATAATCGGCCCCGATGGCCGTGACAATCCTCGCGATCCGCAAGGCCGCACGATAGTCCTTCGGGGTCAAATTGTCTCGGAAATCGTCTACATGCTACGTTTTCCTCGGCTGGCGGGCCTTGGCGAGAGCGAGATCATGCGATGTCTTGCGCGGCTGCGTGCCCTGACCACGCTTCTGATCGGTCTTATTTGCGCGGGTTGTGCGGGGGGAGCGCTCGCCGACGAGGCGAGCCTGCGCGATGCAGTGGGGCTCACCGCTGCCGCGATGTGGCTCAACTTCAAATCGCCGGGGCTCGTGCTGGCCGTCGTGCGCGGCGAGGACACGGTGGTGCTCGGCTTCGGTGAGACGGCGAAAGGCTCGAAGCTCGAGCCTAACGGACGCACGCTTCTGCGGATCGGCTCGGTCTCCAAGGCGTTCGCGGGCGAGCTGCTCGCGAGTCTTGCGGCGGAGGGGAAAGTGAAGCTCGCCGATGCGGCGGCGAATTTCCTGCCCGGCGTCACCCTTCCGGTTACCGATGGCCGGCCGATCACGCTCGTCGATCTCGTGACCCATTCGGCCGGGTTTCCGCGCGATCTTCCCGGCGAGGCACCACCCGGGACCAACCCCTATGAGCGCTTTTCCTGGGAGAACGACAAAACCTACTTCGCTTCGGCAAAGCTTGCCTTTGTGCCGGGGACGGCGGCCGCCTATTCCAATGTGGGATTCGATCTCTTGGGCGCCGCGCTCGCCGGGGCTGCGGGAACTTCCTATGCGGAGCTTTTGAAGACGCGCATCACTGGGCCGCTGGGAATGAGGGATACCGGGCTTCGCCTCGACGAAGCCCAAAAAGCAAGGCTGATGACGGGCTATGATTTCGAGGGGAACCCGATGGAGCCGTTCGAGGCCTTGGAAGCGCAGGGGGCTTCGGGTGGCGTCTACTCGACCGCCGACGACATGGTACGCTTCATGCGCTGGCACCTCGACCGTAAG
>JAFBAK010000012.1 GCA_019247795.1 Hyphomicrobiales bacterium | reverse complement strand
GCCGTGCTCGGCGCGGGCATCCACGCCCTGCGCGAACGTCATGGGATTGAAGAGAAGGGCTGAGCTGCGATGGCTGTGATTACCGCCTCCATGGTGAAGGAGCTCCGCGACAAGACCGGCGCGGGCATGATGGACTGCAAGGCGGCGCTCAACGAAACCAAGGGCGAGATTGAGCCCGCGGTCGACTGGCTGCGCAAAAAGGGCCTCGCCAAGGCGGCGAAGAAATCGGGCCGTGTCGCGGCGGAGGGGCTTGTCGCGCTCGCGCATCACGGCGATCGCGGCGTCGTCGTCGAGGTCAATTCCGAGACCGATTTCGTGGCCCGCAACGAGAGCTTCCAAGCCCTTGTTCGCAACGTCGCCAAGATCGCGCTCGAGAAGGCCGACGATGTCGAGGCGCTGAAGACGGCCGAATATCCGGGCGGCGGCAACGTGGCGGATGCCATCTCGCACGCGGTCGCGACGATCGGCGAGAACATCACCTTGCGCCGCGCCAAGCGGCTTCAAGTGACGAATGGCGTCATCGGCACCTATGTCCATAACCTCGTCGCCGAGGGGCTAGGCAAGATCGCCGTACTGGTGGCCCTCGAATCGCCCGGCAAGCACGCCGATCTTGCGACATTCGGCCGCGAGATCGCCATGCACGTCGCGGCGACGAACCCGCTCGCCTTGGATTCGACATCGCTCGACAAGGAGACCGTCGCGCGCGAGCGTGCGATCTTGTCCGAAAAGCATCAAGGCAAGCCCGCCCATGTGATCGAGAAGATCGTCGAGAGCGGGCTCAAGACCTATTACAAGGAAGTCTGCCTCATCGATCAGGCTTATGTGCGTGATCCTTCGAAAACGGTCGGCCAGGCGGTGCAGGAATTCGGCAATCGCACGAAGCAGCCCCTGCGCATCGCGAGTTTCGTGCGCTATGCGCTCGGCGAGGGAATCGAGAAGAAGAACGACGGTGACTTCGCGGCTGAGGTCGCGGCCGTGGCGAAAGGCTGAGCCGCGTTTCCACCAATACTCCCGCTCATCCCGCGCCAGCGGGAACCTGGACCTTTTTTCGCCATCTCGAGATAATCTGATCTCCGCCTCGCGGGGATGAACGGGAATTTTAGAGCTTCGCGGGGACGGGTGGGAGAATTCAGAGAGCGGGAGGTCGCAGCATGAGCATTCCGGTCGCAGCCGAGAAGAAGCTTCTCGCCCCTGAGGACTTCGAGGCGGTGAAGGTGACGCATCATCCCGCCATCGAAGAGATGAGCCTCGAGGCCCTGCAAACGGCGAAGCGCGAGCTTGGGGAACGCCGGGAAAAGCTGCGCATGATTCTCGTGGAAAGCCGCAAAGCGCGCGTGCGCCGCACGGCACGAGAAGCTTCCTCGCAGGATGACGAGAGCCAGGTCGGGCGCCGAAAGCAGGTCTTTGCGAAGGCCTTGCGGCGCGTCAATCACGAGCTCGAGCGGCGTCGGGACGCAGAGGCGCGCGCGCATCCGCAGGCAGAACAGGCGCGCGCCGAGCCGAAACCGAGGAGAGCCAAAGCCTCTATCGGCGCGTCAGCGCGCAAGGAGAGCGCCGCCGAAAAGCCGGCGCCCGCCGGCAAGAAAGCAAGCGAGGCGAAGACAAGCGAAGGCAAGGCGAACGAGAGCAAAGGCGGATCGAAGAAGCGCAAGGCGGCGGCGCCGGAACAGGAAGGCTGATGCGGGCACGACGCATCGACTCGTTCGTCCTTCGCGCTGACGCTTGCAACGGGTTGCTCCCGCCCGGCGTTGACTTCAACCCGGCCGCTGCGCTTGAAGCACCGGGCAATTCTCGACCCGTTCCCAATTGAGAGAATGATGGACAAGACCTTCGATCCTGCGGCCGTCGAACAGCGCGTGGCGGCTGTTTGGGAAGAGGCCAGCGCTTTCAAGGCCGGTCGTCCCGAGCGGGCGCAGGCAAAACCTTACGCCATCGTCATTCCGCCGCCGAACGTCACGGGCTCCTTGCATATGGGGCACGCGCTCAACAATACGCTGCAGGACATCCTCTGCCGTTTCGAGCGCATGCGCGGACGAGATGTGCTCTGGCAGCCGGGCACCGATCACGCCGGCATCGCAACGCAGATGGTGGTCGAGCGTCAATTGATGGAGACACAGCAACCCGACCGCCGCACGCTCGGTCGGGAGGAATTCCTCAAGCGCGTCTGGGCGTGGAGGGACGAGTCAGGTGGCATCATCAGCAACCAGCTGAAGCGCCTCGGCGCTTCCTGCGACTGGTCACGTGAACGCTTTACAATGGACGAGGGCCTTTCCAAGGCCGTCGTCAAAGTGTTCGTCGAGCTTCACAAGCAAGGCCTCGTCTACAAGGACAAGCGCCTCGTCAATTGGGATCCCCGCTTTCAGACGGCGATCTCCGACCTCGAGGTCGAGCAGCTCGAGGTCAAGGGGATGCTCTGGCATTTCGACTACCCGGTCGTCTCCGAAACAGGCGGCGAGAGTGGCGAAGTGATCACGGTCGCCACCACGCGTCCGGAGACCATGCTCGGCGATACCGGGATCGCGGTGCATCCGGATGACGAGCGCTTCAAGCACCTCATCGGCCGCCAGGTGAAGTTACCGCTCGTCGGCCGGCTGATCCCGATCGTCGCCGACGCGTATTCCGATCCCGAGAAGGGCACGGGCGCGGTGAAGATCACGCCCGCGCATGATTTCAACGATTTCGAGGTGGGCAAACGGCACTCGTTGCCCTCCATCAATATTTTCGCGCCGGACGCGACATTGAAGCTCGAGCCGCAGAGCGCCTTCGATGAGGGCGTCGCGCCTTCGACCGACCTCATCGCCGTCTTTGCGCTCAACGGGCTTGACCGCTTCGAGGCGAGAAAGCGCGTCGTCGCGATGATGGAGGAGCGCGGGCTTTTGCGCCTGACAGAGGCGCACACGCACACCGTGCCGCATGGCGATCGCTCGAATGTGCCGGTCGAGCCTTATCTCACCGATCAGTGGTTCGTTGAAGTGAAGCCGCTCGCCGAAAAGGCGATGGCCGCGGTGCGCGAGGGACGGACGCGGATCGTGCCGCAGGCTTGGGAAAAGACGTTCTTCCAATGGATGGAGAACATCGAGCCCTGGTGCGTTTCGCGACAGCTCTGGTGGGGCCACCAGATTCCCGCCTGGTATGCGCCGGACGGCAGCGTCTACGTCGCCGAAACGCGAGAGGAAGCCCTCGCGGCCGCGCTCGCGGATGCCGTGGTGAAGGAGGAGCTCCCCGAGGAGGAGGCCCGCGATCTCGCCATGCACCCGCAACGTCGCGCCGATTATCTCAAGCGCGACGAGGATGTGCTCGACACCTGGTTCTCATCGGCGCTCTGGCCCTTTTCGACGCTCGGTTGGCCGGAAAAAACGCCGGAGCTTGCCCGCTACTACCCGACCGACGCTCTCGTCACCGGCTTCGACATCATCTTCTTCTGGGTCGCGCGGATGATGATGATGGGCCTGAACTTCATGGAAGAGGTGCCCTTCCGCGATGTCTACATCCATGCCCTCGTGCGCGACGAGAAGGGCGCCAAGATGTCGAAGTCGAAGGGCAACGTCATCGATCCGCTCGTCGTGATCGACAAATTCGGCGCGGACGCGTTGCGCTTCACGCTCGCAGTCATGGCGGTGCAAGGGCGCGACGTGAAGATGTCGATGCAGCGCGTCGAGGGCTACCGCAATTTCGCGACGAAGCTTTGGAACGCGGCCCGTTTTGCGCAAATGAACGGATGCGCGACGCAGCAGAATTTCGAGCCCGCCTCGGTGTCGGGGACGCTCAACCGATGGGCGCTGGCCGAGCTTGCGCGCGCGGCGCGCGAGGTCACCGCCGGCATCGAAGCGTACAAATTCAACGAAGCCTCGGGCGCGATCTACCGCTTCGTCTGGAACAGCTTCTGCGATTGGTATCTCGAGCTGGCGAAGCCTGTCCTGCAAGGCGCGGACGAGGCGAGCAAGAACGAGACGCAGGCGACCGTTGCTTTTGTGCTCGAAGGGGCCGTGAAGCTTCTCCACCCCTTCATGCCGTTCATCACGGAAGAGCTGTGGATGAGCTTCGGGGCGGAGGCAGGCGAGGCGGCCCATCGTGAGGAAAAAGTTCTGGCGCTCGCGCCATGGCCCGAACTCAAGGGCCTCGACAAGCCGCAAGCTGAAGCCGAGATCGGTTGGCTCATCGATCTCGTCACCGAAATCCGCTCCGTCCGCGCCGAAATGAACGTCCCGGCGGGGGCGCAAATCCCGCTTGTTCTCATCGCGCCTTCGGCCGAGACGAAGACGAGGTTCGAGCATTGGGATGCAGTGCTCAAACGTCTCGCCCGACTTTCGAGCGTCGAGACGGCGAGCGAGCCGCCGGCGCAATCGGCGCAGATCCTGGTGCGCGGCGAAACCGCCGCGCTGCCGCTCGCCGGCGTCATCGACATCGCGGCCGAGCGCACGCGCCTTTCCAAGGAGCGGGACCGGTTGGACGCCGACATCGGCAAGATCGACGCGAAGCTCGCCAATACCGACTTCGTGAAGCGCGCCCCCGAAGAAGTGGTCGAGGAGCAGCGTGAGCGCCGCGAGGCCGCGCTCGCCCGCATCGACAAGCTTGATGAGGCGTTGAAGCGGCTGGGCTAATCGAGGCAAGTCTGCAATTGCCTGCTTTCATCAAACAGAAGGCAAGATCTCACTCCTCATAGAATTCGCGCAGTGTCTTCAAAACCAGGCTAAGCACCCGGTCGGGGACGGTCCCCAGTTTTCTCACCAGCCTGCGCTTGTCGAGGACACGACTCTGCTCGAGCAAAATGAATCCGCGCGTGCCACGAAAGTGTACCGGAATGCGAAAACCAGCCGGCCTGCTGCCCGATGTCATGGGTGCTGCAATGACCGTTCGTAGTTGATCGTGAATCTCAGGCGGCGAGATGATTAGACAGGGCCTGGTTTTCTTGATTTCTGCACCGACAGTTGGATCGAGAACTGCGAGCCAGACGTCTCCACGCCTTACCATTCCAGGCTTTCGTCGTCGTCACTCGCGAACTCTGGCCACACCAGCCCATCGTCACGTGCTTCGGCGATGCGCTTTGCATCCTCGGCCCATCCGACTCGTGGTCGAGTGCGAGCGCGCTCAATCACTAGGCGACCCGCTTCGACTTTCAACTCGACACTGTCACCTGCTTTGGCGCCGATCTCTGATAAAAGCGGTTTTGGAATGATCACGCCGGCCGAATTGCCGAACTTCCTCAGCGCACTCAACATGGTGCTCTCCTTTGACAGGGGTCCATGTAGCGCAGGTGAAGATCTGTTGCAACAATGTTGCTACGTCAAAGAAAGCCCTCGCCTAAACCCCGATCACGCGCTTCTGAAATCCTCTTGCAGCCATCACCTGTTTCTTCGACGAGATGATGCGCGAGTTGATGCCTTGCCAGCCGATCTCGCCGGAGAGGCGGCCGAACTCGATCTTCGGGCATCGGTTCATCACGACCTTGATGCCCGCGGCCTCGGCGCGCGCGGCCGCTTCGTCATTGCGCACGGAGAGCTGCATCCAGATGACCTTGGGTTTCGGCTCGAGCGTGAGCGCCTCGTCGACGATGGGGCCTGCGGCTTTCGAGTTCCTGAAGATCTCGACCATGTCGAGAGGTTCGCGGATGTCCTTCAGGCTCGCGACGACCTCCTGTCCCAGGATCTTCTGCCCGGCGAGCCCCGGATTGACCGGAATCACCTTGTAGCCGCGCTCGGAGAGATATTTGAGGACGATGTAGCTCGGCCGCGCAGGGTTCGCGCTCGCACCGACGAGCGCCAACGTCTTCGTCGTCGTCAATATGCTTTTGATGTAAGCGTCGGGGTAGGAGTCGTGGTTCAAGACAAGCCTCGCTCAAAGCTTTTGCGGATTGCCGGGCAGGATCTCGATTGCGTAAGCCGTCCCATCGGCATCGGTCATCGTTCCCTTCATGCCACCAGCATTGAGCCTGATCGTATAGCAGGTCTCATCGTCATCGTCGGGGAATTCCTCGCAGAGGCTCTCCCCATCGCGTGACCATTGTCCGGAAGCGACTTCCCCGCCGCGCTGCATCTTCACCGTTCCGGTCGTCTCGTAATAGGCGAAATAGGGAACGCCGTCCGCGGTTCCTGTCATCGTGTTGCCGATCACCTTCTCGACCGCCGCGTGACCCTCGATGTCTTGGTCGGATGAAGGGACTTGCTGATGGGCCAGGGCTGTTGCCTGCGCGATCATCAGGAATATCGAAAGCGCGAGTGCCGGTTTCAACGGCGAGCCTTGGCGAGAGCGCGCTTCGCTTTCCGGCTCGTCGAGGCTTCGCGGCCTTTTGCTTTTTCCGGCCGCCTTCTCGAGGCCCTGCTTCTCGGAGTCCTGGCCCCGAACACCCGCGCGAAGATCGTGTCGACGTGCTTGAGATGATAGGCGAGGTCGAATTCGTCGGCGATCTCCTTTTCGGAAAGGAAGCGGCGCACCTCCTTGTCCTTGGTGAGCAGCGTGCGGAAATCGCCTTCGCCGCGCCAAACCGGCATGGCGTTGCGTTGCACGAGCCGATAGGCCTCCTCGCGCGAGGCTCCTTTCTGCGTGAGCGCCAGCATGACGCGCTGCGAATTCACGAGGCCGCCGAGACGGTCGAGATTCTTCTTCATGGTCGCCGGGTAGACGAGAAGCTTGTCGATCAGGCCGGCAAGCCGCGCCAAGGCGAAATCGAGCGCAATCGTGGCGTCGGGCGCGATCACGCGCTCGACCGAGGAATGCGAGATATCCCGCTCGTGCCACAAGGCGACGTTCTCCATTGCCGGTGTGGCGAAGCCGCGCACGAGGCGCGCGAGGCCGGTGATGTTCTCCGAAAGCACCGGATTTCTCTTATGCGGCATGGCGGACGAGCCCTTCTGGCCCGCCGAGAAGAACTCCTCCGCCTCATACACTTCGCTTCGTTGAAGATGGCGGATTTCGGTCGCGAGGCGCTCCATCGAGGAGGCGATCACGGCGAGCGTCGCGAAGAACATGGCGTGGCGGTCGCGCGGGATGACCTGCGTCGAAACCGGCTCGACCGTAAGCCCCATCATCTTGGCGACATGAGCTTCGACGCGCGGATCGACGCTCGCGAAAGTGCCGACAGGGCCGGAGATGGCGCAGGTCGCGATCTCGGCTTTCGCCGCGACGAGCCGAGACCGCGCCCGCTCGAATTCGGCATAGGCCGCGGCAAGCTTCAGGCCGAACGTCAAGGGTTCGGCATGGATGCCGTGCGAGCGGCCGATCATCGGCGTGAGCTTGTGCTCGAAGGCGCGGCGCTCGAGCGCCGCAAGCAGCGTGTCGAGATCGTCGAGGAGGATGTCGCAAGCGCGCTTGAGCTGCACGGCAAAGCAGGTGTCGAGCACGTCCGAGGAGGTCATCCCCTGATGAAGGAAGCGCGCCTCGGCACCGACGATCTCGTTGAGGTGAGTGAGGAAGGCGACGGTATCGTGCTTCACCTCGCGCTCGATCTCGTCGATGCGCTCGACGTCGAAGACCGCGTCCTTGCCCTTTTGCCAGACCTTCTCGGCCGCGTCGCGCGGGATGACGCCGAGCTTTGCCATCGCGCTTGCCGCGTGCGCCTCGATCTCGAAGAGGATGCGAAAGCGCGTTTGCGGATCCCAGATCGCGGCCATGGCGGGGCGGGTGTAGCGCGGGATCATCGCGAACCTCGCTTCACGCCATCTCGCCGCGCGCCGCCGCAGCGGCCTGACGGATGGCGGTGATGTTCTCGGCATAGGCGCGCGGGCCGTCCTTGAACACCGCAGCCCCGGCGACGAGCACATTGGCGCCGGCCGCCGCGACGGAGCCCGCGGTCCTCGGCGTGATCCCGCCATCGACCTCGATGTCGATGTCGCGCTCTCCCGTCATGGTCCGGATGCGCGCGACCTTCTCGACGACCTCGGGAATGAAATCCTGCCCGCCGAAGCCTGGATTGACCGTCATGACGAGGATCTGATCGACGAGATCGATGAGATAGGCGGCGGCGGTTTCGGGGGTCCCCGGGTTGAGCACGATGCCGGCGCGCTTCCCGGCCGCGCGGATCGCCTGCAATGTGCGGTGCGGATGGGGACCCGCCTCGACATGGATCATGATCATATCGGCGCCCGCTTTGGCGAAGGCCTCGATATAGGGGTCCGCCGGCGCGATCATCAGATGCGTGTCGAGCGGCTTTCTTGCATGCGGCCTGATCGCCTGGACCATCGCCGGGCCGATCGTGATGTTCGGCACGAAATGGCCATCCATCACATCGACATGGACGTAATCGGCACCGGCGGCCTCGATGGCGCGCACCTCCTCGCCGAGCTTGGCGAAGTCGGCCGAAAGAATCGACGGAGCGATCTTGAGGGGGCGCATGCGAGCGCCGCTACCATCTCGGCGCCCCCGCGGCAACCGCGCGCGGTGGAAATGCGGCTTTGCCGCCTT
>JAFBAK010000286.1 GCA_019247795.1 Hyphomicrobiales bacterium | reverse complement strand
CATCGCCACTTCCTCGATATGCGCGAGCGAGCGTCCAGCCTCCTCTCCCCCGGCAATGACGACACCATTCGGGTCAATGATACGGAAGCCGGCGAGCGTCACCTCCTGGGCCTTCTTGGCGATCGCGTAGACATCGGCTCCGATCCTCTGCAGTTGAGGATCGACCGCTTCGCTCGTTTCGATGGCATCGGGGCGTCGCGCAAGGATGTCGTCTGCCGTCAGGTCCAGGCGCGGCTCAATCGGGTGAAAGCGGCTTTCCGGCTCGGCTGTCGTCTCCGTGGCCAGGACCCTCAATTCGTCCAGCTCCAAGACACCGCTTCGCTCCACCTCTTGCGCGAAGATCGTGGCTAACATCGTTGTCTGGACGATGAGCTCGGATTCAGTCTCCCGGACCAACTGATTTTCGTAGAGCCGAAACAGAAAGAGTCCGCCGAGTGGCAGCGCCGCGACGGCGAGCAGCACCGCCATCACGATCATGGCGAGAGAAGGCCTCCATCTGTGCGGGACCGTTGAACTCACTGATCGGGCTCGCAGCGCCCCAACCGAAATCCGACGCCGTGGACCGTCTCTATGGCGCTATGGCAACCCGCGCTAGCGAACTTTGCCCTGATGTTGCGGACATGGCTATCGATTGTGCGATCCGACACGTGGATGTTGCCCGCGTAGGCAGCCTCCATCAGCCTCTCGCGGCCGAAGACGATACTCGGGCGCGTCGCTAATGTCCCCATGATCGCGAACTCGCGGGCGGTCAGTGCAAGGTCGTGGCCGTGGAAGGTGGCGGTATGCCCGTTTGTGTCGATCGCGAAGCCGCCGCGTACCGACGAGGCAGCGTCTTCCGTCGCGCGGGTCACCGCCTTTTTCGCGCGGCGCAAGATGACGTTGATGCGTGCCACGAGCTCGCGCGGGCTGAAGGGTTTGGTTACGTAATCGTCTCCCCCGATCTCGAGCCCGAGCACGCGGTCAATCTCCTCATCGCGTGCCGAGAGGAAGAGGATCGGCACCTCGGAGGTCTTTCGTAATCGCCGGCAGACTTCCAGCCCATCCATTTCCGGCATTCCGATGTCGAGGATGACGAGGCTCGGCGCGTTTCTCGCGAAGCGATCGAGGGCGTCGATGCCATTCACGGCCGCCTCAGTGGCCATGCCGGCCTTCTCGAGCGCAAAGCAGATGACGTCGCGGATATGCGGATCGTCATCCACCACGAGAATTGAGGGCATTATCTCCGTTCCTCGACCATCTGGTCAGCGTGCCGTCATCATGAGTCGCGGATTGGCGGGCGCGCCCCGACAACCGCTTGCCGACGCGCTAAATAGCGCCGCAAGCGCTCTTCGCGAAAGCCCCAGCCGCGCCACTCGCGCATCAAAAGATCGTTCGCCCATGTGGCTCTTAGATCAACCCACCATTGATGAGGCATAACCCAACCCGGACGCTGCCAGCGAGGCGGCCCTGCCGGGTGCAACACGAAATACCGATCGATCGCCGGCAGCGCCTGAGGTCCAAGGGACGCTAGGTAATAGATATCGAGCTCGACCCCTTGGCCCGAAATCTCGCGGCAATGATCGACATTATAGCGGGCGATGAGGGCAGGTACGTTGATGAGGCTCGTGACATAGAGCGCGAACCCGAGCGTGCAGCAATTGGCTCCGATCAGCCAGCGATTGGGGCGCTTCAGCGCGATGCGGACAAGAATGAGGACAAGCCCTGCCGCGACGAGCAGCATCCAGACAAAGGCGGCAAAGCGCAGCCCTGTGAGCAAATAAGTCGCGACATAAAGGTCGAGCCGCAAAATCGACGAGGTGACGAGCAGGATGTTCTGGGCGATCCAAAGAACGATCAGCACCTTTATGGTCCTGACTTCGTTTGCTTCGCTACCGCGCCGCAAAGCGGCGAGCACAAACGCCGCCGCGAGCAAAGCGGTCACGATAAGCGGATAAGCGCCCTGGTGAGCATAGGACGCGTAGGTAAGCCCACTGGGCAAGGCGACTCCGGCCCAAAGATAGGTGATGTCGAGCCCCGATTGAGCCGCGAACAGGATGTTGAAGAGCGCAAGCGAACGCAAGATTGCGGCGGGACCGAATAAGAGCGGTGACGAGTCGCCTTCCGGCATGGAAGGCGTTTGGGCCGAAGCGACGCGTGCAGTCACGCGGGCCGATTTGATGTAGAGAAAGGGCCAGACGGCGAATGCGATCACGCCCCAGAACGCGATGCGGAACGGGTTCACCGATATTTGTAGGAAGGAGAAATCGAACTTCGAGAGCCACAAAGGGATGAGCGGATTGGCGGAAGCGAAGAGAAGAAGGAAGACCATTCCCAGGCCGAGAGGGACCACCAAGACGGCGAGCTTCTTGATTGCGATTGTCGTGTCGCCGAGCCCCTCCCAGCTCATCGTGAAGTGAAAAAGGTCAAACGGAAGGCGGAACGGCCCGATGAGCAAAGTTTTCGCCACCGAGCGGAATTTTTCACCGCCCCGACCTTGTAGGTTTCCACTCACGCCCAAGGCGAAAATAGCGGCGCCGGCCGCCACGATAAAAAAAGAGATGAGGCTGGCATCTTCGATCACGGGAAAGAACGCGACCACAAAGATCGCCGCGTAACGGGCGAACTCGCGAAAGCTCGTTCTGAGCCTATTGTTTAACGTCACGGCGACGCAGAGCACGGCTAGAAAGATCGCGATCGAAATGCCGAGTTGATGCTTGTAGAAGAGCCAGTCGGCCAGGGCGACGAGGAACAACATGGCCCCGGCGCGTCGAATGAGAGGCCGAGAAATGGGAGGTATCGGAAGAGGGGCTTGCGTTGCCTGCGCGTGGGCTATTTGAGCGATCATGGGCGTTGCACTTTCCTGAATGGCAAGATCAAAGCCGATCGCCGCGGGGTGTCCGTCACGCGGATTTTTCGCCGCGAAGGTGGCGATACCGGTTGCGATACTGGCGCGCACTCGATCAACCACCACCCGTCTTTAGTGAGGCGGTCGGGAAGAGGTCGTCGCGGTCTTTCGAACGGCTTCACGCGCCTCCGTTACGCGAGAGCCTTGCAGGAAATGAGCTGCTGCATCAGCAGAAATTCGGGATTTTCGTGCAACGTACGTGCAGAACCGCAGTCACGCGCAAATTATTATACCGCGGCGCCGGCCAGCTTGCCGGTTCGTGAGAACATCGCGTGGCGGACTAATGCGCGCTGCAGTAGAGCTCTTCGCCGCTCAAACCTCGGTTTGCTCTTGTTCGCTTGAAAACCACATATTCTGACGCTATATTGCGGCAATCGGTGCGGCATGGGGAATTGCGATGGGACTGGTCCAGTATGCGGACGGCGGCATTCTCGCGCCTCGCAAGATCGCCGAAGCGCTGCGCACAACGAGCGCCGAAGTCGCTCGTACGGCTGGGCTGGGGCGGGACGCAGTGCAACGCAAGGATCGCGTCCGTTCCGACAGGACCCAGCGCCGACTGCGGGAGATGGTCGAGATCATCAACAAGGTCGAGCCTCGCTTCGGCTCTGCCCTGATTGCTTATGCGTGGTATCGCTCGGAGCCCTTACCCGGTTTTTCGGGACAGACGCCGATGCAGCTCGTACGCAACGGACGCTCCGACGAGGTGCTCGACTACATCGATGCCGTCGATGCAGGCGTCCATGCCTAGTACACGAGATGCGCTACCGTGGCGCGCTGTTTCGGGCGCTTAATCCGATCTACGCGCGCGAGCCCTATTCCGGCCGGGGCGCGGAACTCTATGGAGGCCGTTTCAACCCGAGGGGAGTTCCGGCCCTCTATTCATCCCTGACCGTGATCACCGCGTTGCGGGAGGCCAATCAGGCCGGCAGCTTTCAACCGATAACGCTCGTGTCTTACGATGCAGAGATCAACGGCGTCTTCGATAGCCGCGACGAAGCGGCGCTGCGGGCGGCGGGGTGCGACACCGAGACCCTCGCAGATTCCGGATGGCGTGATCAGATGGAGGAGCACGGCGAGGCCAGGACGCAATCTCTCGCGCGAGTCCTCATGGCAAAGGGCTATCGCGCAATGCTCGTCCGGAGCTTTGCGCCAGGATCCACAGCGAACGATCTCAATCTCGTGCTGTGGGAATGGGGTGCGTCGGCACCAGCCCGCCTTACCCTCGTGGATGACGAAAAACGGCTATCGGGCTGACCACGTCAAAACGCTCCCTTCACCCATCCACCATCTCGCAGCGGAAGCCATCATCCCAGCGCTTGATCCGGCCGACCGAGGGCGAGGGGAAATGCGCCGTGCAGCAGAGCGTCTTCGTGTCGCAATAGCGCTCGAGGAATGATCGACGTGTCTTGGCGGATATGCTCATGTCGGTATCAAAGCGGATCGACAGCTCCGGAAGGCGCGCTTGCAGCGGTGAGTGCATGAGGTCGCCGGGCATCACCGCATCCTCGCCGGTGCGGCCGAGGCAGATGGCGACGTGACCAGGCGTGTGGCCAGGCGTCGGCAAAAGGCGCACATGATCGCCCAACAGATGATCGTCGCTCACGAGTTCGGCGCGCTTGGCTTCCATGATCGGCAGGACGCTATCGCCGATCGCCGGAATCGGCGTCTTTTCGTGCTCACCCGCCCAATAGTCGTGTTCTTTTTTCGAGAAGACGTAGCGCGCCTTGGGGAAGGTCGGAACCCAGCGCCCATTCTCGAGGCGGGTGTTCCAGCCCACATGATCGGCGTGCAAATGCGTGCACATGACGAAATCGACGTCCTCGACGCGAAGCCCGGCCGCGGCGAGACCGCGCATGTAAATGTCGTCGGTCTTCATGTTCCAATTCGGACGGGTCGGCCGGGGCTTGTCGTTGCCGATGCAGCTATCCACGAGGATGGTGTGGTGGGGGGTCCGCACCACATAGGATTGAAAACAGAAGATCAGCTTGTCCTGCGGATCGAGCGCTTTCGGAGCGAGCCAATGGCGGTTCTCCGCCAGCACTTCCGGCGTAAGCCCGGGCAGAGCTTCGAGCGCCGGCAGGAAGGCGCCCTCCTGCTCGATGATGCGATGGATGGTAAGGTCACCGACCTTGAAGTCGAGGCTCATTGCGTTCCCTCAGGAAACTTGGTCGCGCGGGTTTGCGCGTCATCGAGTTGGTTCTTCAGGTGAAGAAGCGATGCCGTCAAGGGCGCGCCGATCACCCCCCATCGGCTCGTGCGCATTCGTGAGGTGCCTCGGCTCTATCGCGACGCGACGATGTTCTTGAATTCACGCAGCTGGGCGATTTTCTCGACGAGGATGCGTCTTTCTTCCTCGTTGTGGGCGGCTTCGAGATAGGTCTGCGTCGTGAGGAGGTCCTTTTCGAGCCCTTCGGTCGTGACCTCCTTCATCGGCGTGGTGCGCTCGGCCAGGATGGTGAGGCTCGTATTCGTGACCTCGGCGACGCCGCCGAAAACCGCAAACTCCTTCGTCGAATGGTCGCCGTTCACGAGAATGACGCCGCCATTGCGAAGCGAGGTGACGAGCGGGGCGTGGTCCGGAAGCATGGTGAACTCGCCCTCGATGCCCGGCACCACGACGCTCTCCACCTCCGCCGAGAACAGAAGCTGGTCGGGCGAGACGAGCTCGAAGTGGAAGGTTGCCATCGACGCTACCTTCAGGCCGAAGCCGCGAGCTTCTGGGCCTTCTCGACGGCTTCCTCGATGGTGCCGACCATGTAGAAGGCGGGCTCGGGAAGGTGGTCGTATTTGCCCTCGCACAAGCCCTGGAAGCCCTTGATGGTGTCGGCGAGGTTCACGAACTTGCCGGGCGAGCCGGTGAAAACCTCGGCAACGTGGAAGGGTTGCGACAGGAAGCGCTCGATCTTACGGGCCCGAGCCACGGTGAGTTTGTCCTCCTCGGAGAGCTCGTCCATGCCGAGAATCGCGATGATGTCCTGAAGCGCCTTGTAGCGCTGCAGGATCTGTTGCACCTGGCGCGCCACGTTGTAGTGCTCTTCGCCCACGACCAGCGGGGACAGCATGCGCGAGGTGGAATCGAGCGGATCGACCGCCGGATATATTCCTTTTTCGGCGATCGAGCGCGACAGCACCGTCGTCGCGTCGAGATGGGCGAATGAGGTGGCCGGCGCCGGATCGGTCAAATCGTCGGCCGGCACGTAGATCGCCTGCACAGAGGTGATCGACCCTTTTGTGGTCGTGGTGATGCGCTCCTGCAAAGCGCCCATATCGGTCGCGAGCGTCGGCTGATAACCGACGGCCGATGGAATGCGGCCGAGCAAGGCCGACACCTCGGAACCGGCTTGCGTGAAGCGGAAGATGTTGTCGACGAAGAAGAGCACGTCCTGTCCCTGGTCGCGGAAGTTCTCGGCGACGGTGAGGCCGGTGAGGCCGACGCGAGCGCGCGCGCCAGGCGGCTCGTTCATCTGGCCGTAGACGAGGGCACATTTCGAGCCTTCCCCCCCGCCCTTCTTGTTGACGCCCGATTCGATGAATTCGTGATAGAGGTCGTTGCCCTCGCGCGTGCGCTCGCCGACGCCGGCGAAGACCGAGTAGCCGCCATGGGCCTTGGCGATGTTATTGATCAGCTCTTGGATGAGCACCGTCTTGCCGACGCCGGCTCCGCCGAACAAGCCGACCTTGCCGCCCTTGGCGTAGGGGGCAAGCAGGTCGACGACCTTGATCCCGGTCTCGAGGATCTGCGCTTCCGTCGATTGCTCGACATAGGGGGGCGCCGGCTGGTGGATGGCCCGCGTCTCCTCATGAGGGATGGGACCGGCTTCGTCGACCGGTTCCCCGATCACGTTCATGATGCGCCCGAGCGTGCCGGGGCCGACTGGGATTGCGATCGGCAGGCCGGTGTCCTGCACGGATTGGCCGCGCACGAGGCCTTCTGTCGAATCCATGGCGATGCAGCGCACGGTCGATTCGCCGAGATGCTGCGCCACCTCCAGCACGAGCCGCGCACCGCGGTTTTCCGTCTCGAGCGCGTTCAGGATCGCGGGCAGATGCCCCTCGAAATGCACGTCGACGACGGCACCGATCACCTGCGCCACCCGTCCGATCGTATTCTCAGCCATGTCTTGCTCCCGTTCCCGCCCGCGGCCTCGCGGCCCGGCGAATGCAAAGATGTGGTGAAGCCCGAAAGCTCCCCGATGCTAAAGCGCCTCGGCGCCTGAAATGATCTCGATGAGCTCCTTGGTGATCATCGCTTGTCGCGTCCGATTGTAGAAGATCGTCTGTTTCTTGATCATCTCGCCCGCGTTACGCGTCGCCGAATCCATGGCGCTCATCTTGGCTCCCATCTCGGAAGCCACATTCTCGAGAAGCGCCCGATAGATCTGCACCGCGATGTTGCGCGGCAAAAGCGAGTTCAGGATCTCGCCTTCGTCCGGCTCGAATTCGTAGAACTGCGCCGCGGGCGCCTCGGCACCCTCCGCTGGCGTGGTCTCGGCCGGAACGATCCGTTGCGCGGTCGGTATCTGCTGGATCACCGAGCGGAAGCGCGCATAGAAAAGGGTGGCGACGTCGAACTCGCCGTTATTGAAACGGGCGATCACCTTATCGGCGATCGATTGCGCATTGCCGAAGCCGATCTGCTTCACCCCGCGCAAATCGATATGCTCGAGGATGTCCTTCTCGAACAATCGCCTCAGGATGTCGTAACCCTTCTTGCCGACGCAGATGAATTTGACGCTTTTGCCTTCCGCGATGAGGGCGTTCGCGCGGTCACGCGCGAGGCGCGCGATCGACGAGTTGAAGGCGCCGCACAAGCCGCGCTCGGCCGTGCAGACGACAAAAAGATGACGGTTGTCCGAGCCCGTGCCGGCCAGCAGCGGGGGGGCCGAAGAGCTTGGCACGCCGGAAACGAGGTTGGTCAGCACGCGCTGCATGCTCGTGGCGTAGGGGCGTGCCGCTTCGGCCGCCATTTGCGCACGGCGCAGCTTCGCCGCGGCGACCATCTGCATCGCCTTGGTGATCTTCTGCGTCGCCTTGACGGAGGCGATCCGGGTACGCAGCGATTTCAAGCTCGGCATGAAGGGAAGTCTCTACCCGCTAAACGGCTGTGGCTGGAAGTCTGGAGGAAGTTTCGGCATCAGTTCGCGGCAGCAAATCTCAACATCGGCCAAATCTCAACATCGGCATCGTTTCTCACGGTGAAGTCTTGGCGGCATTCAATGCGTCCTCGACACGCCGGCGGAAAGTGATCGGATCTCCGATCAGACGCAGCGGCGTCATGGAGACGCCGGAGCCGCGCACCTCGACCGTGCCGTATCCGAGAATGCGCCCGAGGATCGACTGCTCGACCTCGATCGAATCGACCTTGTCGAGGCGCTGCTCGATCGTGCGCCTCGAGATCAGGCCCCATTTGCCGACCACCTTGCGATTGGTGACGGCAAGTTCCGTCGTGATGCGCGAAATCCAGGCGCCGAGGAGATGCACCGCGCCGATCGCGAGGATGACATAACCCAATATCCGCATGAGCCAGCCGAGCCAAATCCAAAGATCGCCGATCTTGAAACCGATCCCGATGAGCACGAGTGCGACGACGAGCTGGAAGATCGGCGCCACGAAGATGACCCAATGCTTGTGAGTGACATATGTGACGACCTCACCTTCTCCAAGCGAGCCTTCGACATAGCTCATCGCGTCCCCGCTCGCGCCGCCGCGTTCAGGTGAAGGACTTGGCGAAGCTCTCGACCACATCCTTCAGCTTCGCGCCCGTCGCGTCCGAGAGGTCGCGCGAGGTGCGAATGTCGTCGAGGATCCCGGAATGCTTGGTGCGCAGCGTCGCCAGGAGGCCATCCTCGAACGCCTTCACGCGATTGACGGGAAGCGGGTCGAGATAGCCGTTGACGCCCGCATAGATGACGCAAACCTGTTCTTCCATCTTGAGTGGCGAGAATTGCGCCTGCTTGAGCAGTTCGGTCAGGCGCGCGCCTCGGTTCAGAAGGCGTTGCGTCGCCGCGTCGAGGTCAGAGCCGAACTGGGCGAAAGCTGCCATCTCGCGATATTGGGCAAGCTCGCCCTTGATGCGTCCGGCGACCTTCTTCATCGCCTTGGTCTGGGCCGAGGAGCCGACGCGCGACACCGAAAGGCCGACATTCACGGCGGGGCGGATGCCCTGGAAGAACAAATCCGTCTCGAGGAAGATCTGTCCGTCGGTGATCGAGATCACGTTCGTCGGGATATAGGCCGAGACGTCGTTGGCCTGCGTCTCGATGATAGGAAGCGCCGTAAGCGAACCGTTCTTGTTCGCATCGTTGAGCTTCGCGGCGCGCTCGAGAAGGCGCGAATGGAGATAAAAGACGTCGCCCGGATAAGCCTCGCGACCGGGCGGCCGGCGCAAGAGGAGGGACATCTGCCGGTAGGCGACCGCCTGTTTCGAAAGGTCGTCGTAGATCATCACCGCGTGCATGCCGTTATCGCGGAAGAACTCGCCCATGGCACAGCCGGAGAAGGGCGCCAGAAACTGCATGGGCGCGGGATCGGATGCGGTTGCCGCGACGACGATCGAATATTCGAGCGCGCCCTGCTCCTCGAGCACCTTCACGAATTGCGCGACGGTCGAGCGCTTCTGGCCGACCGCGACATAGACGCAATAAAGCTTCTGGCTCTCGTCATTGCCGACGTTGAGCGGCTTCTGATTGAGGATGGTGTCGAGCGCCACGGCCGTCTTGCCGGTCTGCCGGTCACCGATGATCAGCTCGCGCTGGCCGCGCCCGATCGGGATGAGCGCGTCGATGGCCTTCAGTCCGGTCGCCATTGGCTCATGCACCGATTTGCGCGGAATGATGCCCGGCGCTTTCACGTCGACGCGGCGCCGCTCTTGCGCCGTGATTGGCCCCTTGCCGTCGATGGGGGTGCCGAGCGCATCGACGACGCGCCCGAGCAGGCCCTTGCCGACCGGAACGTCCACGATGGCGCCGGTGCGCTTGACGGTCTGGCCTTCCTTGATTTCCTGATCGGAACCGAAAATCACGATGCCGACATTGTCGCTCTCGAGGTTGAGCGCCATGCCGCGCGTGCCGTTCTCGAATTCGACCATCTCGCCGGCCTGCACCTTGTCGAGGCCGTAGCAGCGGGCGATGCCGTCGCCGACCGAGAGGACCTGGCCGACCTCGGAGACCTCGGCTTCCTGGCCGAAATTCTTGATCTGCTCCCTCAGGAGGGAGGAGATTTCTGCGGCGCGGATATCCATCAGCTGACCTCTCGCATCGCAACGCGCAGCGCGTTGAGCTTGGTTTTCAGAGACGCATCGATCATGCGGTGGCCGAGCTTGACGACCATGCCGCCGATGATGTCGGGATTGATCTTCACGGAAAGCGAGACTTCCTTGCCTTCCGCCTTTTTGAGCGCCGTTTTCAACTCTGTGATCATCGCTTCGGGCATCGGCTCGGCCACCGTGACTTCGGCGGGCACGATGCCTTTGCGTTCGGCAAGCATCGCCTCGAAGGCGCGCGTCATGTCGGCAAGTGCGAACAGGCGACGCTTCTGCGCGACGAGACGAATGAAGTTTCCGGTGGTACCGCCGATTCCGGCTCGATCCAGAATGGCGCCGATCGCAGCCTGCTGCTGTTCCGCCGTGAAGACCGGGCTTCGCAGCAGCCGCTTCAGCTCATCGCTTTCTTCGATCAAGCTCCCGAAACGCTTGAGATCCGCCGAGACGGCGTCCGCCTCGCCGGTCTCGTTTGCAAGCTCGAACAGCGCGATGGCGTAGCGGCCGCCCACGCCCGACATGCTCGATGTGACTTGGGCCACCTTGTGATCCCGTCCATTATGGGCGCGCCGCGAGCCAAGGCCTGCGACCGAAGCGCCTTTGTTGAATTCAAGTCAGACTGCCCCTATGCGCTTGCGGCACCGGCGCCGAGGCGCAGGTCGCGTAACACAGGGTCCAAAGCGGCGCAACCCGCCAAGGATGCGGCGATTTTGATGGGCATCGTTCCGATGAATTCGTCTCGGTGTACGACGAAGCCGCTTATGGACTTTGCCTCGTTCGGTCTCGATTTTGCGAATGCACAGCGCGTCGGACGCGCGTGATCATTCAATGAGGAAAAATCCCATTCACCACCGCGACGATACGGCCCCTGAGCTTGGCGATTGCGACCCGAGGCTTCACTGTCGGGAATATCTTGTTGTGCACTCGAAATACGGCCGCCCGCCATGCGAGCCCTCATGTCTACGGTAAAGTGAGCGCGACTTCTCCCAATCGATCGGACCAGCTCGACATCGATCGCCTCTCGTGGCTTGCTTCGCTGGTCAGCTTTTCCTAGCTGCCGGGCGTATCATGGAGATTCCATCATGCGAATCGCGATTGTCGGAGCCGGCAATGTCGGTGGTGCTCTTGGAAAAGGCTGGCGCAAGGCGGGCCATCAGGTAGGCTATGCGCTCAGGGACACTACCGGGAAGAAGGTCGACGAGCTTCGCCGTGGTGGTTTCGATGTCCTCGCGATGAAGGATGCCGAAAGAGCCGAGGTGATCGTGCTCGCGGTTCCCTGGCCGAACCTTCCCGATGCGGTGAAGGGGCTCGGAGATGTCGCGGGCAAGATCATCGTCGATGCGACAAACCCGCTCACCGCCGAAATGGAGCTTGCGATCGGCTTCAGCGATTCGGCGGCCGAGACCGTGCAGCGGCTCGCGCCCGGCGCGCATGTCGTGAAAGCGTTCAACGTGACGGGTTCCGACAACATGGCCTTGGCGCATGCGTTCAAGACGAAGCCGCTGATGCCGGTTGCGGGCAATGATGCGTCCGCCAAGGCCAAGGTGATGAAACTTGCAGAGGACCTCGGCTTCGAGGCGGTCGATGCCGGCCCATTGAAGGCGGCGCGGCTGCTCGAGCCGATGGCAATGTTCTGGATCAAACAGGCTTTCGTGCAAAAACAGGGACGGGAATTCGCCTTCGCATTGGCTCGGCGCTGAGCCTTGGGCTCGGCCAGCGCAGGATGCTGACGCGCAGAAAAAAAGGCCCCGGAATATCCGGGGCCTTTGATTGTTTGAAGTGCTGGTGGAGCGGATCAGAAATCCATGCCGCCCATGCCGCCGCCGCCCGGCATCGCCGGCGCCGCCGATTCCTTCTTCGGACGATCGGCCACCATGGCCTCCGTCGTGATCAGGAGCGAGGCGACCGAAGCGGCGTCCTGAAGCGCGTGCCGCACGACCTTCGCCGGATCGATGATCCCGGTCTCGATCATGTCGACGTACTTCTCGGACTGCGCGTCGAAGCCATAGGTCGCCGACTTCGAGTCGTTGATGCGGCCGACGACGATCGAACCCTCCACGCCCGCATTCTCGGCGATCTGGCGGATCGGCGATTCGAGGGCCTTGAGCACGATGTTGATGCCGGCCTGCACGTCCTCGTTCTCGTTCTTGAGCTGCGAGACAGCTCGCTTGGCGCGCAACAGGGCAACGCCGCCACCCGGAACCACGCCTTCCTCGACGGCGGCGCGGGTCGCGTTGAGCGCGTCATCGACGCGGTCCTTCTTCTCCTTCACCTCGACTTCGGTCGCGCCGCCGACGCGGATCACCGCGACGCCGCCCGCGAGCTTCGCGAGACGCTCCTGGAGCTTCTCACGATCGTAGTCCGAGGTGGTCTCCTCGATCTGCGCCTTGATCTGGGCAACCCGGCCGTCGATGTCGGCCTTCTTGCCAGCGCCGCCGACAATCGTGGTGTTCTCCTTCTCGATGCGCACCTTCTTGGCGCGCCCGAGCATCTGGAGCGTCACGTTCTCGAGCTTGATGCCGAGGTCCTCGGCGATCATTTCGCCAGCGGTGAGCACCGCGATGTCCTCGAGCATTGCCTTGCGGCGATCACCGAAGCCCGGCGCCTTCACGGCCGCGACCTTGAGGCCGCCGCGCAGCTTGTTGACGACGAGCGTGGCGAGCGCCTCGCCTTCGACGTCTTCGGCCACGATCAGGAGCGGCTTGCCGGTCTGCACCACCGCCTCGAGGACGGGGAGCATGGCCTGGAGGGAGGAGAGCTTCTTCTCGTGGATGAGAATGTAGGGGTCCTCGAGCTCGGCCACCATCTTCTCGGCGTTGGTGATGAAGTAGGGCGAGAGGTAGCCGCGATCGAACTGCATGCCCTCCACGACGTCGAGCTCGGTCTCGAGGCTCTTTGCCTCCTCGACCGTGATCACGCCCTCATTGCCGACCTTCTGCATCGCTTCCGAGATCATCTTGCCGATCGAGGTATCGCCGTTCGACGAGATCGTCCCGACCTGGGCGACCTCGGCGGAATCCTTGACCTTCTTCGAGGACTTCTCGATCGCCTTCACGGCCTCCGAGACGGCGAGATCGACGCCGCGCTTCAAGTCCATCGGATTCATGCCGGCGGCGACATACTTCGCGCCCTCGCGAACGATGGCATGCGCCAGAACGGTCGCAGTCGTCGTGCCGTCACCCGCATTGTCGTTGGTCTTCGAAGCCACCTCGCGCACCATCTGGGCGCCCATGTTCTCGAACTTGTCCTCGAGTTCGATCTCCTTGGCGACGGTGACGCCGTCCTTGGTGATCCGCGGTGCGCCGAAGCTCTTGTCGAGCACCACGTTGCGGCCCTTGGGGCCGAGAGTCACGCGAACCGCGTTCGCAAGAATGTCGACGCCGCGCAGCATCTTGTCGCGCGCATCGCCGGAAAAACGGACTTCCTTGGCAGCCATATGCCTCTACTCCTCAAAAGTTGATTGCGTTTCAGTCGAAAAGGGGCCTCAGGCGGCCTTTTTGCGGGCGGCGACGCCTTCCAGCACGCCCATGATGTCGCTCTCCTTCATGATCAGGAGGTCTTCGCCATCGATCTTGACTTCGGTGCCGGACCATTTACCGAACAGGATGCGGTCGCCGGCCTTCACATCCAACGGAACGAGCTTGCCGCTCTCGTCACGGGCGCCAGAGCCCACGGCGATGATCTCGCCCTCTTGCGGCTTCTCCTTCGCGGTATCGGGAATGATGATGCCGCCCTTCGTCTTTTCCTCGCTCTCGAGACGGCGGACGACGACGCGGTCGTGCAGCGGACGAAATTTCATGAAATCCTCTCCATTAAAATGGCGCGCCCTTTCCGGGCCCTTGTTAGCAGCCGCGCTTCGCGAGTGCTAATCGCGGGTGCATGTAAGGAGGGGCACAACCGGTGTCAAGCTTCGACGCGCTCGATATTTCGGCCAAGGGTCTTTCAAACCGTCCCTCTGGCGCTGGCGTGGAATTCCTCACGATTCGGCAATCTCCTCGCGCAAAATCTCGAGTTCGAGCCATTGCGTCTCGGCGCCCGCAAGCTCGGCTTGTGCGGCTGCAAGGGCCTTGGCCGCCGCCTCAAAGCCACTCCGATCTTCGGCGTAGAGATCGGGATCTTCGAGTTTCGCTCGAAGGCCCGCGACCTGGTGCTCGAGAGCTGCGATCTTGCCCGGCAAGGTTGCGAGCGCATGTGTCTCGTTGAAGGTCAAGCGCCGCCTTGTGGAGCGTCGCGGCCATTCCTTCGGCCCCGCCACGTTGGGCTTTGGCGCTCCTCGCCTCGAGGGCTCCTCGAGTGAAAATCCTTCTCCCCTTTGGGCAAGCATATCCGTGTAGCCGCCTGCATATTCGGCCCAGCGGCCTTGGCCTTCGGGTGCGATCACGGCGCTCACGACGCGATCGAGGAAATCGCGGTCGTGGCTCACGAGAAGCACGACGCCTTCGTATTCGCCGAGCCGGTCTTGCAGGACATCGAGCGTCTCTAGATCGAGATCGTTGGTGGGTTCGTCGAGGACGAGGACATTCGAGGGCTTCGCGAAAGCGCGCGCCAGCATCAAGCGACCCCGCTCTCCACCAGAGAGCGCGTGGAGCGGTGTGCGGGCCTGCTCGGGCGTGAACAGGAAATCCTGAAGATAGCCGATCACATGGCGGGCCATGCCGCCGACCATGATAGCGTCGGACCCGCCGCCGGTGAGGGCGTCTGCAAGCCGCGTATCAGGGTCGAGCTCCGCACGCAGCTGATCGAGCCGTGCGATCTCGAGATTGGCCGCGAGCTTCACCGAGCCCTCATCCGCCGTGATGGCTCCCGTGAGCATGTTGAGAAGCGTCGTCTTGCCGCTCCCATTCGGCCCGACGATGCCGATCCGGTCGCCACGCGCTACGCGCAGCGAGAAATCCCGCACGACGTCCTTGTCGCCGAAGCTCTTGCCGAGCCCTTTCGCCTCGATCACGAGCGAGCCCGAGCGCGTGGCGTTCGCGAGCGTCATCGCGACCGCGCCGGCCGGTCCCCGATGCTCGCGTCTCGCTTGGCGAAGCTGCAAAAGCGCCTCGAGGCGCCGCACGTTGCGCTTGCGGCGGGCCGTGACGCCGTAGCGCAGCCAATCGGCCTCTGCCGCAAGCTTGCGGTCGAGCTTGTGAACCTCGCGCTGCTCTTCGACCAATACCTCGTCGCGCCATGCCTCGAAGCTTGCAAATCCTCGATCGATCCGCCGCGCCTTCCCCCGATCGAGCCAGAGCGTCGATTGCGAGAGGTTGCTCAGGAAGCGCCGGTCATGGCTGATCAGGACAAGGGCGGCGCGGCGGATTTTGAGCTCCTCCTCCAGCCATTCGATGGTCGCAAGGTCGAGATGGTTGGTGGGCTCGTCGAGAAGCAGGATGTCGGGAGAAGGCGCAAGCACCCGCGCGATGGCGGCCCGGCGCGCCTCTCCGCCGGAAAGCATAGCGGGCTTCTCCTCTCCTGTGAGACCGAGCCGCTCGAGCAAAAGGCTAGCCGCAAACGGGTCATCCGCCGGGCCGAGCCCCGCCTCGACATAGGCGCGCGTCGTCGGGGCACCCGAGAGGTCCGGCTCCTGGGGCAAATAGCGCAAGGTCGCGCCTGGCTGGAGAAAACGCTCCCCCCGGTCGGGCTCGACGAGGCCCGCCGCGATCTTGAGAAGCGTCGATTTGCCGGAGCCGTTGCGGCCGACGACGCAAAGCCGCTCGCCCTCCGAAACCGTGAGGTCGATGTCGTCGAGCAAAGGCGCGCCACCGAAGGCGAGCGCGACACCGCCGAGCTGGAGGAGGGGAGCCACCATGTGCAGCGCCTCTTACAAGCGAGCAGCGCGCAGCGCCAGCCAAGGGCGTCATGGCGCCGCCGCTTCGCAAAGACGCTGTCGGGCGCGCGCGAGGCGCGACATCACCGTGCCGATCGGCACCGAGCAAATCTCCGCAATCTCCTGGTAGCTGCGGCCTTGAAGATCGCGCAGCACCACCACCTCCCGGATAGGTTCCGGCAGCCGTTCGATCATGCCTTTGAGCCGCTCCGCATCGGATTTGGCAAGCAGCGCCGTCTCCGGCGTCTCGACGTTCGGTTCAAAGGGCAGCGCCTGCCTCTCCTCGAGTGTCTGGAGATCCTCTCCGAGAACCATCGCCGCGCTCCGATTCTTCCGCAGCCACCAATATGCCGTGTGGCGAACGATGGTGAGCACCCAGACGCGCGCGTTGCCCTGCGCATATTGGCCCATGGCCTGAAAAGCGCGAAGGCTCGCCTCCTGCACGATGTCCTCGGCATCCGCGCCATTGCGGGCGAGCCAGCGCGCCAAGGCGTAAGCGTCGTTGAGCTGCGGCAGCACTACCGCAGCAAAGAGCTTCCTGCGCTCGGCGCAGCTCATGGGCGGAGCGGTGATGACCCGCGGTATTGCGTCGGCTGCTGGACTCGCTCCGTTGCCGGACGCTGCCGATCGCTCTGCAAAATCGAATGCTATCGAAGACATCGTCGGCCGAACCCCTGCCCTGCCCACGGACGCGCGCGGGTATGCCGACGCATACGCATTCTATCAATGGATCGGCGCTCCTTTCATCGTGGAATAAACATGTCCTGGAAAAAGCAAAGCGCTCAATTACTTTGTCGCAAACATCCTCTGATAATTGTAGAGTCAGAAAAGTAACAGCTAGTTCGCGCCGAACGACTTCGTATTTCGATGCAAGCCGTCACGCCACCGCGCTCATACCGATTTGGAATCTTCGAGCTCGATCTTCGGACCGGCGGATTGACCAGGCGTGGGCTTCGTCAAAGCCTGCAAGAACAACCCGTCCAGGTCCTTGCCATGTTGCTCGAAAGGCCAGGCGAACTCGTCACCCGAGAAGAGTTG
>JAFBAK010000179.1 GCA_019247795.1 Hyphomicrobiales bacterium | reverse complement strand
GCCCGAGCCGCCGCGCAACCGCGCCCGTGGTGCCGGTGCCGAAGAAAGGATCGAGGACGACGTCGCCGCGATTGGTGCAGGCGAGCAGCACGCGATAGAGCAGGGCCTCGGGCTTCTGGGTCGGGTGCGCCTTGACCCCATCGGACTTCACCCGCTCGCCGCCGGCGCAGATCGGGATCGTCCAGTCCGACCGCATCTGGAGTTCGTCGTTCAGCGCCTTCATCGCGCGATAATTGAAGGTGTAGCGGCTGTCCTCGCTGCGGCTCGCCCAGATCAGGGTCTCATGGGCGTTGGTGAAGCGGGTGCCGCGGAAGTTCGGCATCGGGTTGGCCTTGCGCCAGATGATGTCGTTGAGGATCCAATAGCCCTCGTCCTGCAGCGCGGCGCCGACCCGGAAGATATTGTGGTAGGAGCCGATCACCCAGAGCGTGCCGTTGGGCTTCAGAATCCGCCGCGCCTCGCGGAGCCAGGCGCGGGTGAAATCGTCATAGGCCTGGAAGGTGTCGAACTTGTCCCATTCGTCGTTCACGGCATCGACCAGCCCGCCCTCGGGCCGGAACAGGTCGCCGCCAAGCTGCAGATTGTAGGGGGGGTCGGCGAAGACGAGGTCGACGCTGCTCGAGGGAAGCTTGGCGAGCTCCGCGACGCAATCGCCTTCGCTCACGCGATCGAGCTGTTGCTCGCAACACAGATCCAGCGCCGCCGACGCGCCCATCCCGGTACGCCATACCCTGTTCCGGGATGTGGGGTCGGCGCGCTTGGTACGCACTGCACACATGCCAAGCAACCGTTACGCGACCAACGCGGCGCACCTTGCCTGATCGGAGTAAAGGCGAAGTTGCGGCGCACCCGCGCGCCGCGTCCCAAATTGAGATGCTGAAGAAACCGCGCGGCTTTGCCGCGCGAAGGTCAGGCGCCGACGGCTAGGCGTACCGGCGCGAAGCTCATGCGATGCACCGGGGACGGCCCAAGGCGCGTGAGAGCATCAAGATGGACCTTCGTGCTGTAACCCTTGTGGGATGCGAAGCCGTATCCTGGATGGCTCGCCTCGAGGCGACGCATGAGCGCGTCCCGAAAGACCTTGGCGATGATCGAGGCTGCGGCGATCGAGAGCGAACGCGCATCGCCACCGACGATGGCTTGCGTCACGCAGCTGAGCGAAGGCGGGTCATCGCCGTCAACGAGGGCGACGCAAGGACGTCGCGGAAGACCGGAAATCGCGCGCCGCATGGCGAGCAAGCTCGCTTGTCTGATGTTGATCCGGTCGATTTCTGCTGCACTCACTGCGGCGATCCCCACTTCGGCGCAAGCGAGGATCTTGTCGAAAAGCTCGGTCCGCTGCTCCGGCGTGAGCGCCTTCGAGTCATCGATGCCCTTCGGCACGCGTCGGGTGTCGAAGATGACGGCGGCGGCCACGACGGGTCCAGCCAGCGGCCCCCTACCCACCTCATCAACGCCGGCAACGAGGCGATGCCCTTGCCGCAGCATCGAATTCTCGAAATGACGTGTCGGAGCCATCGATCTTCGCTTCAAGCCTGCTATTGGCTGATTCGCGGGGTTGGCGTATGAGAAAGGCCAGCGGGCTCATGGTCAAGACCTCGGCGGGCTTTCAAGCGATTTTGCGGGGAGATCCCATGCCGGATGTTGAGGCGAAGGCGCAGGTTGATCCGGCGACCACATCCGGCGCAGCGGGCAGCGTTGCGACGGAGCAGCAGATTCCCCCACGCTCTCTTGGAGACGAGGCGTCCGGGACGGCCCATCCACCGAGCGTGGCGCCGGCGCTGCGAAACCCGATTTTCAGTGAGCTCGTGCAAGGCGAAGAGGACCTGCCCGGCCTCGTCGGCTATGCGCTCTATAAGCTGAGCAAGCGCGACTGGCTTGCAGCGTTCGTCAAGATCCATGGGCGCGAGCCGACCGAGGACGAGATCGATTCCTTTATCCTAGGCGAGCGAACGCAGCGCCGGGTCGCGACCTATCGGCGGCTCGCGGAGGAGCTGATCAGCCGCAAGACCTCGAGTGCCGAGAAGCCCGCGCCTTCACTGCCGCCGGCGTCCGTCCCCGAGCCGTCACCACAGCGCATCACGCCCGTGAAAGGAAATTCGCTGCGTTCCTCTTTGGCGAGCGAGGATAGAAATTCAGCCGACGCAAGACCGGCAGCGGCGAAGGAAAAAACGCGCGGGTCGGGCGCGACAACCCTCATCTTTTGGCTCTTGGTGCTGGTGGTGCTCGCCGGGGTAGCTTGGATCTATTTCAATTATCCGAACCTCCTCCACATGCTGACCGGATGAAATCGGACCACCGCTTGACCTCCCGCGAACGCCTGCATCTTTTCGATACCACTCTGCGTGACGGCGCCCAGACGACGGGTGTCGACTTCTCGCTCGAGGACAAGCGGCAGGTCGCCTCGCTTCTCGACAAGCTCGGCGTCTCCTATGTCGAGGGCGGCTATCCGGGCGCCAATCCGCAGGACACGGAATTCTTCAGGGAGAGGCGAACGCAGACAGCGCGCTTTGCTGCCTTCGGCATGACGCGGCGTTCGGGCAGATCGGCCGCGAACGACCCGGGACTCGCTGCTCTCCTGGACAGTGCCGCCGACGCCGTCGTGCTCGTCGCAAAGGCTTCGGAGTATCAGGTGCGCGTGGCGCTCGAGACGACGCTCGAGGACAACCTCGCGGCGATCACCGACAGCGTCCGGCTGGTCGTCGCGCAGGGGCGCGAGGCGATCATCGATTGCGAGCATTATTTTGACGGTTACAAAGCGAACCCCGGCTATGCGCTTGCCTGCGCCAAGGCCGCGCATGAGGCGGGCGCCCGCTGGGTGGTTTTGTGCGACACGAATGGCGGTACCTTGCCCGAGGAGGTGCGCCGCATCGTCGCCGATACGGTGAAAGCCGTGCCGGGCGAGAAGCTCGGCATTCACGCCCATGACGATTGCGGCTGCGCGGTCGCGAACTCGCTCGCGGCGGTCGATGCCGGCGCGCGCCAAATTCAAGGCACGCTGAACGGCCTCGGCGAGCGTTGCGGCAACGCCAATCTCGTGACCTTGATAGGCGCCCTGAAGCTGAAGCCCGGCTTCGCCGAGCGTTTCGACATCGGCATCGGTGCGCAGGCGCTCGGCGAACTTACCCATGTGTCGCGAGCGCTCGATGAGATCCTGAACCGCGCGCCGAACCGTCACGCGCCTTTCGTCGGCGCTTCAGCCTTCGCCACCAAGGCCGGGATTCATGCTTCAGCCGTGCTGAAGGACCCGAGCACCTACGAACATGTGACGCCCGAGAGCGTCGGCAATCGCCGTCGCGTGCTGGTTTCGGATCAGGCGGGGAAATCGAACGTGCTCGCCGAGCTCGAGCGCATCGGCATAAGGCTCGCCAAGAACGACCCGCGTCTTTCTCGTCTGCTCGACGAGGTCAAGGACAAAGAGGCGCAGGGTTACGCATTCGAAGGCGCCGACGCGTCCTTCTTCCTGCTCGCCAAGCGCGTGCTCGGCGAAGCGCGCGAATTCTTCACGGTCGAGCGCTTTTCGGTGAGTGTCGAGCGACGTCACAACGCCATGGGGGAGCTCGTCACCTTCTCCGAGGCGATCGTGCGGGTGAAGGTCGCCGAGGAGACCGTCATCTCGGCGGCCGAAGGCAATGGCCCATTCAACGCGCTCGACCTCGCGCTTCGCAAGGACCTCGGCGTGTATCAGAGCTTCATCGAGGATCTCGAGCTTCTCGACTACAAAGTGCGCATTTTCCAGGGCGGTTCGGATGCCGTCACGCGAGTGCTCATCGAGTTCGGCGACAAGCATGGCGACCGCTGGACCACCGTTGGGGTTTCAGGAAATCTCGTCGATGCTTCCTTCCAGGCGCTTGTCGATGCGATCACCTACAAGCTCATGAAGGAGCACGGGCTGACTTGAGCGAGGCTCACTCGTCGAACATGTAGCGCAGACCCAGGCGGAACTGATGTTCGCCGAGCGATTTGAGCCTCGGCGCGATGCCGAGCATGTCGGTCGCAAAACGCGCATCGGAGATGTTGAGATAGCGATAGCCGAGATCGACCTTTACGCTCGGCGCGACATCGATCGCGGCACCCGCCATCAAGGCCCAGGCGAAGCGACCCGTGGTATGTGCCGGAAAGGCATTGAGGATCGGCTGGCCGGTCGTGGGATCGGTCAGTGGCAGGAAAACGCCCGAGCCCGCCTGCACGAATTCCTCATTGACGGTCTTCGACACCTCCGTGAAAGCGTAACCAGCCCCGGCGCCCACATAGGGCGTGATCGACGACCATGTGCCGAGATCGACATAGCCATTGGCGAGGAGCGCCCAGCCACCGAGCCCGGTCTTATCGGTGGCAAGGCAGCAATTCGGGACGATGTAGCTCGCCTGCATATTGCCGGCGAAGGTATAATCCCCGGTGAGATCGGCGCGGATCCAGTTATTGAATTTGTAGCCGACGCCGCCCCCCAGGACCGCCGAACCCACCACACTCAAATGATCGAACGGGGCACCGTTGTAAGTGCCGCTCGGCCCCTGGGGTCGCGAGTAGCCGATGTCGCCGCGGATATACCAACCGGTTCCAAGAAGGGTGCCATACTCGGCCTGGGGGACGGCGAGAGGTGCGGGCGCGAGCGTGTCCAGATCTGCCGCCGAGGCTCTCCCGGCAAAGGAGGCGCCCAAGAGAAGGAAGAAGACAAGCAAATTGCGAATCATCGAAACTTCTCCGGGAGTACACATCCCGGTCATCATTCTCCGTTAACCTTAACGAGCATTTAATAAGCAGCCCCTCATCCCGGGTTATCTTAAGAAATCCTGGCATTCGCGCTGTTCGTGCTCCGTGAATACTTATCCGTTCTCAACAGGGCTGCTGTTCTTTTCGTGAGATTCGCATTCGCTACCCGCATTTACACGATGGCGTCCTGATTTACGCCAAACCATGGACGACCAGAACCGACCCTCGCGACAAGCGCGAGGGCGGCCGGACGTCTCGTCTGACGTGTCAGCGCTTGGGGAGGGCCGGCGCTTGTGGCAGCTCGGGAACGTCCTCGATCGAGGGGCCGAGCGATGGGCCTACTTCGCCGAAGACCCAGCGCAGCCCCACGCGGATTTCGTTGGACGCAATATTCCTGATCTTGAAGCCGGTTGAACTCTGGCCGCAGGCGCAGGCGATCGAGCCCGACTGAATGCCGCCAAGGTCGAGATGGCGATAGCCCAGGTCGAGCTTGAGATTCGGCGAGATGTCATAGGAAAGCCCGGCCATGAACGCCCAAGCAAAATCGGTTTTTGTCCTTCCCCCGAGGGAATCGAAGGTGGCAGGCATCGATGCGCCGTTCGGGAAATTGCTCGCGTTGAGGCTCGTGCCGAGGGCGACGATGCCGGTGCCGGTGGCGCCGCCAAGGTCATGACGCGCAACGCCGATGCCCATTCCGAAATAGGGCGTGAGACCGTACCAGGTGCCGAGATCCGCATAGGCGTTCGCCATGACGAGCGTGGTTTGGAGCGAAGCTTGAAATTGGTTTTGCCCGAGGAACGCCAAAGGCACGCTGGAATTGGAGAGCGTCTCACGCAAGACACCCCGCACGCCGACCGAAGCCCGGTATTCCGCGGTCAGATCGGCGCGGATCCAAGGGTGGAGCTCATAACCGAACCCCGCGTCGACAAACGCAGGATTGCGGATGGATTTCGATGTGAAGCCCGAAGAGAGTAGCTGATCCGCCATTGTCAGCCCAGTCACGGGCTCACTCCAGCGGCTCGTGGAATAGGCGGCAGCACCGAAATCGCCGCGGACATACCAATTGCCGAGCGCCGCTTCAGGCGGAAGCGTGGGCGCCTCCGGCAAGGGCGGAAGCTCGGCCGCCTCGGCCGCGGCGCTGCCAAGCGCCAGAACGCCCGCCACCATCGCCTGCTTCACCCAACCCATTCCGACACGGCCCTTCCATCTTGCGTCGGCCGCGTCTCGAGACCGGCGAACTCTCGCCGGGACGATCTCAATGAATATTTAAGGAGCGATTAACCCTAACTTTTAACCTTGACGACCTCCACGCGGCACGAACTGCCCCGCTGCCGTTCATGGGCATTGCGCGCGATCGTGATGAAGCTTTCCTCTGTTCAGACAGAGATGTCGGCACCCCGGCGCTTCAAGCCGGGAGTTCCGCTTTTGGAAAGGAGCAACAAGGGCTCGCCGGCCGAATGGCCTCAAGCAGCTTGAGTGAGCGCGTCGACGATGTCGTTGACCACTCGCTCGACAAGCTCCCGATCGTCGCCCTCACCCATCACGCGGATCACGGGCTCGGTGCCGGAGGGTCGGATGACGAGGCGTCCCTGATTGCCGAGGCGGCCGCGCCCGCTCTCGATCGCCGTCACGACATTTTGGGCCGAGAGCGGTTCGCCCATCTTGTAGCGCACATTCTTCAGAATCTGCGGCAGCGGCTCGAAGCAATGACAAACCTCGCTCACCGCCCGCTCGGTGCGCTTGACGACGGCGAGAAGCTGCAAGGCGGCGACGAGCCCGTCCCCGGTCGTCGTGTAATCCGACATGATGATATGGCCGGATTGCTCGCCGCCGAGATTATAGCCGTGCTGACGCATATGCTCGAGCACGTAACGATCGCCGACCGCAGTGCGCGCCAGCAAAAGGCCGATCCCGTTGAGATAGCGTTCTAGCCCCAGATTGGACATCACGGTTGCCACGACGCCGGGTTGCGACAAAAGCTTGTCGTCGCGCCAGCGCGTCGCAACCACGCCCATGAGCTGGTCTCCATCGACGAGGTGGCCGCGCTCGTCGACGATGATCACGCGATCGGCGTCCCCATCGAGCGCGATGCCGACATCGGCGCGCACCTCTCTGACCTTGGCGATGAGCGCCTGCGGCTCCGTCGAGCCGCATTCCTTGTTGATGTTGAAACCGTCCGGATCGACGCCGATCGAGATGACTTCGGCGCCGAGCTCCCAGAGCGCCTCCGGCGCCACCTTGTAGGCTGCGCCATGGGCGCAATCGACGACTACCCGCATACCGTCGAGACTCAAGCCACGCGGCAAGGTGCGCTTGGCAAATTCGATGTAGCGCGCATGCACGCTTTCGATACGTTTCGCCCGGCCGAGATCGCGCGCGCCCGAAAGGCGTGCTGAGAAATCCCGATCGAGAAGCGCGCCGATCTCCGCCTCGATGTCGTCGGAAAGCTTGTAGCCGTCCGGTCCGAAGAGCTTGATGCCGTTGTCCTCGAACCCGTTATGCGAGGCCGAGATCATGACGCCGAGGTCGCAGCGCATGGAACGCGTCAGCATGGCGACCGCGGGGGTCGGCATCGGGCCGAGCAGCAGCACATCGAGCCCGACCGAGGTGAAGCCCGCCACCATGGCGTTCTCGATCATGTAGCCGGAAAGCCGCGTATCCTTGCCGATCACGACGCGATGCCGATACTCGCCGCGCTGAAAGACGAGTCCCGCCGCCTGGCCAACCCTCAATGCAAGCTCCGGCGTGATGATCGTGTTCGCCTTGCCGCGAATACCATCGGTGCCGAAATATTTACGCCCCATCCTACACGCCTTGCTCAGAACCGCTCCGTGAGGGGCCTGGATTTACGCCCGTAAGCTTGCGGATTGCTTACGATTATAGGCGAAGAGCCCGCCAAAATCATTCACTTTTCGCGACGAGACGTTACGCCCGCGATCGTCGGCGAACTTCGCGCGAAATGGATTGGCGCTATTACACGTTTTCCCGCTGGCGCGGAAGCGGGCAATCCAGCCCTCGGATCAGATGGAGCCTCCTCTCTGCGTGCGCTATGCGGGCGCCGTCGCCTCGATCGCGAGCGGCGTCTTGCGCTGATAGATCGCAAGCGTCGCCAAGAGGCCGCAGATCGCCGCGACCGTCATCCAGATGCCGGGCGATGCCTTATCCTTTGTCGTCTCGATGAGCCAGGTCGATATGGCGAGCGAGGAGCCGCCGAGCGTCGTTGCCAGCGAATAGGCGAGCGAGAAACCGGCTGCCCGGACATGCGAGGGCACCACCTCCGTGAGCGCCACCACCATGGCGCCGTTGTAGCTGCCGTAAAGGAAGGAGAGCCAGAGCTCGACGGCGAGCATGTGCTCGAAACTCGGCGCGCCGACGAGCCAGCGCAGCGCCGGGTAGGCGGTGAGGATGGTGAGCACGGTGAAGCCGATGAGAATGGGCTTCCTGCCGATGCGGTCGGAAATTGCGCCCCAGATCGGCAGCCAGAAGAAATTCGAGATGCCCACGCAAATGGTGACCGTCAAGGCATCCGCCTCGGAGAGCTTGAGCACGCTCTTGCCGAAAGTCGGAGTGTAGGCAGTGATGAGATAGAAGGAGACCGTCGTCATCATGACGAGCATCGTGCCGGCGAGCACGACACGCCAATTCGCCGCGATCGAGGAAACCACCTCCGGCAAACTCGGATGCCGCTTGCGCGCAAGGAACTCTCCCGTTTCCTCCAGCGAGCGGCGGATGACGAAGATGAAGGGGATGATCAAGCAGCCGATGATGAAAGGGATGCGCCAGCCGAAGCTATTCATCTGCTCGGGCAGCAAGGACTTGCCGAGGATGAACCCGATGAGCGCCGCGACCACCGTCGCGATCTGCTGGCTCGCCGATTGCCAGCTCACATAGAAGCCCTTGCGGCCCGGCGTCGCGATTTCGGCGAGATAAATCGAGACGCCGCCAAGCTCGACACCCGCGGAAAAGCCTTGGATCAAGCGGCCAAGCACCACGAGGACCGGTGCCGTCACGCCGATTTGCCTGTAACCGGGCACGAAAGCGATCAGAAGCGTGCCGACCGCCATGATCGAAAGCGTCACGATCAGCCCCTTGCGCCTCCCAATCCGGTCGATATAGGCGCCGAGAAAGATCGCGCCGAGAGGACGCATCACGAAGCCCGCCGCGAATGTCATGAAGGTCGCCATGAGCGAGGCGAATTCGTTATCGGACGGAAAGAATGTCTTCGAGATGTAGGTGGCGTAAAAGGCGAAGAGGAAGAAATCGAACATTTCGAGGAAATTGCCGCTGGTGACACGGAAGACCGTCACAGCCTTTGGCTTTGCCTCAGGCTTGGCCATGAGCGTTGTCATCTGCTTTCCTCTCTTCCCCCTCTCTTCACGTCAATTCAGGGACAACTCGGCGCGTTTTCTTTAGATGCGGTATCCGCCTCGTCGCTGGTTAGCCACTGCCTCTCGGCCTGTCACGCGATGCCTGTCAAACAGGCGTGGCGAGAAACGCCATGCGAGCCTGGTTGTGGCCGAGATTGGGCCGATGCCTTCGCGCCGAAAAACCCGCTTCGGCAAGGAGAGCAAGCGCCTCGGCTTCATCATAACTTGCAAAGCCGAGCTCGGCGCGAAGCTTACGGTAGTCGGAAAGCGCGGTGCGGGCGAGCCCGCCGAGTGCGGCGAAGAGAAAGCCGCCTCGCCATCCGAAGCGCAAGAGCGCGGTCGCATCCGTGACCGGCGATGCGCCGCGTGCCGGCACATCCGAGAGAAGCAGCCGGCCTTGCGGCTTCAATACGTGCCGCCAGAGCCGCAACACCGAGGCAAGCTCCGGGCGCGTGAGATATTGCACCAGCGAATTCGCCACGACGAGATCGACCGACGCTTCGGACAGATCGGCGACCTCGACCGGGTTGATCACGACGATGTTTTTTGTAGGGGCGAAGCGTGCCCGCAGCCGTTCTCGCACGCTTGCCGCGGCATCGCAGAGGTAGAGACGCTCGCAGCGTGCCGCGATCTCGTCTGCGGACAAGGCTTCCCCGCAGCCCTGATCGAG
>JAFBAK010000387.1 GCA_019247795.1 Hyphomicrobiales bacterium | reverse complement strand
AATCAGCAGCCAGGATGAGCCCGATCTCCCGCGCGGATATCGCTCTGGTGCCCAGGAGAGGACTCGAACCTCCACGGCTTGCACCACTGGTACCTGAAACCAGCGCGTCTACCAATTCCGCCACCTGGGCCCATTCGGCTGTTTGCGGCGACAGACCCGGAATGTCAACGGCGATCGAGAACTCTACACGAGCCGGATGCCGATAGACCGACCACCGTTCGTCATCGGCTTTGACTCAGTACCTGCGATTGCAATCGGGTGACTCGGGACCTTTTCGCGTTATCGCCGGGTTTCGGCCGGTTTCGGCCCAGCCGTCTACGCCCTTCCGGCGGAAGAGAGGAGACGTGGATGGCCGCACGCAACTGCTGTGCGGCCATGACGTTTGATAGGCGTATCACCCATCGACGATTCTAAGGATTAGCTAAGGCTTCGAGACGCCACCCGGGCTCCTATTCTTGCAGAAAGGGACGCGGTCATGCCGCGTCCCCGCGACGTAACGAAATGTGAGGCAAGGTCAGCTCAACCCCCTACCTCGCCGCTGATCACCGGGCCGAAGCGCTGCCAACGGGTACCGTCGAATTTTTCCATCTGCAATTGCTGGAGAGGATAGAAGCTGGTGGGTGTGGTGTGCACCGAAATCCCAGGCAGCAGCATGTCGAGGTCGAGTTTCAAGTTCGCGGCCTGCTTCATGACGTTCTCGCGCGTGAGATCATCGCCGCATTGCTTCAACACCTGCACGAGCGTTTGTCCGACGAGATATCCGTATACGGTGTTTCCGTCCGTTCGATTGCCGTCCGGATAATATTTGTCCATGAACTCGGACCACGCCTTGAACCCCGGATCATCTTTCCAAGTTGGGTCGGTGGCATCCTTGTAGTAGGCCGTGCTCAATACACCCGTCGCGTTGTCGAGACCCGCCGGAACGAGAACACCGCCGAGCGAATTCGACACGTTGTTCACGATCTGAAGCGGCTTCCATCCGATCTCGGCGACTTTCTTGATCGCTTGAGCGGCGAATTTCGGCGTCGCAATGTTGAGGAAGATGTCCGCGCCCGAGGCCTTCAATTTAACGATTTGCGAATCGACAGTCGGATCGGAGGTCTCATAAGGTACCTCGGCAATGATCATCGAGGTCTTGTCGCCAAGCCCGTCCTTGAGCCCCTTCATCACGTCCTTACCGTAATCATCGTTCTGAAACAGAATGCCGATCTTGCCGTTGGGATGGTTTTCCATGAGGTATTTTGCGTAGATGCGGCCTTCGCTCTGGTAGTTGGGCTGCCAGCCCATCGTCCAGGGAAAATCCTTGGGATCGCCGAATTTCGTGGCACCCGTGGCGACGAAAAGCTGCGGCACTTTTTTCGCATTCATGTATTTCATGATGGCCGAATTCGACGGTGTGCCGAGCGATTGAAAAATGAGCAGCACGCCATCGCTTTCGACAAGCTTGCGTGCCTGTTCGACCGCCTTGGGCGGGCTATAGCCGTCGTCATAGGAGATGAAGTTGATCTTGCGCCCGTTGATGCCGCCTTCCGCATTGACCTTGTTGAAGAAGGCTGCTTCCGTCTTGCCGATCACGGCATAAGCGGAAGCCGGCCCGCTATAGGGCATGATATTGCCGATCTTGAGCTCTGCGTCGGTCGCGCCCGTGTCGTATTTTTTTTGCGCGATAGCCGGTGATGCCGTGGCCAACACGGCACCCGCGAGGCTGGCAATCGCAGCCGCGCGCAGACAATGTGACGCATTCCGCATTTTTTTCCTCCCTGCCTATCTGATGTTCTGACCGCGCAGCCGCTGCGTGACGGCTCGCACGAGACCTGCAGCGCCGGTCGGCAGCATGAAGATCAAGAGGATGATCATCACACCGTAGACTGCCCCCGACAAGCCTTTGGAAATGCTCTCGGCAAAATTCGGCACGAAGAGCACAAAAGCCCCTCCGAAAAATGCGCCGGGAATCCAGCCGACCCCACCGACCACAAGCCCGACGAGCAGCGTGATCGATAGGAAAAAGGTGAAACTGTCCGGGGCGACGAACTGCACCACGATCGCGCCGAGCGCGCCTGCGACGCCTGTGTAAAGAGCGCTGACGCCGAAGGTCAGCGATTTGTAAAGTGCGATGTTGATGCCCATCGAGCGCGCCGCCGTCGGGTTGTCTCGAATGGCCATCATGGCTCGGCCGGTGCGGCTCGCGACCAGATTATGCGCCAGCAGCGTCATGATGACGGTGACCAAGAGCGTGAAGAAATAGAGCCATTGATCTTGCGTCAGTGGCAGGCCGTAGGGCGCGTCCGGCTTGCTGATGACGATGCCTTGCACGCCGCCAGTCCAATATTCGAGAGGCGAAAGCTTGAGGATTTGCGGTGTGGCCACGGCGAGCGCGAAAGTCGCGAGCGCGAGGTATACGCCTTCAAGCCGAAGCGCCGGGAGCCCGAAGAGGAAGCCAAAGACGAAGCAGGCAATGCCGGCGACCGGAAGCGTTGCCGCATAGGGGAAATTCACCTTGTCCATCAGCATGGCAGCCACATACGCACCCAAGGCGTAGAAGGCACTGTGGCCAAGCGAAAACTGACCGTTGAATCCGGTCAACAGATTGAGACCGATGATGGCGATTGCGTAGACAAGGACGAGCGTCAGTTGAAAAGTCAGGAAACTCTGCACCAGGAAGGGCAGAACCAGCGCGATCGCAAGCGTGGCAAAAATCACGCTACGGTGGCCAACGAGGCGCGGTGCCGACACTTCGGGTACCGCAGGCTCGGCAATGGCTTCCATCATCTCTTCGGAAGGTGCGGGCATGGAGGTCAGACGCGGTGCAATACGGGGCGACCGAGCAGCCCCTGGGGTTTCATGACGAGGACGACAACGATGATCGCAAGCGCAATCGTGAGCTTGAGCTCGCCGCCAATGACGGGAATGAAAGTGCCGGCAAGATTTTCGATCACCCCGACGATGAGTCCACCGATTACCGCGCCAGCCGGGCTGGTCAACCCGCCGAGCACCGCGCCGGCAAAGCCGTAGAGGAGGACGCCAAGCATCATGTTGGGTTCGAGAAATACGACCGGCGCAATCATCATTCCGGCGATCGCTCCGATCGCTGCGGCCATTCCCCATCCCAGCGCGGTCATCCAGCCGACCCTGATCCCGACGAGGCGTGCGGAAACTGGATCATGGGCGGCCGCTCGCATGGCGAGCCCGACGCGCGTGAAGCGGAAAAAGACATAGAGGAAGGCGAGGAGGAAAAGCGTGACTGCGATCATGCCAGCCTGATGTGCATCGATGAAGCCGTTCGCAAACAGCGGCGCCGTGCCGAAAGGCGTCGGAAACGGCTTCACGTTGAAATCCCAAAGGAAACCCGCGAGGCTGTTCAAGATCGCGAGCAGACCGATGAAGACGGCGACATGGCTCAAGACCGGCGCATGCTGGATGGGGCGAAGCACGATCAGCTCGATCAACACGCCTCCAGCAAAGGACACTGCGACGGTCACGAAAAAAGCGACCCAATAGGGAGCGCCCCACTGGGTCAGCTGCCAAGCGATGAAAGTCGAAAACATCGCCATCTCGCCTTGCGCGAAATTCAGATGGCCGATGGCTTGATACGTCATGACGATGGCGAGCGCGATGCAGGCATAGATCGTGCCGGTCGCCAAGCCCGCCAATATTTGCTGCAGAAGAAGCTCCATGGCAGATCCTAGTATCCGAGGTAGGAACGTCGGATCTTCTCGTCCTCGCGGATTTCGCGAGCGGCGCCCGAGAAGACGATGCGGCCGGTTTCGAGGAGATAGGCGTGATCCGCGAGCTCGAGAGCGAGCGCCGCATTCTGCTCGACGAGGAGCAGGCTCACGCCTTCTCGCTTGTTGAGGGTGGTCAGAATGTCGAACAGCTCATGCACCAAGCGAGGCGCAAGTCCGAAGGACGGCTCATCGAGCAGCATGAGCCTTGGGCGCAACATCAGGGCACGGCCGATGGCCAGCATCTGTTGCTCTCCGCCCGAGAGCGTGCCTGCCTGTTGGCCGCGGCGCTTCTGCAAAACGGGGAAATAACCGAAGACACGCTCGAGATCGTCGACAACGTCGTTGCGATCACGCCGCGTGATGGCGCCGAGCTCGAGATTCTCCTCGACGGTGAGGCGCGTGAATGTGCCTCGCCCATCGGGCACATGGGCAACGCCCAGCCGCGCGATATGCTCGGTCGACGAGCGCGTGATCGTTTGTCCAGCGAATGTGATCTCTCCCGTTCGCGCGACCATGCCGCAAATTGCGCGCAATGTCGTTGTCTTGCCGGCGCCGTTGCCACCGAGCAGTGTGGTCACGCCTCTATCGCTGACGCTGAAACTGAGGCCATGCAACACACGGGTGGGCCCATAGGAGGCATGCAAGCCGTACACGTCGAGAAGCGCCGTCATGCGTGCCCGGCTCCAAGGTAGGCGCTGATCACCTGCGCATCTTGCTGCACCTGAGCGGGTACGCCTTCGGCGATTTTGCGTCCGAAGTTGAGCGCGATCACCCGATCGGAGATCGACATGACGAGGTTCATGTGATGCTCGACCACCAGGATGGTGACGTCGAGGTCATCGCGGATTTGGCGGATGCTGGTGGAGAGTGCCCCAACTTCCTCATGGTTAAGGCCGCAGGCCGGCTCGTCCAGCAGGAGAAGCCGCGGCGAGGAGGCGAGCGCGCGGGCGAGCTCGACGCGCTTTTGGGTGCCGAACGGCAGATCGGCGACGCGCCTGTCGAGGACGCCATCAAGACCAAGATAGGCGACGATCTCCCGTGAGCGAAGATCAAGGGATGCTTCGGTGCGGCCTGTCCATGGCAGACGCAGCGCATCGCTGAGATAATCGCTTCGGCTTCGACAATGGCCCCCTATCTTGACGTTGTCGAGAACGGAAAGGCTACGAAACAGCGCAAGGTTTTGGAAAGTGCGGCCAATTCCGAGGTGGGCGATTTGGTGAGGCGGTTTCGCCAGTATTGAGGAGCCGTCAAAGAGGATGTCACCTGAGCTTGGTGTGTAGTAGCGGCTAAGGCAATTGAACAGCGTTGTCTTCCCCGCTCCATTCGGCCCAATAAGACCTGCGATCAAACCCGGATGGAGATCGAAAGAAACGCCGTCGAGTGCAACAATCCCGCCGAAGCTCACTGCCACGTCGCGCACCGACAAAAGAGGGGCCGAGGCTTGCGTCGGCCGTATTGACGATGTGGATATCACGCAAGTGGATGGCAAAGCGCGCTGCGAGACGAAGGCGGCGCTCGTCGGCAGTCGGTTGGCCCCCGTTCCTGCAGATGCGAGATCATCGCCTGCCGCTGCATCGGCGGTGTCTTCGGCACCTTTTCCTCCCTCGCGGTTCGAAACTTGGGACCTGTTGATCGACTCCGAGATCTCTTGCGTTCGAGGCGAACGCTATTTTCGTGGCCACCTTTAGCCTGTCAAGTCCAACGAGCTTGGCTCTAACCGGTCAGTGCTCGGAGATCCGCTCCCTTGTGATCAACTTTTCGCGAGAGTAACTTCGGGAGCTGTTGTCCCTTCTTGTTGGCACGCAAATTGCGAAGAAATCGCGGCTCGATTTCACTGGGGAGAAAACGATGGTCGTTGAGGCGAGCTTGCAAAGCAGAGAGTCTCCGCAGCGTTGGGTTCAGCTCGGTCTCGGTCTCATCGCGATGATGGTGATCTCGAGCCCGCAATATGTTTGGACGCTTTTTCTCAAGCCCTTCCAGACGACGACGGGCTCCGGCCTCGCCGCCATCCAATTCACCTTCTCCCTGCTGATTGTCCTTCAAACTTTCTTCTCGCCGGCACAGGGATGGCTCATCGAACGCTTCGGCGCGCGTGCGTTGATCACAACCGGCGCCGCGCTCTCGGGTCTCGGCTGGATCTTGGCTGCTTGGATTGACGGTCTGTGGGGCCTTTACGCCACCTATGGATTGTTTTGCGGCATCGGAACCGGAATCGTTTATGTCGGCATCGTTGGACTGATGGTCCGCTGGTTCCCGCGGGCGCGCGGCTTAGCTACGGGCGTTGTGGCCGCGGGGTATGGCTTCGGCGCGATCCTGACAACCTTCCCGATCGACGCGATGATCAAAACTGCGGGCTATCGAGCGACCCTCATCACATTCGGCGCTCTCCTCGGAGTCGTCGGTGTTGCGGCCTCCTTTTTCTTACGCATGCCCGAACCAAATGAAGCGCCCGTCACCGCGTCCAATGTCGGCGATCACCTCGCTTGCCCTGAGTATTCGCCCGCAGAGATGTTGCGCACACCGCTTTTCTGGTTGCTCTTTGCGATGATGACAATGATGTCGACGGGCGGCCTCATGGTGATCTCGCAATTTTCCGCGTTCGCGCGGGATTTCGGCGTGGCGGATGTCATCGTTTTCGGAGTGGCCGCGCTTCCTCTTGCGCTCACCATCGATCGCATCACCAATGGGCTCACGCGCCCCTTCTTCGGTTGGCTTTCGGACCATATCGGGCGTGAAAACACGATGGCGCTGGCCTTTCTCTTGGAAGCTTTGGCGATCGCCTTGCTTCTCGGTTACCGCGATAACGCGACCGCGCTCGTCCTGCTGTCCGGGCTTGTCTTCTTCGGTTGGGGAGAAATTTTCTCGCTTTTCCCGTCCACGCTCACCGATAGTTTCGGCACGAAGTACGCGACCACGAACTACGGCTTCCTCTACATGGCGCAAGGGATCGGTTCGGTTCTCGGCGGTCCGATGGCGGCCCTGCTCAGAGAACAGACCGGCAGTTGGGTGCCGGTTTTCCTACTCATCGTCACTATGGACGTGCTTACGGCGTTTCTTGCGCTATTTGTCTTGAAGCCGATGCGGGCCACGCTGGCGCAAGAGAAGGAGCTCGTACTGACGCCTCTACCAGGATAAAATAAGATCAAGCTTGAACAGCTATGTCTTGGTCGTGCAAGCGATCATTCTTGACGCGGATCGAGCGCGTCCCGCAGCGCATCGCCCACCAGGTTGAAGCCAAGCACCGAAAGAAAAATCGCAAGACCGGGCCAAAGAGACATTCCCGGCGCCTGCGTCAGATAAGATTTCGCCGAGTTCAGCATCGCTCCCCAAGATGGGATCGGCGGTTGCTCGCCAAGACCGAGAAAGGAGAGCGAGGCCTCGGCTGTGATCGCCTGTGCCATGGTCAAGGTCGCCTGGACAATCAAGGGTGCGGCGATATTCGGCACTATATGGTGGATGATGATGCGCCAATCCTTGAAGCCGAGTGCACGAGCGCTCTCCACATAATCGGTCGCCTTGATATCGAGAACCTGAGACCGTGCAAGCCTCGTGAAGACCGGCGCCGCGGCCAAGCCAATGGCGATCATGGCGTTGATGAGGCTTGGGCCCAGGAAGGTCGCGAGGACGATCGCTACGATCAGGAACGGGGTCGCCAAAAGGGCATCGGCCACGCGCGAGATGATCACGTCGACCGCTCCGCCCATGTAACCGGCCAGCACGCCGAAGAAGGAGCCGAGGAAAACAGCAATGCCGGCGGAGACGAACCCCGCTGAGAGCGAGGTCCGCGCACCGAGAATCATGCGCGAAAGTATGTCGCGGCCAAGCTCGTCCGTGCCGAGCCAATGCAACGCGGAGGCAGGCTTGCGCACGAGCGCGTAGTTCGGCTTGATGGGATCATACGGCATGATCCAATAGGCAAAGACCGCGCAGAAAAGGCATGTGACCACGATGAAAAGGCCAAATAGCGCGGCCTTGTTGGCCAGAAGCTTGCCGAGCGCGCCCCGCCGCTTCGTGGCCGCCAGGACCTCGACGGGTGCTTGCTCGAGCGCCAGTGTCATGACGCGCGAAGCCGCGGATTGAGAAGAAGCTGGGCAATGTCGGCAAGAAGATTCAGGAGAATGAAACCGACGCCGGTGCACAGCGCCACCCCTTGGACGACCGCGTAATCGCGATTGAAGACGGCATCGACCAGCATCTTGCCGAAACCCGGAATGGAGAACACCTGCTCGGTCAGCACCGCACCGGCGAGCAATTGCCCGAGCAGCACCGCGGTCACGGTGACGAGAGGCGCGAGTGCATTGCGGAACGCATGGGCCATGACCACGCGCAACTCGGGCAGCCCTTTGGCTCGCGCGGTGCGCACATAGTCTTGCCGGAGCACCTCGAGCATGGAAGAGCGCGTATGGCGCATCAGGATTCCGGCTTGCGCGTTGCCGAGCACGAATGCCGGCAAGATCATGGTTCGGATGTTCTGCCAAGGATCTTCGGAAATGGGCGCATAGCCCGAGGCGGGAAGCAGGTGCAGATTCACTGAAACGATGATTATCAACACGATGCCGAACCAGAAGGTCGGGATCGAGACGCCCCAAAGCGCCGTGCCGCGCGCGAAGTTGTCCCAGAGCGAGCCCTTTTTGGCCGCCGCGAGAATACCGGCCGGGATGCCGATCATCACCGAAAACAGCGTCGATAGTAGCGCGAGCTCGAGCGTTACCGGCAGTTTCTGTGCGATGAGATGCAGAACCGAATCATGGTTGCGAAGCGACTCCCCCAGATTTCCTCGCAGCGCATTGCCTGCCCAACGCAGGAATTGGAGCGGCAAAGGGTCATTGAGGTGATATTGAACGCGAAGGGCAGCGAGCGTTGCCGGATCGCGATCCTCGCCCGCCATAGCGAGGACGGGATCTCCAGGCAGAAGCTTTTGAAGAAGGAACACGAAGCAGGCGAAAATCGCGATCGTCGGAAGTGCGGTGAGAACGCGCCGCACGACATAAGGCAACATGGCGCTCATGACGTGAGACCCTGAAATCTCACCGGCGATTTCGTCCCCTGCTCACTGAGCGAGCTTCACATTCTCGAGTCGGATCATGCCGTCAGGGTGGGCCACGAAACCCTGCAGCTTCGCTGTCATGCCCCAGATGTACTTGTCAAAATAAAGATAGATGATCGGCAGCTCGTCGAGCGCGATCGCGTCGAACTTCTCGTAGAGAGCTTTGCGCGCCGCCAGATCGGTGGTGAGGCGCGTCTCGTTCAAGATCGCGTCGACGTTCTTATTGCAATAATGTCCGTCGTTGAGTCCCCCTCCGCAGACGTAGAAGGAGTAGATGTTGCCGTCGGGGTCGGGGCGTCCTGACCAGCCGATGAGCGATGTCTCGAAATTGCCGTCTGTCTGTTCCTGGATTTGCGTGGCGAATTCGGTGGAAATGAGCTTGAGCTCGATACCCGCATCGGCCGCCATTGCCTGAATGACTTCCGCAACCCTCTGAATCCGTGAGGAGCTGGTGTAGATGACATTGATCACCGGGTGTTCGACACCAGCAGCCTTCAGCAAGGATTTGGCTTTCTCGACGTCGCGAGGCGGCGTTGGAAATTTGTCCGAGTAAAACGGGCTCACCGGCGGCACCGCTTGTATGCCGGGCGTGAACTGCCCGTCGAAGACGGCGTCCATGAGACCTTGCCGATCGATCGCCAAAGAGAGGGCCTGTCGAACGCGCTTGTCCTGTCCGACTGCTGCCTTCGAGGCCGAGCCGTTCGCCACGTTCACGGTCAATCCTTGGTAGCCGAGCGATGTGGCGCTTACGACCTTCAGGTCCTTTTGCGCCTCGATTTCCTTCACATCCGTCGGTTCGATGCGTTCTGCGACGTCGAGATCGCCCGAGCGCAGGCTCGCGAGCCTTGCCGTCGAGTCGGGAATCGTTCGGAAGACGATCTTATCGAAAAAATAGGCCTTCGCGTTCCAATAATTCGGGTTGCGTTCGAGCGTGATATGATCCTGTTGCACTCGCTCGACGAACTTGTACGGGCCCGAGCACACAGGGTTGAGCCCAAACTTCGCACCGGCCTGCTTTGCTGCCTCCGGGGCCACCATCATTCCGGCGCGATCCGTAAGCGTGGCGAGCAAGCTCGCATCAGGTTTCTTTAAATTGAAGCGGACCGTGAGAGGATCGATCACCTCAACGCTATCGACCGAGGCAAGCTCCGATTTACGAATCGATTCGGGCATTGTCTTGTCGCGTTCGATATTGAACTTGACCGAGGCGGCATCGAATTTCTCGCCGTCCTGAAAGGTCACCCCATCACGCAGCTTGAAGGTGATCACCCTGCCGTCCTCGGTCGTCTCCCACGAGAGGGCGAGACGCGGCACGATTTTGAGTTCGGGTGAGGCATCGACAAGCTTGTCGCAAAGCGACTGAAAGACGATGCGTCCAACAAAGCTCTTGCCCGGCGCTGGATCGAGAAGATCGGGATCGTCGACCAGGCCGATGCGAAGCGTCTGAGCCGATGCCGTAGTCGTCGCGAGCATCAAGGCTCCGGCAATAAGAAACCCGGTCTTCATGTCCTGCCTCCAATGGCAAAGTCGTTGCGGCAGCCGCTTCGTCGAAACGCGGCCGGCCGCGCCAGATCCGCTCGAGCTATGCATACAATCATTGAGATTTGGCGATGGCAACTCGATTTGAGCGTGAGAGGCAGCTCGAAGTGATCATGGCTTCGAGCTGCCGTTTCGAAGGAGAATTAGCGTCCGTAGCGGGCCGTTAGCGTTGCCTTGGCCAAGGTATGGAAATGCAAGTTGAAGCCGACGACCGCGCCAGATGTCTCGGGCGTTATGTCCAGCTTGTCCGTGTCGACGGCGAACACCGTGAAGATGTAGCGATGCGGCTTATCGCCCTTCGGCGGGCAAGGACCGCCATAACCCGGGGCGCCATAATCGGTTCGGGCCTGTACACTGCCTTTGGGAGCGAGATCAGCCTTGGGATCGCCGGCGTTCTTCGGAAGCGAAGTGACGGAGGCTGGAACATTGACGATCAGCCAATGCCAAAAGCCACTGCCCGTAGGAGCATCCGGATCATATACGGTTACGGCGAAGCTCTTGGCCGCCGAGGGGGCACCGCTCCAATTCAGTTCGGGCGAGATGTTGTTTCCTGTGCAGCCAAAGTTGTTGAACACTTGTTCTGCCTTGATCGTGCCGCCGTTGGTGACATCGGGGCTCGTCACTTTGAAGCCGGCCGCATGAGCATTGGTGGCCAAGGCGGCCAAACTCAATGCTGCGGTCAGGCACCCGGTCGTTAGTTTCATCGTCCTCCTCCTGGGTTCCCGGCGTCGTCGGTCGACCATGACGCCCCAGGCCTCATAAAGGCTTCGGAGAAAATGGGCGAGTCGCCCAACGATCATGTGATTGAGCTGTGGCAAGGGCCCAGCCAGCCCGCACAAACAAAAAAAGCGCCCCCGGCCCGCTTAGCGGACCGAGGGCTGTGGCATTGGGCCGATGCCGGCCGGTGCAAACAAGGAACGCGCTCTTATGGTTTCAAGGCAGTGAGGATCCAGCCGACTACGTCCTTGAAGCCCGCACCGATCGCGACCAGCAAAAGGACGGCGAAAAGATAGACTGCGCCCTTGAAGCCTTTGGCCTGCTGGAACGCCTCCGTGATCGGTTTGAGCTCACCTTTGATAAAGGCCATGTCCGTCACGATTGCTTGGACTTGGGTCTCGAGGCGAACGAGGCGTTCTCCGGGTGGATCGTGCTCACTCATCTTTTGCTCCTCGACTGTCCGGGCGCAAAGTCATCCTCGGCGCAGCGTCCGGGTTGGGCGCCGCATCACTCTTTTGAGGCGGGGGCTGTGTCCGTGATGAACCGCATCGCGAGCATGAGAATGCCGGAGACGAAGAAGGCGCCGGTGGCGCCGATGTGCTGATCCCATTGAATACCGGAGAGATAGGTGAGAGCCGAGGGCGCAATCGCGAGGCCTAGCCCCACGATGAAGGTACGCCAGCCTTTGAGCGAAGTGAACATCCAAAACTCCTCAGGTTGAGTGAAAGGTGGGAGGGCAAAAGCGCAGAGTTGCCGACCAGCGCTCAAAGGGTGACTAGGCCGATCGAGACTGCGTCTCGAAGAAGCTGTTGGCCGAGCGTAAGGGCTTGCGAGGCGTTGCTCGGGGGCGCATCGCAGAAGGCGGACACGAAATTCCTCGCGTCGCTGATCACGCTCGCCGCCGTGCCGCTCGTGAACAGGCTCGCAATGCCGGCCGCATTGGAGATTTCTTCTGCTTTCGGACAATAGGCTGATGCGAGCTTCACCGAGTCTTTGTTGATCGTCGCATCGACCTTTGCGACGAAGTTTGCGACGCGCGGATCGGCGCTGGCCGCCGCTCCGATCGCGGCGCCCGCCGCGAGGCCGTCCCTGCTGAGCTGCGTCGTGTTGCAACCGGCAAGGCCGAGGGCGTTGAGACAAAGCGCCGCGAAAGGCGCCGAGAGAATGCGCATGAGGTAGGCTCCAATTTCAGGGGATCGGGCACATGGCTCGAGCGAGCCCCCCGGCCCTATTTCGGGGCGCGCTTCGGGCCCCGGCGCGGCGGGGAAGAAACCGGTCTCCAAATCGCCTGAACGGCGAATTGAGCGTCGGCTCTATTGCTTCAAAGCTCTGAAGGCCGGGATGGACGACAGCGTCCGAGCGTCAGGAGGCCGGGCGGCCTGCGATGCCGATCCGATCACGTGCGATCTTTTTGGGGGTCGGCGGTGGCGCCGGAATTTTGACGCGCAGTGGCGGCGGCGCGGGAGTTGCGGCTCTCGACATGCGCATCATTGCGGGAGGCACCGGCGGCAAGGTCGTCTCGGTACGCGAAACGCTGTAGTTGCGGCCGAATCGGACATCCTTCTGAGGAATGTCGATCACGTGCCCGGCTCGCTCCCCATCATAGATCGCGCATTTCCATTGCGGCTCGTTCTCCGCGCCCGAATGGATCCAGGCAAAACAGGTTGCCCAGCCCCAAGGTGTCCGAATGTCGATGGGCGGTACGAGCTGGGTGATGGTTTCTCCGCTCACAGCCCGAGCTCCCTGTTCCACGTCTTCAGCCAAGCGTCGCGATCTGCGAGACCCGTGAGTCCGCCATTGATCACTTTCGTCTCGGCGCGAATCTCCCCGCGGTCAGCCAAGAGATTGGCGTCGCTCAGCATCCAGAAAGCGGCAGCCACGATGAGAGCAGTTTCAGAAGTGCTCGCAAGGTTCGGGTTTTCTTTCAAGTCAAGCCCACAAGCCTTGCCGACACGCTCGTATGTTGCCGCTCCGGTGAGATCGATCAGGCCTCGACCTCTGTAGTTCCAGCCATCATCCGTTCCCGCCCGATTGCCCATTCGCCCGTCATAAACTTTGTCGGCGAGGAGGCGCGGGTTGTGCGCGTAAGGCTGAGCCGAGCCGATCGAGGGGAAGCGCGCCGGCCATACGGCGTGCAATCGCTCGGCGCTGTAGTTGAGGTTTTCCTCGAGCGCGGTGCCGCCGGCGCATTCGACCGAAGCCTGTGCCAAGAAATGGGCAAGTCGCCGTGGAGTGGTGATCTCGAATTTCAAAAGGACGGTCGGTGCCGAGACCACAATCCTGTCGACGAGTGAGTGCGGCGCGCGGGGCCATCTTCGGTCGAGCATATCTGCAGTGAGCATGATCATCTCCTTCATCTGAGAGTTTCCTCGCATCGTCCACCGAGCGCGAGATCGGCCCAGCGCGAACTCACGGCGTGCATTTCGAGATCCGATGCAGGGGTGAATTCGCTCGCAGGAGCGACGCAACGGCCAGCATCCACGCAAAGTGAAATCGCCGATTTCGAGGGACGGCCGATGAAAACGAGCCTGTCGATGGCTCATCCGACGAGCCGTGTGACGACAATGCTCGCTTCGCCTGGCGCTAGCCGATCAGGGACAAAAGCCAGCGTCTATACGCTAAAAATCCGCAGGTCTTGCCAGTGCGTGTTCCAGCTGCTCGAGCGGGACACAGGCACTCTCTGTGCGGCGTTCGCCTAACAAGGAAGCGATTTCCGGCGTGTGACCAGTCCGTTAGAGTTGGATGCTTTTCATTTTCAGGTCACAAAATGAACCAGCCGCCGGCGCTCGAGTCGAGCACAGTCGGCGGCCGGATAGATCGCGCGTCCTCGATTCATTCGGCAATTGGCTTGCCGCTGCTTAACTCCTCACACGAAATCGGTGGGCTTGGCGAGTGTCGTCCAGGTGTTGGATGGGCCCACGGGGCTGCCTTGCAACGTGACTGGTGATGACGAGGCAATTTGCGCTCCGTTCATCTCCCATTCTTGCATCGCGCCGCTGGTGTTACGCCACAAGATATCGGATTTTCCATCTCCATTGAAGTCGCCGATCTGCGCGATTTGCCAGGAAAAGTCCGGCGTGGCGGGGGCGCCTCCCAAAGTTACTTGCTGCTCGCTGGCAATTTGCGAGCCATTCATCGTCCAGTCCATGAGGGTGCCATTGGTGTTTCGCCAAAGGATGTCCGACTTGCCATCTCCGTTGAAGTCGCCGATCCCAACCACACTCCAGCTCGAGTCGGGAGCCACAGCGCTCCCGCCGAGCGTGACCGTCTGCAATGAGCTGATTTGAGATCCATTCATCGTCCAGTCGACTAGGGAGCCGTTCGTGTTGCGCCACAGCACGTCCGCGTTCCCGTCTCCGTTGAAGTCGCCGATTCCGGCAACGCTCCAGGAGCTGGAAGGAGCAGCCGCGGAGCCCCCGATGGTGACCTGCTGCACCGACGTCACTTGCGACCCGTTCATCGTCCAGTCGACGAGAGAGTTGTCAGTGTTGCGCCACAAGATGTCGTCCTTGCCGTCGCCGTTGAAGTCCCCGATTCCGGCAACGCTCCATGCGCTGCCAGGCCCGACGGGAGAGCCCCCAAAGGTAACCGTTTGCAGCGAGGAGATCTGCGACCCGTTCATGGTCCAATCGACCATCGAGCCGTTCTGGTTGCGCCACAAGAAGTCGTTGGTGCCGTCGCCGTTGAAGTCACCCAGCCCCGCGACGCTCCAGGCGGCGCTCGGCTCTGCCACACTACCTTGCACGGTGACGTAATTCGACGCCACGACCTGCGGCCCGTTCATGCTCCATACCGCAAGTACGCCCCCGGGGCCGTTTTGCCATTCGACATCGGCGCCGGCTACGGCGGGCAGAGGTGGGGGCGGCGGAGAAACCGTCGAGCTCCCCAACGTCACTATGGTGCCGGCGCTGCCATCGCTCGCCAGTTGGAGCGACCCGATTCCCAAAGTCGAATTCTGGAAGTCGAGTGTCGCCACTTGATGGAGGCTGTTGGTCACCTGCAGCAAGCCAGTGGTCGCGTTGTAGGTGAACGTCGCTCCGACGGAGGAGATGTTCTTCAGGTCGACCTTGTCGCCGCTCACGAAGTGCTGGAGCTGCGGTCCCGTATAGGATGGGCTTCCGACATTGCTGCCGAAGGTCGCCGCGTTGTCGATAAGCAACGCGCTTGTGGTGCCTTGGAAGGCAATGCTCGTCGCGGCCAGCGTGCCCGCGACGTCGAGCGAACCCGCGTCGAGAACGGAGGTCGTGCCGTTGGCGCCCGTGAGCGTCCAGCTCCCGCCGGTATCCACCGCAAGCGTCTGGAAATTGGCAAAGGAGGAACCGATACCACCGAGCCCGCCGATCGAGCCGGTCCCGCTCGCGAGCTCCAGCGTGTTTGCGGCCGTGCTGTTGGCCGCAACTTTTCCCACGAACACCGCAGTTGGATCGACGATCAGCCGATTGGTTCCGCTCCCCGTGAAATCCACCGCGTAGGTCGGACCCGAGAGGGTGCCCGCATTGGTCACCGAATTGGCGCTTCCCGACATGAACACGCCGATGGTGCTCCCGGTGATGTTGCCGCCCGCGCTGTTCGTGACGCTTCCGCCGCCTTCGATGTCGGCGCCGGCGCCCGCTGTCGCGGTGATGTGACCGGTATTGACCAAGGTGCCCGCTCCGACCAGCATCTGCACGCCGGCTACCTGTCCGGTGATCGATCCGGTCGCGTTGTTCGTGACGCTTCCGCCGACCGCGAGGTCGACGCCGTGCGAACCCGAGATGCTGCCGCTGTTCGACACGGTGCCGAGAGCGCCGGTCGTGAACACGCCAAAGGCAGCGCCCGTGATGACGCCACCGGTGTTGTTGGTGACCGAGCCGCCACCGCCAAGGTCGATGCCGGCACCGGCCGTACCCGTGCTGTTGATGTTGCCGGTGTTGGTGACGGCGCCCGAAGCTCCGGTGTTCACATAAACGCCATTGCTGACGCCCGTGATCGTTCCCCCGGAAAGGTTAGTGACCGAGCCGCCTTTGGAAAGATCGATGCCGTCGTATTTGCCTCCGGAAATGTTGCCAGCATTCGAAATTGTGCCGATCATCGAGATCGTAGCGAGTGTGCTCGAGCTGCCGACGAAAACGCCGTTCGCGCCGCCGGTGATGGAGCCGCCCGCATTGTTCGTGAGCGTGCCGCCGCCGGCGAGATCGACGCCGGTGCTGCTCGTGCCGGTCTCGCTGATGCTGCCGCTGTTGGTGACCGTGCCGGCCGCCCGATATTTGACGTAGACGCCGGTGCTGCCGCCGCTGATATGGCCGCCGGCTAGATTTGTGACCGTGCCGCCAAGCCCGAGAACGATGCCGTCATAGGTCGCGCCCGAGATGCTTCCCGAATTGCTGATCGTGCCCGCACCGCCTTCGAGGAAAGCGCCGAAGAACAGGCCGGAGATCGTCCCCGTCGAGGTGTTCGTGATGCTGCCGTTGTTCATCAGATAGACGCCGGTCCCGTTCGTCCCGGTGCCGGAAATGTTACCGGAATTATCGACGGTCCCCGCGACGTTCTTGAAGAAGACGCCGGTATTCTGTCCGGTGATCGTGGCGCCGGCGTTGTTCGTCACCGTGCCGCCGCCTTCGATGACGACACCGTGGAAGGTCGCGGAGATATTCCCTGAATTGTTGACGTTCGTGGCGCCGCCGCTCGACGCGTAGATTGCGGCTCCGGCAGTGCCGCTACTCGTGATCGTCGCGCCTGACGCGTTAGTGATGCTGCCGCCGCTGAAAAGCCCGATCGTGTCGTCGAAGGTGCCAGCAAGGGTGCCGGAATTGGAGATCGTGCCCGCGCCGCCACTGATTCGCACGGCGTCCTCACCGCCCGTGATCGAGCTCGTGTTGGTGACCGAGCCGCCGCCGCCGAGAGCGACGCCGTACCCGCCACCCGAAATTGACCCGTTGTTGGTGACGTTCCCAGAGCCGTTCTGGATGTAGATGCCCGCGCCGACACTCAGCCCGCCGCCATGCGTACCGGAGCTCGTGATCACGCCGCCTGCATTGTTCGTGAGCGTGGCCCCGCCGTTCAGTTTAAAGCCGTCGGCCGTCGCCGCCGACACACTGCCGGAGTTGCTCACTGTCCAGTTGGCGCCCGTCCCATAGACGCTGGCCACCGTGCCCGTCGCGGTCACAGTGCCGGTCGAGGTGATGGTCAGGGGATTGTCAGTCGTCGGATTGAGAGTGACCGGTCCCGTCACGCTGCTGCTGATCGTTCTCGACATTTACCTCACCCTTTTTACCCCAGCAGGTCCACTGAAGGCTCGCGGCTCAAGCCGCGAGCCATTGGTCCCCTCTGCAAGCACTCATCACGCTCAGGCGTCGACAAGCACGCCGCGTTCCCTCGCGGCGGCGGGCCGTTGTCGGTAGCGAGATTGTCGGGTGCTTCCCGTTCAATGCGCCCCCCGAGATGAGAACGTTGCAGATGGTCGAACTCGTGGGGACGCTACTGGAAGGAGGGTCGATTGCGACCTGCAAATACGCATTACCACCCGATAAAGTGGTGGTACGCGGAAATACTCACAAATGGGTAGGCTGGAGAGGTTGTTTGAAGCTTTTCAATGCTTCCGTATGATTGCGTGCCATTTCCCGATGCATTGAATATGATTTCGTTGCTGCGCAGCCGCGCCATGGGGAGCCTTGCAGGGCAACGAGTTGAGATCGAGTTTGAGGGAATCGCCAGCACACTTGGCGGCGAACGCCGAAATCGCAAGTCGTAGGTACAGGTTACGAATTTATTTGGCTGAATAGACGTCGCTTTTCAAAGAACCGGGATTCGATCTTCAATAGTGGCGATATTTTAATTCCTTGGGCTTTGAGTGCTTCGTGGTGTGCCTTGCGATAAGACTGCTCTGGAAGAAACTGCTCGAGTAGACCTGGGTCTGTACAATGTCTGAGCTCAAGCCGGAAGAATCATTCGCGTCGCCGCTCGATCGCGGCCTCCTCGCCTTGTGCCAGATCGCTGCATATTATCGCGTGGCGTCCGATCCCGCCCAGCTCCAGCATCAACTCGGCGTGATGGGTCGTGCGGCGCAAGGCGATGACATCGCGCGCGGCGCGAAGCTGTTGCAGCTCAAGGCGCGCGTGCTTTCCTGGCCTTCGGAAAAGCGTCTCAGGCGCGCCCCGACGCCGGCGCTCATCAAGCTTTCCGAAACCGGCTTCGTCATTCTCGGCATGCCGGATCCGGATGGGCGTTTCCGCCTCATCGATCCTGTGCATCGGATCGCGCGGGTTCTCACCTATGACGAACTCGTCGGGGAGTGGGAAGGCGAGGTCGTCCTGATCGCGCGGCGTGCGGGCGTCGGCGTCGATCCGCGCAGCTTCGATGTGAACTGGTTCCTGCCCTCGCTCTGGCGTTATCGGCGCCCGCTCGCGCACGTCCTTCTCGCCTCGCTTTTCGTGCAGCTTTTCGCGCTCATCACCCCGCTCTTCTTCCAGATCGTCGTCGACAAAGTCCTCGTGCACAAGGGCATGTCGACCTTGATCGTCGTCGGCATCGGCATGGTGTCGCTCGGTTTCTTCAACGTCATTTTGCAATATTTGCGAACTTACGTCCTGTCGCACACGACGAATCGCATCGACGTCGAGCTCGGCGCCCGGCTCTTTCATCACCTCTTGCGGTTGCCGATGCGCTACTTCGAGACCCGCGCTGCGGGTCAGACGGTGGCGCGCGTTCGCGAACTCGAGACCATCCGCTCTTTTCTCACCGGGCAGGGTCTTTTCTCGCTGATCGACATGTTGTTCGCGACCGTCTTCATCGCCGTGCTCTTCGCCTATTCCTGGTTCCTGGCGATTGTCGTTCTCTGCTCGGTGCCGCTTTATCTCCTGATCGGCCTGCTCATTCGTCCGGTGCTCCGCGAGAGGATCAAGCAGAAGTTCAATCGGGGCGCCGAGAGCCAGCAATTCCTGGTCGAGACCGTGGTCGGCATGCATACGCTCAAGGCGGCCGCGGTGGAGCCGATGATGCAGGCAAGCTGGGAGGAGAAGCTCGCCGCCTACGTGAAAACCTCCTTCGAGGCGACCTTGCTCGCCGCCTTCGGCCAGAACGCCACTCAATATGTTTCGACGCTCACGACGGCGCTCATCATCTTCTTCGGCGCTCAGGCTGTCATTGCCGGCCAAATGACCGTCGGCGAGCTCATCGCGTTCAACATGATCGCCAATCAAGTCGCCCAGCCCATCTTGCGGCTTTCCCAGCTTTTTCAGGATTTTCAGCAGGTACGCATCTCGATTGATCGTGTCGGCGACATTCTCAACACGCCGGTCGAATCGGTGCCGCAGAACTTGCCGTCTCTCCCACCGATCCGAGGCGCGATCGAGCTCAGATCCGTCAATTTCCGATATCAGCCCGGCATGCCTGAGGTCCTCTCGGACGTTTCGCTTGCCATCCAGGCGGGCGAGGTGATCGGCGTCGTCGGCCCCTCGGGTTCGGGAAAGTCGACGCTGACCAAGCTCGTCCAGCGCCTTTATCAGCCCGAGCGCGGCCAGATCCTCGTCGACGGCATCGACATCGCCCAAGCCGATCCTGCCTGGCTTCGTCGCCAGATCGGCGTGGTGCTGCAGGAAAACCTTCTCTTCAATCGCACCATCCATGACAACATCGCGCTCGCCAATCCCGCCATGTCGCGCGGCCAGGTGATGCGCATGGCGCAGCTTTCGGGGGCGCATGAGTTCATCGCCGAGCTGCCGCAAGGCTACGACACGATGATCGAGGAGCGCGGCGCCAATCTTTCGGGCGGTCAGCGTCAGCGCATCGCCATCGCGCGGGCGCTCGCCACGAACCCGCGCATTCTCATCTTCGACGAAGCGACGAGCGCGCTCGATTACGAAAGCGAGCAGATCATCCAGCGCAACATGCGCGAGATCGTGAAGCACCGCACCGTCATCATCATCGCCCATCGCTTGGCGGCGGTGCGCGGCTGTCACCGCATCATCGGCATCTCGCACGGGCGGATCGTCGAGCAGGGCACGCACGAGGAGCTCCTGAAGCGAGAGAACGGCCTTTACGCGCATCTGTGGTCGCTGCAGAGCGGCCAGGGCGCGCGAGGAGCCGCGGGAGCAACGCTGTGAGCGGCGCCGAACTTACCACCGTCAAGCCGAATCTTCCCGCGATTCGGCCGGTTCGCCTGCTGCCGCAGCTCACCGATCGCGAATTCCTGCCGGCGGCCATCGAGATCGTGGAGACGCCGGCCTCGCCGGCCAAGACCGCGATGATGTTCGTCATCTGCGCTTTCGCGGCTGCCGTCCTCACCTGGTGCTGGTTCGGCCGCATCGACATCTACGCGACGGCGCGCGGCAAGATCGAGCCCGCGGGTCATGCCAAGGTGGTCCAGCCGCTCGATTCCGGCAAGGTGGCCGCGATCAAGGTGCAAGAGGGCCAGCAGGTGCACGAGGGCGACGTCCTGCTTGCTCTCGACGCAAGCGAGTCCGAGGCCGATATCGCGGCCGACACCCAGGCCAGGAACGCCAAGCTCGCCGAGGCGCTGCGCCGCGAGGCGGCCTTGGCGGCGGTGACGCGCGATTCCGTCGCCATCCCGCCCGCCATCCATTGGCCCAACGACATTCCGCAGGCGACACGTGTGCGCGAGGAGGATGTGCTCTCCGGTGATCTCCACGAGCTCTCCGCCACGCTCGCGAACCTCGCCTCCCAGAAGATCGAGAAGGAAGCGGCGGTGAAGCAGCTCGACGCGAGCATCGCGGCCGAGAACCGCGTCGTCGAGACGCTCAACGAGCGGGTGTCGATGCGCCAGGAGCTGATCGACAAATCGGTGGGCACGCGCACCGGGCTTCTCGATGCTGTCCAGGTGCTCCGTCAGGAGCAAAGCCAGATTGCCGGCGACATCGGCAAGCGCGACCAGGCGATCGCGGCCGTCGCCAGCCTGAATTCCGAGCGGGCCCGCAACATCGAGACCTTCGTCGCCGACAATACGCGCAAGATGGCGGATGCCCGCCGCGTCGCGGACGAGAAGGAAGCCGATCGGGCCAAGGCCCAGGTGAAGCTCGACCGCTCGGTCTTGCGCGCCCCCGTCGACGGGGTGGTGCAGGGGCTCGCCGTGACGACGCTCGGCCAGGTGGTCACGCCCGGCCAGCAGCTCATGCGCATCGTTCCGTCGAACACGCCGGTCGACGTGCAGGCCTTCGTCACCAACGAGGACATCGGCTTCATCCGCCCGGGTCAGCAGGCCGTCTTGAAGATCGATTCCTTCCCCTTCACCCGCTACGGCACCGTAGACGCCACCGTGCAGGAGGTCGCGAGTGACGCCATCCCGGCCGAGACCGCGAACCGGACGTTGTCCGATGCCACCAAGGAAAGCGATTCGACGGCGCGAAATCTCTCACCGACCGCGCCGCCCGTCACCGACCTCGTCTTCGAGACGAAGCTCAAGCCGAGCGCTTCGGCATTGAGCGTGAACGATCGCGACATCCCGTTGTCCCCCGGCATGACCGTCACCGTCGAGATCAAGACAGGCTCGCGCCGCATCCTCGAATATCTGTTCTCACCGCTCGTCGAAGTCGCCAGCAAGGCGATGCGGGAACGGTGAGGAGATACTACGTACCTTCACCCGCAACTTAGGCGCCTCGTTGGTTGTGCTCCCCTCATGATGGATCGGGGCCGGTCTGCGTCGGGTTCTGATCGCCACGCTGCGTCGAATATCTGCCGTTACGAACCGAACGAGAAACTTACTCTCTTCGCGACGTATTAGCTTTCCTGAACGCATGCTGCTAATTAGCTCTCGCAGTAGGATCATCCTGCGCGAGGGCGCGTATGACGAATTCGACAAGGCTCAGGGGCGTCGAAGAGCTCATCTCGATCAACAGCAACAATCTACGTATCAGCAATTCGACCTGGGGCAGCAGGTTCGTCGACTGCGGAAATGGTGAGATCAAGCTATACTGCGGCGCAAGCGCATGGGGTTATGCGGCGGAGCTCGAGCTCGCAGAGATACTAGACGGACTGGACAAGTCCAAGAAGCATTACCTCACGCTCACTTTGACCGTTTTGCAAGGCGATATCTCAATTGGAATCGTCACCAAGGACGACGAATTCATTTCCGAACTGAAATCATTGCCGAGGAACGAGAAATTGATCGTCCCGGTCCCGATCGATTGTGGCGCACCTGGCGTCGCCTGATGATCCGAAATGGAGGTCGACCACACTCCATAGTCCGCATTCACAGGATGGCTCTCGAGCGAACTCGAGACGCCAAGAGAACGCCACCGATGGCGGAAGTTGGCAACATCGATCGAAAGAACGCGGATTTTTGGTCGGAGCTTTGCGGAAGCAAGCAGGCGAAGCTCCTCGGCATAAGCGATTTCTCCCCGCGTTCTCTGAAGCGGTTCGACGAATGGTATTTCAACTATTATCCGCATCTTTTCGTGCACATCCCCTTCACGGAAATGGAAGGGCTCGATGTCCTCGAAGTCGGCCTCGGCTATGGCACGGTATCCCAACGGTTAGCGGAATGGGGCGCGCGCTTCGTCGGCCTGGATATCACCCCAGGGGCGGTCGATCTTGTGAACGGACGGTTGCATCAGGCCGGCTTACCGGGTGAAGCGCGGGTCGGCTCCATTCTTGACGCGCCCTTCGAGAACGAAAGCTTCGATCGCATCGTGACGATCGGCTGCCTGCATCACACGGGCGACTTGGCGAGGAGCATCGATGAATGCTGGCGGATACTGCGGCCCGGAGGACAACTCGTCTTCATGGTCTACAACGCGTATTCGCTCCGGCGTTGGGTCCAGGCACGCGGCCCGACAGCGAAGCTTTGGTTGCGCGAGCGCCTCGGCTACCGCGGCCCCTTGGCCTCCGCACCGGGCGAGCGAACCGATTACGATACCAACGAGGCCGGAGAGGAGGCCCCGCATCTCGATGTCGTGTCCGTGACCTCCCTTCGCCATTTATGCAGGCGCTTCACCCATTTTGCCTACGCGCGCGAGCACATCCTTCAGGAACCTCCATTCGCGCACCGAACCCGCAACGAGCTGTTGAAGACGTTCTGGCCGCGCGTCGGCGGCACGGACATCTACGTCACCGCGACAAAGTCGAAGGCCCGCTGGTACCGATACGCGGCGCTTCGAGCGTAGGCCCTCCGATTGCAATCATCGCTCGCACTTTTCGCGTCATGGCCGATTTTCGGCCATGGGTTTTGGCCGGGACCACGCACGCCTTTCTAGGGGAAGGCAAGGCGTGGATAGCCACATTAAGTGCGGCGGTCATGACGCTTGATCACCATATCAGTTACATACGGTTCTAAGCCCCAGCAGCTTGGCGCGGCGTCGAGGCTCCTCATCGTCGCCGCATAACCCTCAACAGCAGATGCGAACTTGTTCCGATTTGTGATCATGGGCATCAGCCGGCCCGTAACAGGCCGCCACCATCCAAGCCGGCACAGGCGCACCTTACCTAAGCATCATGAGCACACGCGAGAATGCATTGGCGACAGTGAGAGCCGCAAAGTAGGAGCTTGTGCACTGTAGATTCGATGCTAATTAGTCTATTCATGACGATTGCGCATTGGATCAATCGCGCCCTTGGCGCTGCTGGCGTTCAACTCATAAGAGCTGAGACCTTGGCCCCCCTTCTCACGCTAAGGTCCACCACCGCACGCTCAATTCAGCCGACTGAGACGGTCTCAGCCACAGAGCCGCAGTGCAAAGGCGTCTTCAACATCGATCCGATCCTCCAGGAGATTACGCCCGATCTTCTTCTTCGTCCCGCCCGCGCTCGGGAGCGTATTGCGGACTTCCTCCAAGTTCAAATTTCCGACATCAGATTATTAGAAACCGATTTTCATGCCATTCCTTGCGATGTCGAGACGATCTTCTCCGATTCCCTAGGAAAGCTGTGCGTTGACGAATATCTCAGGTTCACGGGACTACTCGACAGCTTTGACCCGTCGCCTATGGGCCACGCCTATGCCGATTTGCTGACGCATAACCTTGTCGAAGTCTATTTTCGAAATAGCATCACTCGGTTGTACCACCTTATCACGATGCTTCGCTCGATGGGCGTGATGCCGGGAGCTTCGATCCTCGAAGTAGGTGCGTTCTACTGCTATTTCGCCGGGCCGCTTCAGCGGCTGGGGTACCGGGTAGTGGCAATCGACCGCTATCGCCAATTTGGCGGCGCCCTAAATGGATTCCTGCACGACTTCCGCTCGTCCGGCGGTGTGGTCATCGAGTCAGACGAGGCGCACGAAGTCGAGGATCTACACAAGCTCGGCAAATTCGACGCGGTAATTTCCATGGCCGTCGTTGAGCACGTCCCGCACACGCCCCGTGACTTTCTCTCGTCGCTCGCCTCGCACGTTCGAAGTGGCGGTGTGCTCGCGATCGACACGCCAAATATTGCAAGGTATTTTAATCG
>JAFBAK010000088.1 GCA_019247795.1 Hyphomicrobiales bacterium | reverse complement strand
CCGTGCCGGCGATTGTCAGCGGCGTCGTGAACACGGTCATCATGTCGGTGCTGGCGATGGCGCTCGGCATCGTGCTCGGCGTGTTGTTCGCCATCATGCGCATGTCCGACAATCCCGTGCTGCGTGGCGTCGCGCTCGGCTATGTTTGGCTGTTCCGGGGCACTCCCGTCATCTTGCAACTGCTTCTCTGGTTCAATCTCGCGCTTGTCTTCCCGGTAATCGGCGTCCCGGGACTTTTCGAGGCGCGCACCGTCGACGTCATGACGCCTTTTGCGGCGGCGCTTCTCGGGCTCGGCATCAATCAGGGCGCCTACACGTCGGAAGTGGTGCGCGCCGGTCTGATCTCGGTCGATGCCGGCCAATATGAGGCCGCGCAATCGATCGGCATGACGCGCCTGAGGTCGCTTCGGCGGATCATCCTGCCGCAAGCCATGCGCGTGATCCTCCCGCCCATCGGCAATGAGTTCATCAGCATGATCAAGCTCACCTCGCTCGCGAGCGTGATCCAATATGCCGAGGTGCTCCACAACGCGGAAAACATCTACTATGCGAATTCTCGCGTGATCGAGCTTTTGCTCGTCGCGGGACTTTGGTACCTCATCATTGTCTCCATCCTCACGCCTTTTCAGATGCTCTTGGAGCGCCGCTTCGCTCGAGGCGCGGCAAAGAAACGGTGATGGACGCACCTCTCGTCTCGATGCGGGATGTGCGCAAGAGCTTCGGCTCGTTCCACGCGCTTTCCGGCGTTTCGCTCGACGTCGCGGCAGGCGAGGTGCTTTGCATCATTGGCGCTTCAGGTTCCGGCAAGACGACGCTGCTTCGTTGCATCAATCAGCTCGTCGAGCTCGATTCCGGCGCAATTTGGATCGATGGCGAGCTCATCGGATATCGAACCCACAACGACCGTCTCTATCCGCTCGGCGAAAAGGAAATCGCTCGCCAGCGGCTGAAGACCGGCATGGTGTTCCAGCGCTTCAATCTCTTTCCGCATATGACAGCGCTCGAAAACCTGATGGAGGGGCCCGTCCAGGTTCTTCGGCGCGACAAAGCCGAGGCGACGCGAGAGGCGCGCGAGCTTCTCGAGCGCGTCGGCCTCTCCGGGAAAGCCCAATCCTTTCCAGCCGACCTGTCCGGCGGGCAACAGCAGCGGGTCGCGATCGCCCGAGCTCTCGCCATGCGCCCGAAGCTCATGCTCTTCGACGAGCCGACGAGCGCGCTCGATCCCGAGCTTGTCGGCGAGGTGCTCGCCGTGATGAAGGAGCTTGCGGTGAGCGGCATGACGATGATGGTCGTGACGCATGAGCTCAATTTCGCTCGCGAAGTGGCGGACCGCGTCGTCTTCATGGATCACGGGCTGATCATCGAAGCGGGCGCCGCCGCGCAGGTGCTCGGCTCCCCGCGCGAGGCCCGCACGCGGGCCTTCCTCGCCGCCGTGCTCGGGTGAGGACGGACGATCCTTCGCAAATTTATGCCTTGCTCCGCTCTCTGAAAGCGGGGATGAACGGTTTGCCACGCGAGAAACCACCCGGAGCTGCCCCGATGAAGAAATTCGTCATAGCGATCTCGATGCTCACCGCCGTCGCGGCCTATATGCGCGCTCCGTCGCTCCATGCGGCCGAATTGCCTGCCGCCATCAAGTCCCGCGGCACATTGATGGCCGCCATCGTGCCGAATTATCCGCCACTCGATTTGCGCGATCCCGCGACCAACGAGCTGTCGGGGCTGGATGTCGATCTCGGCAATGCCATTGCGGCTAAGCTCGGCGTCAAGATGGATTGGCAGGAGACGAGCTTCGAGCAGATGATCTCGGCCGTCGACACGGGCCGCGTCGATGTGATCTTGTCCGGCATGACTGATCTCGCGAGCCGCCACGACAAGGTGAGCTTCGTCGATTATTTGAGGTCGGGGCCGCAATTCTTCGTCCAGGCGTCGCGCGCGAATGAATTTCCCGACATGCTCGCGCTTTGCGGCAAATCGGTCGGCACGAGCCGGCGCACCTCGTTTCCGGGCGAGATCGCGCAGTGGAGCGATCAGCATTGCAAGCCGGCCGGCAAACCGGCCATCAACGTCGTCGGCACGGAAGGCTCGCCCGACGCTCGCACGCAATTGAAGCAAGGCCGCGTCGACGCCGCGATGCAGGGGAACGAAACCCTGCCTTACGTGATGAAGCTCGAGCCCGGTGCTTATGCGGTGGTCGGCGAGCGCATCTCGAGCCAGCTCACCGGCATCGGCGTCGCCAAGAACGCGACCGAATTGCAGCAGGCGCTCGCCGACGCGCTTCGCCAGCTCGTGGCGGACGGCACCTACAAGAAGCTCCTCGAAAAGTGGGGACTTGGCGGGGACGCGGTCGACGAGGTGACGATCAATGCCGGAACATAAGAGCTGGGAAGGGGTGCCGCTCGCGCCGGCGAACAAGGCTCCGCCAGCTCCGCACTTTCCTTGGTCGCACGGAGGGCGGCATTACCGCGCCGCGATGTTCCTTTCCTTCGATGTCGATGCCGAGAGCGCCTGGACCAGCAAGGACCCGGCGCATGCGGAACGCCTCGTCACCATGTCGTTTGGCGGATATGAGGCGCGCGTCGGGACGCCGAAGCTTCTCGAGCTTTTGCGCGACCTCGATCTAAAAGCGACGTTCTTCATCACCGGCTGGTCCGTCGAGGCACATCCGGCGATGGCCGAAACCATCGCGAAAGCGGGCCATGAGATCGGCCATCACGGCTTCCACCACCTCTTGCCCGACCCGCACGATCCCTTTATCCAGGACGAGCTCGAACGCGGCTTCGAGACGCTGAAGCTGCGCCTCGGTGTCGTTCCTGTCGGCTATCGCGCGCCCTTCGGCGAAAGCTGCGAGGAGCTGCGCGCGAGCCTCAAGCGCCACGGAATGCTCTACTCCTCCTCCTGGCGCGACGATGTGCGTCCTTATCGCCACGTGCTCGCCGACGGCAGCGCCGGCGTGATCGAGCTTCCCGTCACCTCGAGCTATGACGATTGGATGCATGGCTTGAGCGCGCGCTTTTCGCCGCGCACGATTTTGCCCCGCGAGCACGTGCTCTCGATGTGGAAGGACGAGCTCGATGAGGTGAGGGATTGGGGCGCGATGGTGACGACGGTTCTTCACCCACA
>JAFBAK010000007.1 GCA_019247795.1 Hyphomicrobiales bacterium | reverse complement strand
GAGCACAAACTCGGCGTGCAACACCTCGTCGTCAGCTCGGATGAATCCGGAATGCGCGTCGATCGTTTTCTCGAAGCGCGCCATCCGGGCCTCTCCTTCAGCCATATTCAGCGCGTCGTGCGCAAAGGTGAATTGCGGGTCGATGGGCGGCGGGTCGAGACCAAGGACCGGCTCGTGACCGGGCAAAAGGTGCGGGTGCCGCCTTTGTCGATGAGCGCGCCGCACAGACCGAGCGAAACTTCGGCGGAGGCCACGAAGACCCGCGAGTTCCTCACCTCCATCACGCTTTACGAGGATGATGACGTGCTCGTCCTCAACAAGCCGATGGGGCTCGCGGTGCAGGGCGGCTCAGGCACGGCGCGGCATGTGGACGGCATGCTCGAGGCGCTCCGCGGGCGCGACGGCGAGCGAGCCCGGCTCGTGCATCGGCTCGACAAGGACACGTCGGGCTGTCTTCTCGTGGCGAAGACGCGCTTTGCGGCCTCGGCGCTCGCAAAGACCTTCCGTTCGCGTTCGGCGCGCAAGATTTATTGGGCGCTCGTCGCCGGAGTGCCCCGTGTCAGGAACGGGCGGATCTCGACTTTCCTCTCCAAGGAAGAGGTGAGCGAACGCGACAGCCGCATGCGCATCGCCGTTCATGGCGATGACGGCGCAATGCATGCCGTTACTTATTACGCCGTGGTCGAGACGGCGGCGCAAAAGCTCGCCTGGCTTTCGATGAAGCCGGTCACCGGGCGCACGCATCAGTTGCGGGCCCATGCCGCCCATATGGGACACCCGATCATCGGTGACCCCAAATACTTCGACATCGAAAATTTCGAATTCCCGGGCGGCCTGCAAAACAAGCTCCATCTTTTGGCGCGGCGGATCGTGGTGCCGCATCCGCGTGGGGGCCAGAACATCGACGTCTCCGCGCCGTTGCCGCCCCATATGAGGCAAAGCTTCAATCTGCTCGGCTTCGACACGGATCGCTACGATCCGATCGTCGAGGCGCCGGAGGAATGATGGGCAAGGATGCGAAACCCGAAAGCGCGGATTTTCTGGATAGCCTGCTCGGGCCGGCGACGAGCACGCTCGATCCCGGCGAGGCCGCGCGCCGTGGTGCGAAGCGCGTCCTTCCGAAGCGGTTCTGGCGCGAGGTGGGCGTCGTTCGCCATCTCGACGGCTTTGCGCTTGCGCTCGACGGCAAGCTCGCGCGCACTCCCGCTCGGCATGTGCTCGCCGTACCGGTGCTCACCCTCGCCGAAGCCTTGGCGCAGGAGTGGAAAGCGTTGGGGCCGACCATTGATCCAGCCAAGATGCCGCTCACTCGCCTCCTCTACACAGCGTTGGATGCCGTCGCCTCGGCGCCCTTGCCGGTCGCGCGCGAGATCGTGAAATACGCCGCAAGCGACCTCCTTTGCTATCGCGAAGTCGAGAATGTGCGGCTCGCCGCGCGCCAGTCGAGCCACTGGGATCCTCCGCTCGCCTATCTGCGCGAAGCTCTCGGTGCGCATTTCAAATTGGCTCAGGGGGTCATGTTCGTCGAGCAGGAAGACGCCGCTGTCGAGGCCGTTCGGCGCGCCGTGTCGCGCGTGCCAGCCCCATTCGGTCTTGCGGCGCTTCACGTCGTCACGACGCTCACCGGCTCTGCCATCCTGGCGCTTGCGCTTGCCGGGGGAGCGCTTTCGGCCGATGAGGTCTGGACTGCCGCGCATGTCGATGAGGATTTCCAGAGCGAGGCTTGGGGCAAGGATGCAGAGGCGGCCGAACGCCGCGCCGCGCGTCGCGCCGAATTCGACGCCGCGGCCCTCGTGCTTGCAACGGAGAAGGTGGGCCGCGCCTCTCCAATTCGAACTTGAAAGCCGGCCGTGAAACCCGGACTTGATCAAGTTTGAGCTCGTCGGGTCCGGTTTGACTAAGCTGCGCTTGTGAGTTAGCGCCCCGCGACCTCCTCGAAGGCCTGTTCCCGGCGCCGCAGCGGTCGCCTCGGCATCCGAGAACCAGCGAGTCCCCGATGAACATCTTCAACGAGTTCGAGCGCAGGATCACCGCCGCCTTGTCAGCCATGGCGGCCGATGGCGAATTGCCGGAAGGGCTCGATCTGTCGCGTGTCGTCTGCGAGCCGCCGCGCGACCGCAGTCACGGCGACATTTCCACGAACGCCGCGATGGTGCTTGCGAAGGAAGCGGGCATTCCTCCGCGCGCGCTCGCGGAGAAGATCGCCGCGAGGCTGCGCTCGCCAGATGTTGAGAAGGTCGAGCTCGCGGGACCCGGCTTCATCAATCTTTCGCTCGCTCCGCACGTCTTCGAGGAGGTGCTCCGGGCAAGCCTCGCGCAAGGCGCGAGGTTCGGTGCGTCGACGATCGGGGAGGGCGCCAAGGTCAACGTGGAATATGTCTCGGCCAATCCCACGGGGCCGATGCATGTCGGCCACGGGCGGGGCGCCGTCGTTGGAGATGCGATCGCGAGCCTTCTTGCTTTCGCGGGATATGCGGTCACACGCGAATACTACATCAATGATGCAGGCTCCCAGGTCGATGTGCTGGCCCGCTCGGTGCATCTTCGCTATCGCGAGGCGCTGGGCGAGCGTGTCGGCGAAATTCCGGCGGGGCTTTACCCCGGAGATTACCTGAAGCCGATCGGCGAAAAACTGGCACAGCTTCATGGGCCGAAATTCGCGAAGGCGCCGGAAGCGCATTGGCTTACGGTTTTTCGAGATGCCGCGATCGAAGCCATGATGGCGCTGATACGCGCCGATCTCGCAGCGCTCGGCATCCGGCATGATGTCTTCTTCTCCGAACGGAGCCTCTCGGCTGAAGGGAAGGTGGAGGCGGTGATCGCCGAGCTCGAGGCGCGCGGTCTCGTCTATCAAGGCCGGCTGCCGCCGCCGAAAGGGCAGGTCGATTCCGATTGGGAGGATCGGGAGCAGATGCTCTTCCGCTCGACAGCCTATGGTGACGATGTCGACCGGCCGCTGCGCAAGTCCGACGGCAGCCTCACCTATTTCGCGTCCGACATCGCCTATCACGCGACGAAGTTCCAACGCGGCTTCAACCAAATGATCGACGTGCTCGGTGCCGATCACGGGGGTTATGTGAAGCGCATGCAAGCTGCCGTGCGCGCCGTGAGCGCCGGCGCCGCGACGCTCGAGGCGCGGCTTTGTCAGCTCGTGCGGCTGTTCCGGCATGGCGAGCCGGTGAAGATGTCGAAGCGCGCGGGCGATTTCGTCACCTTGCGGGAGGTGGTGGACGAGGTGGGCGCCGATGCGGTGCGCTTCATGATGCTGATGCGCAAGAACGACGCGCCGCTCGATTTCGATCTCGCCAAGGTCATCGAGCAATCGAAGGACAATCCCGTCTTTTACGTTCAATATGCCCATGCCCGCTGCGAAAGCGTCCGGCGGCAAGCGACCGAGGTGCTGGGCGAGTTCGATCTCGGTAGCGGGACGCTCGCCGCAGCCGATCTCAACCTCCTTGCCGACCCTTCCGAACGCTCGCTCCTCAAATTGCTCGCCCAATATCCACGCGTCGTGGAACAAGCGGCGCAGGCCCGGGAGCCGCATCGAACCACCTTTTATCTCTATGAGCTGGCGAGCGAATTTCACGCCCTTTGGAACAAGGGGAAGGATTTCCCCGACTTACGTTTTATTAATCAAAATTCGACAAGTTTAAGCGCCGCGCGCCTCGCTCTGGTGACCGGGGTTCGCAACGTCATCGCTTCGGGCTTAACCCTCATTGGGGTATCGGCGCCCGAGGAAATGCGTTAAGTTTCAGGAAATGCGTTAAGTTGAAACGTCTTGCAATCGGCACCTACGGATCAACTTAACGCCACATTCGCGGTGCTTTCGAATACACGAAATCTTGATGACGCGAAGGTGGGGGTAGAGTGAGGGCCGAAATGAACTTGTCGAAATCCTCGGTTCAGCCTCTCGATCTCGACGATCTGGAACGCCAGTTGCGCGAAGTCGCCGTCTCCTCGCTTCCGAGGAGGAGCGAAGACCCGCTCGCCGAGCTCGCGAGGATCGTCGGACGGGACAACGCGCCGCGTGCGGCGTCGAGCCAATCTGCAGACGCCTTCCGGTCTGGCGCCCAGGCCCAAGCCGCGCCTGACGCAAGCGCCGAGGCGAAGGCCGAGCCCGATGCTGACGACCTGGAAGCCTCGATCAAGGAGGCCCTCCGCGCCGATCCGGCGTACGACGCAGCCGATGAGCACGGCGAAGAGGTATTCGAGGACGACGAGCCCGAGAATGACGACACCCTCGCACTCGGGGACGAGGCCCATTCACCCTCCGAGGAATGGGAAGAGGATACGTACGAGGATGAGCCCGCTTATGCGGGAGAGGCGGGGAGGTTCGATGAGGTCGAGCGCGTCCCCGGCGCCCCCGATGACGAGGAGGCCGACGCGCCGGTGCGCCGCCGATTTGTCTCGCCGCGCGCGCTCGCTTTGGCCTTGCCGCTGGTGCTGCTGGGAGTAGCGGGCGGCGCCGCGGTGGTGATGCGCGGTGGGCCGATAAGCCGCAGCAGCGGCGAGGCGCCGCCGATGATCAAGGCCGACGACGCCCCGGTCAAAGTGCTCCCGGCCAAGGCCGCCGGCGACCAGCAGACGCCGTCGGAGACCGCGCTCGGCGCGGCCAATCCGTCCGGGAAGCCGAGCCAGGTGGTTTTGGCGGATGCGGAGCAACCGGTCGACGTCGTCGCGGCGGCGAAATCGGCGCAACCGCGCGACCTTGGAGTATCTCAACCGCCGGCAGGATCCGGCATCGTCATTCTTTCGGGTTCGGGCTCTTCGGGTCAGGGAGCGGGAAACGCGCAGGCCGCGGCCTCCGCGCCGCTTGACGGGTCGGCGGCCTCGGCTCAGCCGTTGCCAACCGCGGCCGCCAATGTGCCGCTGCCCGAACCGCCGCAGCCTACCGCCCAGGCTTCCGTGTTCGGCACACCACATCGCGTTATGACCGTGCCGGTGAAACCCGACGGACCGTTGGTGTCGAACGGCAAACCGAAAGCCGCCGACATCAAGCCGGTCGAGGCGAGGGTCGACACGACAGCTGCGTCACAAAAGCCGCCGCTCACGGTGGCTTCTGCCGAGACGACGCCGGCGGCCAGCGTTTCCACGACTGCGCCAAGCGCGACGCCGACCGCCAAGAAAACGGCAGACACGACACGCGCCAAGCCGTCGGCGGTGACCGCCGCGGATGACGAGCAGGCCACACCGCAGAGCGCGTCTCAGCAGCCGAGCGTCAAACCGGCGAAGCCGGTCGCCGCGAAAGCCGTGAAGCCCAAGCCGGCCGAGACCGCTTCCACCGCGCAGGAAGGTGAGACAGGCGCGCCGTTGTCCATCACGCCTCCGGGCAATCGCGGCCGCGCCGGGGCTGCGAAAACAGTGGTCGCGAGCGCCGAGCCGGCCAAGGCCACGCCGGTGCCTGGCGCAAGCAGCTCGACAACAACCGCGCCGTCGAACGGGGCTTTTGCGGTCCAGCTTGCGTCCAGCACGTCGGAGAACGATGCGCGCGCCACCCTGTCGCGTCTGCAGAAGCAGTTCCCGAGCGAGCTCGGAAGCGGTGCAGTCCGCCGTGCCGATCTCGGCAGCAAAGGCGTCTATTATCGCGTGCAAGTCGGGCCTTTGTCGCGCGAAGCCGCGGACAAGATCTGCACCCAGCTCAAAGCCGGCGGGGCGGAATGCATCCTCACGCGCGGCTGAGCCGGAAAGGGAAAGAACGGCTCGCCTCATGCTCGCCGTGATCTGAGCGAACGGGACGGGCCAGCGCCCGTCCTTTGAACAAAGCCTCAACTCTCGCGCTTGCACTTTCCTCAAGGCTTGGAGCGATGGCAAGGCTTGGAGCGATGGCGGTTCACGCCCTGATCTTCGGCTGTGGCAGCACGATGTTGAGCGCGACGGAACGCGCCTTCTTCAAGGACGTGCAGCCCTGGGGCTTGATCCTTTTCAAACGCAATGTCGCCGATCGCGCTCAGCTCCTGCGCCTGACACAGGATTTTCGCGATATCGTCGGGCGCGAAGATGCGCCCGTGCTCATCGACCAGGAAGGCGGGCGCGTGCAGCGGCTCGGGCCGCCGCATTGGCCGGCACATCCATCGGCATCGAGCTTCGCCAGGATCGGGGATCCTCTTTTGCGCCGAGCGGCGGTGCGGCTCGGCGCGCGTCTCATCGCGCATGATCTCAGAGCGCTTGGCATCACTGTCGACTGCCTTCCCGTGCTCGATGTTCCGGTCGCGGGGGCGAACCAGGTGATCTCGGATCGCGCCTACGGCACAAAGCCCGAGGAGGTTGCGATTTCCGGAAGAGCGGCCGCGGAAGGGCTGCTCGCAGGCGGCGTGCTTCCCGTCATCAAGCATATTCCCGGTCACGGTCGGGCCATGGCGGACAGTCACCATGCCTTGCCCCGCGTCACGGCATCGCGCGAGGCGCTTGTGGCGCATGACTTCGCCCCTTTCCGCGCGCTCGCCGACATGCCGCTTGCGATGACGGCGCATGTGGTGTTCGCCGCCGTCGATGAACGGGAACCCGCGACGTTGTCGCGGCGCATGTTCGCCGAGGTCATACGCGGCGAGATCGGTTACGACGGGCTCGTGATGACCGATGATCTATCGATGAACGCACTCTCAGGCTCATTTGCCGACAGGACGCGGCGCGCCTACGCGGCCGGGTGCGACATCGTTTTGCACTGCAACGGAGAGCGTGAGGAGATGGAAGCGGTTGCCTCGGCCGCGCGGCTATTGAGTGGGAAAGCCCGGAAACGGGCCGAAATTGCGCTCGCCCGCATCCGCCACGAGCCCGAACCTTTCGATTCTGTGGATGGACGGTCGCGCTTCGAGGACCTTCTTGCGGGAAGTCGCTGACGGGTCCAGATTCTGCATGTGATTCGCGTGTGCGGGTAGGTGGATGAGCGAAGACCTTTTCGACGAGGATGTGGCCGATCTCGAGCGAAGCGAGAGCGACCCTGCCTTTGTGGTCGACCTCGGCGGGTTCGAGGGGCCGCTCGACCTTTTGCTCGAGCTGGCGCGCCGGCAGACGGTGGATCTTGCAGGCATTTCGATACTCAAGCTCGCCGAGCAATATCTCGCTTTCATCGAGAGCGCGCGCCGCATCAGGCTTGAGCTTGCCGCCGATTATCTCGTGATGGCGGCGTGGCTTGCCTACCTCAAATCGCGCCTCCTGCTGCCCGCCGAGCCGAAGGCGGACGAGCCCGCCGCGGCCGATCTCGCGGCGGCGCTCGCGCTTCGGCTTCGCCGCCTCGAGGCGATGCGACAGGCAGCCAAGCAGCTCACCGAGGGAAGCCTTCTCGGACGCGACGTGTTCGCGCGCGGCGATCCCGAGCCGCTGGTGCCGCCGCCGGAGCGCCCTTTTGCCGACAATCTTTATGAGCTCCTGCGAGCTTATGCGACGCGCCGTGAACGCCAATCGCTGGCGCGGGTGACGCTGACCAAGCGCTTCGTCTGGACGCTCGCAGAGGCGAGAGAGGCGCTCACCGCGATGCTCGGTGAGATCCAGGATTGGGCGGTGCTCGACCTCTTTCTCGAACGCTACGTCACGCAGGCGCGCATGCGTCCCACAATTCGAGCGTCGGCGCTCGCGGCCGCGCTCGAAATGGCACGAGACGGAAGCCTCGCCTTGCATCAGGACAAGGCATTCGGGCCGATTCACGTGCGTCGCGGCGTGGCCGCGGGCGCGGTGACGGCCACTCAATCGGGAGTATCTGCATGAATGAGATCTTTCGCCTCGCGCGCCATGTCGAGGCTCCGTTCGAGCCGGCGCCCGGGCTCGAGGAAGCCGTGCGCGTTGCCGAGGCGCTGATTTTCGCCGCCCGCGCGCCGCTCCCGCTCGATGAGATCGCCGCCAAGCTGCCTTCGGATTGCGATGCTGCGTCCGTGCTCGACGAGCTGCGCAAGCTCTACGAGCGCCGCGGCGTGAAGCTCGTGCAGCGGGCGGGCGGCTTTGTGTTCCGCACCGCACCGGATCTCGCTTACTTGCTCGCCAAGGAAGATGCTGCGCCACGCCGGCTTTCGCGCGCCGGGCTCGAGACGCTCGCGATCGTCGCCTATCACCAGCCGGTGACGCGCGCCGAGATCGAGGATATCCGAGGGGTTGCCGTCGCGAAGGGCACGCTCGACGCGCTTCTCGAGGCTGGGTTCGTTCGGATGCGCGGCCGGCGCAAGACGCCGGGACGGCCGATCACTTACGGAACGACGCCTGCCTTTCTCGATCATTTCGGCCTCGACCAGCTTTCCGACTTGCCGGGTCTCGATGAATTGAAAGGCGCTGGCCTGATCGAGGGGCGCGTTCCGAAAGGCTTTGTGATTCCCGCGCCGCGCGACGACGATACGCTGCGTGACGATGAAGATCCGCTGGAGGAAACGGAAGCCGTCGAGCTCGCGCCGCTTTCCGAGAGCTGACGCGCCTCCCGCGCCTCTGCCGCGCAAACTTCCTCCATTTTTCTTGTTTTCGCCGCAGCCTCCCCCTACCTTGAGGGGGAATGGTTGCCTTGCGGCAGTGCGGGCGCTAGAGCATGGTCTTGAAAAGTGATGTCACTTTTCTGCTGAGATCACGCCTTAAAGCCAAGAGATAGAGACAGTTCGTTAGATTGCCGCACCGTTTCCGCTTCAAGCACGCGCGCGGCGCGGTTCGAGGAGATTTTCCATGGGCTCATTGAGCATATGGCACTGGCTGATCGTGATCGTCGTGGTCATGCTTGTGTTCGGCAAGGGCCGGATTTCCGACGTGATGGGCGATTTCGCCAAGGGCATCAAATCCTTCAAGAAGGGGATGGCCGAGGATGATCAGGCCGCGGAGGCCGCCAAGTCGCCTCCGCGCCCCGTCGAGCATCAGCCTTCCGAGCCGGCATCCGTTTCACCAGTCGCCCGCGACACGAAGACCGGCTGATCCGAGACCGCAACCCATTGCGGCGGGTTTTTCATGTTCGACATCGCCTGGAGCGAGATGATCATTATTGGGGGGGTGGCGTTGGTCGTCCTCGGCCCGAAGGACTTGCCGAAGGCCCTGCGCGCCGTGGGAGCCATGACGGCGAAGGCGCGTCGCATGGCGGCGGAGTTCCAGGAGCATTTCCGCGAGGCGATGCGGGAGGCCGAACTCGAAAGCGTCAGGCAGGAAGTCGCGAACATCCATCAGGATCTCTCGACCACGACTTCCGGGCTGCAGAGCGATTTCAATTCGATCGGGTCGCAAATGCCGAGCTCACCGGAGCCGGTCGTCCAGCCCGCATCGCCGAACGTCGAGGCTGCGCCCGCTTCTCCCGGCGAGCCCGGCCCTGTTGGGGTTGAAAAAACGGAAAGGGAGGAGGCAGATCAAAAGGAGGGCGCTCGCGGCGACAAAGCCCCAGCCGCGCAGGAAGCTCCCTCATTGAGCGTCGAGGCCTCCCCCGCCGCGGTGATCGTGACCGAGACGGCGAAGGCGTCCCCCTCCGAGATGTCCAGTGTGGACCCGTCGAATTCAGAAAAGCCCAAGCGCAAGAGACGATCGGCAGCGAACGTGAAAGCCAGCGACGATCCTTCGGCGCAAGGAAGCCTCGAGATCGATCCGCAATCCGGCAGCGAAATTCGGCCGAAGCCCCGAAGGCGCGCCGCGAAGACCTCTCCGCCGGGAGATGACCGGCCCACATGAACGACGTCGTGGAAGAGGCCCATATTGAGGCGTCACGAGCGCCTCTGATCGAGCATCTGATCGAGCTGCGGACGAGGCTGATCCGCTCGCTCCTCGCCTTTGCGGTACTGTTCGTCCTCTCCTTCGTCTTCGCCACGCAGATCTACAATATCCTTCTCATTCCTTATGTGTGGGCGGCGAGCCAGCATGGCTATCCGGTTCCGCATCTCGTCTTCACCGAGCCGCTCGGCTTCCTGATCACCAAGATCAAGCTCGCGGCTTTCGCGGCCGCTTTCCTGGCCTTCCCGGTGATCGCGACGCAGGTCTACAAATTCGTCGCGCCCGGTCTCTACAAGAAGGAACAACGCGCTTTTTTCCCATATTTGATCGCGACGCCGATCCTTTTCCTCGTCGGCGCGGGCGTGGTGTTCTTTCTCGGCATGCCCGCCGTCATGTACTATTCGCTGTCGATGCAGCAGACGGGCGGAGACGGAACGCCGTCGATCGAGCTTCTCGCGAAGGTCGATTCTTATCTGTCGCTCTTGATGACGCTGATCTTCGCTTTCGGGATCTGTTTTCAGACCCCGGTTATCCTGACCATTCTGGCGCGTGTCGGCTTCATCGATTCGGCTTTCCTCAAGCGGCAGCGCCGTTACGCGATCGTCGTGATCTTCTGCATCGCGGCCGTGCTTGCTCCGCCGGACGCGTTCTCGATGCTTGCGCTCGCCTTGCCCACATTGATCCTCTACGAGGGCAGCATTATCGCGGTGAGCATGATCGAGAGGAAGACTGCCGAGGCAAGAGAACAAGCGTCGAAGTCCTGACGCGAGAACGCTGCGTTCTTTCCGCTTCTGACGATGCCGCATTCGCCGCGGGGAGCATCCCCCTATCCTTGACAAGCCCGCGAAAGCCGAACACCCAAGACCACTGCGGTGAACCGAACATTGCGGTGAACCGAACACTGCGGTGAACCGTGCGAGACCCCGGTGCAGGCAGCGGCGGTGTTGGCGGAAAGGGCTTCGATCTCGATGCACGATATCCGATGGATCAGGGACAATCCGGCGGCCTTCGACAAAGGGCTTGCGTCGCGCGGATTGCCGCCTGTCGCAGGGCACCTCGTCGCGCTCGACGACAAGCGGCGGGCCGCCATCGCGATGGTCCAGGCGGCACAGGAGCGCCGCAACGCCCTTTCGAAGGAGATCGGCCAGGCCAAGAGCCGAAAAGAGGAGGCTCGCGCGCAAGAATTGATGGCCGAAGTCGCTGGCCTGCGGGACGTTATCGCCCAAGGTGAAATGAACGAGAGGCTCGCGACCGCCGACCTGAACAAGGCGATTGCGGAACTCCCGAATTTGCCTCTGCCTGACGTTCCGGTGGGCGAAGACGAGCGCGCCAACGTCGAATATCGTCGCCATGGTGCGCCGCGCGGCATCAATTCGGCAAAACAGCATTTCGAGCTCGGCGAAGCCTTGGGGCTCATGGATTTTGCGACGGCAGCGAAGCTTTCCGGCGCGCGCTTCGTCGTGCTGAGAAAGTCGCTGGCGCGGCTCGAGCGCGCCATCGGTCAATTCATGCTCGACCTGCACACGACCGAGCACGGCTATGCCGAGATTTTGCCGCCCCTCCTCGTCAAGGACGAGGTGATGTTCGGCACGGGACAATTGCCGAAATTCGCTGACGATCAATTCATGGCGTCACGTACGAAGACGCGCGAAGAGCTGCTGCACGAGGCGCTGCAATTCGTCTCGGAGGCCGACAAGGATCGCTATGTGCAAGGCGAGATCACTTTGCAGCAACTCGTCGACACGGTGGTGGGCAGGGCCCCGGCGAAGGAGGATTTCTGGCTCGTTCCGACGGCCGAGGTCCCGCTCACCAATCTGGTGCGCGAGGCAATTACGCCCGAGGCCGAACTGCCGCTGCGCTTCACGGCGCTCACCTCCTGCTTTCGGGCGGAGGCGGGAGCCGCGGGGCGCGATACGCGCGGCATGTTGCGTCAGCATCAATTCGACAAGGTGGAGCTCGTCTCGATCACGACGCCGGAAAGTTCGAGCGACGAGCTCGAACGCATGCTGAGCTGCGCCGAGGAGGTGCTCAAGCGGCTCGACCTTCACTACCGGGTCATGACCCTATGTTCGGGCGATATGGGGTTCTCGGCGCGCAAGACCTACGACATCGAGGTCTGGTTGCCCGGCCAGGGCGCCTATCGCGAAATCTCTTCGTGCTCGCTTTGCGGGGATTTTCAGGCGAGGCGCATGAACGCGCGCTACCGTCCCACCCAGGCCGAGGGCAAGCCCGCGCCGCCAAGGCTGGTGCACACGCTGAACGGCTCGGGCGTCGCGGTCGGACGTGCGCTCATCGCGGTCATGGAGAATTATCAGAACCCCGACTCCTCGATCGAAGTGCCTGAAGTGCTGCGGCCCTACATGGGCGGCTTGAAGCGAATCGAGCAAGCCGGTTAACAGGAGAAAACACCCGCTGTGATCTCACCTGCACGGCGGCCGTGGTGCATTTTGCGACGTTTCGGGGTGAACAGGAATTTGGCGGGCCTCATGCGCATTCTGATCACCAATGATGACGGCGTGCACGCCGACGGCCTCGAGATTTGCGCCGAAGTCGCCGCTGCCCTTTCCGATGATGTCTGGATCGTCGCCCCCGAGACCGATCAGAGCGGGGTGGCGCATGCTTTGTCGCTTTCCGATCCGCTGCGGCTTCGCAAGATCGACGAGCGGCGCTTTGCCGTGAAGGGCACGCCGACCGACTGCGTCATCCTGGCGACCCGTCACGTCTTCAAAGGCGAGAAGCCGGGCCTCGTGCTCTCCGGGGTCAATCGCGGACAGAACGTAGCGGAGGATGTGCTGTATTCCGGAACCGTGGCGGGCGCGATGGAAGGGGCGATGCTCGGCGTGCCCGCAATCGCCTTGTCGCAAGCCTACGGTCCTGAAGGCAGGGAGAAAATCCATTGGGATTGTGCGCGCACGCATGCGCTGCCGGTGCTCCGCAAGCTCCTCGATGCCGGAATCCCGCGCGGCACCTTGTTCAACATCAATTTCCCTCATTGCAAGCCGGACGGCGTCACCGGCGCGGAAGCCACTTCCCAAGGTCAGCGCGACCAGGCGTTGCTATCGATCGACGAGCGCAAGGATGGTCGCGGCAACGCCTATTTCTGGCTCGGCTTCGCGCGCGGCATCACGAAGCCGAGGCTGGGAACCGACATGGCAGCGCTCGACGGCAAGCGAATATCGGTGACCCCTCTGCAGCTCAACTTGACGCATCAGGGACTGCTCGAGGATCTCGCCCGGACGCTCGCGTGACGCAGGAGCAACCTGCCGTTCCGGAGATCGGTCGCCCGGCCCCTGCAGCAGGGGCGGCGCACACTCTCCACCTCCTCATGCGGCTTCGCGCGCGGGGGGTGAACGACAAGAACGTGTTGCGCGCCTTCGAGGCGGTGCCTCGTGAATTTTTCGCGGCTTCGGCCTATCGCGATTTGGCTCAACGCGATGTCGCCTTGCCGTTGGGATGCGGGCAGACCCTCGGTGCTCCCTCCGATCTCGCACTGGCGCTCGCCGCGCTCGACCTGCGCAAGGATCAGCGTGTGCTCGACGTCGGCACGGGCTCCGGTTATGCCGCCGCCATCATGGGACACATCGCGGGCGAGGTGATCTCGATCGAGCGTTTCCGAACGCTCGCCATCGAGGCTAAACGACGGCTCCAAAGCTGCGGTCTCGCGAATATCGAGGTTGCCCATGGCGATGCGCTGTCGAGCCTGCCGGGGGACGGGCCATTCGAGCGCGCTTTCATCGATTTCGCCGTCGTTGAGCCGCCGGCCGCCATCGTGCGGCGGCTGGCCGAAAAAGCGATCTGCGTCTTTGCCAGGCCGGCGGATCCCATGTGTCACCTCGTGCGCGCCGAGGCGATCTCGGGAGGGGGGTGGCGCGAGGAGCTCATCGGCCTCACCCGCGTCAGCGCGCCGATTTCCGGCGTCTCCCGCTATCTTTAGGGCTGCGGACCGCCCGACGCCCCCGTCAATTCATCGGCTAAAATTTTACGCATCTCAACTCCCCCTTAACCTGAATCGTGTTTTTGTTGCTTCGGTTGGGTAGCGTGGGAAGTAGGTAGTCCAATGCGTTGTGACACCGTCAGGGGGTTTTCAAAGCTTATTTGCGCCTCTGGCGCGGTACCCCGTCTAGCGCTCGTGATCCTCATCGGGACACTGGCGGCAGCCTGCAGCTCGGAGGCGACGCGCCTCTCCGAAAATCCGTTCGCGAGCCCGTTCAGCGCAAGGACGGCCGATACGACGCCGCCGATCCCTCCGGCTTCGACCGGCAAGGTGCAATCGCGCGCCCTGCCGCCGGTGGGCGCGCAGCAGTCGAGCACCGGAACCTTCTCCGAGCCTGATCGCGGGACAGTCACCGGATCGATCCAATCGCATCCGAGCGCGCCGCAGCCGGTCAAATCGGCCGAGATCGGCAATTGGACCTCCACGGGCGGGACATCGCTCACGGTCGGCTCGGGCGATACGATCGCTACATTGTCTTCGCGCTACGGCGTGCCCGAATCAGCCCTACGGAGTGCGAACAACCTGAAGGGAGGCGCCAACCCGGCGCCCGGCTCGCAGATCATCATCCCGGTCTATCGCTACGGCTCCGGGGTTGGCGAAGCGAACTCGACGAAATCGACGTCGGACAGGCTCACCGCACGCAAGGCCGAGACGCAGCGCGTTGCGACGAGCACTTCAGCGTCGAAGAAGCCTTTCAAGGAGGGAGCGAAGACCGCTGCGGCTATCCCGGCGGCCGAGCCCGCAAAGGCCAAACCGGCCGCAAGCGCGCCGTCGCAGGCGCAAGCGGTGAAGGCGAAGCCCCAAGAAATGGCAAAAGCCGAGCCCACTGAAGATGCCGACGCGAGCGCGGGCAAATCCGATGCGCCGCAATTTCGCTGGCCCGCGCGCGGGCGTGTGATCAGCAGATTCGGCGGCGACGGCAATGACGGCATCAACATCTCCGTGCCGGAAGGTACTTCCGTGCGCGCCGCGGAGGACGGCACCGTTGCTTATGTGGGCGACGAGATCAAAGGCTATGGCAAGCTCGTTCTCGTCCGGCACTCCAATGGCTGGGTCTCCGCCTACGCCAATAACGGCGATCTCCTCGTGAAGAAGGGCGATGCCGTGAAGCGCGGCCAAGTCCTGGCCAAATCAGGTCAGACCGGAAACGTCGCCTCGCCGCAGCTTCATTTCGAGCTGCGCAAGGGCAAGACGCCGGTCGATCCCCAGCAATATCTGGCTGGCGGCTGAGTCGGCCGGGCCATCATTTTCGTAACCATCATCGCTTCCGGCCGACGCGAGACCTTGGCCGGTTCGTGCGGAAGGCGGCCAGGGGAAATCCCTCGCCGCCTTTCGGCATGTGGATGGGGGTTGGTCCCCTCGTTCGGTCCTCAAAAGCAGGATTTTATTCGGGATTGTCAGGTGTGACGACCGGCATATCGATGCGGCGTAACAGCGTCTCCCCATTGATCTCGACTTCAAGATGTCGGCCTCGCAACCAGGTATTCGGGCGGTTCGTCGAATTTGCAAAGCTGATTGCGGAGCTCAGGTACGCAAGCTGCTCATGTCGAGTGCCACCGCTGGGAATGAGGATGAGTCCGTAGTGATAAGGGTCGATGCTTGCAAATGCCTCGAAGTCACCCTTGTTGATGGTTGCTAACGCTCGCTCCTCTTGTTGAGCCAAGTGCCACACTTCGTGGTCTGGGCGCGTGAGCATACCTCGATCTCGAAGGCAGGCCGTATCTACGCCTATTTGCCACAGACGCGGCACTAACCATGGCGAGATGCATTCATCGAGAAGCAGTTTGGGCAACACGGCCGGTCTCCGCGCCTTTACGCGGCCGACCCATTACTGGATGCGCCCGAAAATAAAAACGAGCGAATTCCACATCCTCGGGCGTAAGTGACGGGTAATCCTCGAGAATGTTCGCTTCGCTTTCGCCTTGTTCAGCCATCTCCCCAATGTGCCTTACGGGAAGGCGGCTATTACGAAAAATCGGCTCTCCCGCGAGCACGTCACGGCGTTCCTCAATACGCGAGAGACCCAAGGCGTAAATCGCGACGCGCGGCTCAACATCGTCAAATGCCTTGCACAGATCGAGGTAAAGGTATTTGCCGAATTCGACTCTGAGGTTTTCGGAAATTTCGGGCGCGCCCAAAATCGTCCAATGCTCATGTTGCGCTCGTCTGGACGTTATCTCTTCGAACCTCTCCAGAATTAGCTTTCGGCCACGAGCCGAAATAAACGAGTGACTATAGATCGCGGCAAAACAATACACGTCCAGCCACCTGAACCAGAGATGAGTGCTGTCTGTGGTATGGCGACGTGGAAGTCTCCCGCTCTCGATATCCTTGCGCACGCGTGTTTCCGGTACATCTGCAAGGACGATCGTCTCCCGGAAGGAGAGGTTGGGCCTGACAACGTGATTGCGGGAATTCATGTGCAACATTGCCTTACTACGCTTCCTGGTGGAAAAATGTTCCCCATTGGGAAAGACTTTCTAACAAACCGTTAGGTCTTGTCAAAACATAATTTTCCGCCGGAAAGGAATAGGTCGGCCGAGAGACGTGGAACCGTTCACCCAGGAGTTTCCGGATTGCCGCGTTGCCACAGCTGGCCGCTATCGGTGCCGCTCCACTGCCCCGATGATCGGGCCTAACGGGGCAAGGCCGTCCGAGCGTCCAAGCGAAGGCGCGTAGAGGCTCGACACCGAGCCATCGAGAAAGAGCGCATCGCGACAGGCGAGCGCGTCCTTGAAGAGCCGCGCGAATTCAATGAAGGTCACCGGGACGTCGGAGATCGCGAAGATCACGATATGCTCTTGGCGCACCCCGACGCCGTTACGCAACTTGCGTGAAGCGCTGTCCTCCGAGAATTTCGGATGAATGTGACCATCGATGACGAGCATCGGCCCAGACTGGGTGGCGATCTCAGCACCGGGCTTTGTCGCCAGGAAGCGTCCCGTTTCGAGCACGCCCGCGTGGTCACCCGAGGCGTAGAACACGCCATTGGGCTTGAGATGAAAGTTGCCGCTGCCGTTCGCCGTGTTGACGGCCTTCGCCATGCGTCCATTTTCGATATAGAGCCCAATCGGCAGGCGGTTATCGTCGTACATGCCGCCATTCATGGCGAAGACGAGCTTGTCGCCTTCGGGTGAATCGATGAGGCGAGCGAGGCTGCCGTATGGCTTGCTTTCGGGATCGCGCAAGAACATGCGCAGTTCGTAGCGGGCAAGGTCGATCGTGCAGACGACATAGCTCGCCTCACCATAGCTCAGAGAGCGACACAGGCCGGCGTCCTTGCTCGAGTCCTGGGCCTTTGCGGCGGCAGCGTCGCCAATGGAGATTGCGATCACGATGAGGCGAAGGACGGCGCAAAAATGCGCCCGGCAGCTCGACACGCGCTGGTTGTTCACGACATCATCGGCGGGAGGGTGAAGGCCCGACGCATCCGCACTGAAGCCGGATGCACCAGCGATCTTCATCAGAGCTTCAACGAAACAGGGCAGGGAACTGCAATCATGCTGCAAGGGCGTTATCGGTCGGCTTGCGCAAACGTACGACTTTGAAGAACCCGCCGGGAAAAGCGTCCTTCGCCGAGACATGCTCGATCATGCCGCTCGCCCGCGCCCAATTCTCGATGCGCGAGAGCTTGAACTCGGTGGACCAGCCGATCCGTTTGGCAATGCCGGCGCATTTCTCCTCGATCGCGGCCTGCAGACCTTCCTCGGCGCCAAGATGATTGGCGAGGATGATCTCTCCGCCCGGGCGAAGCACGCGTGCCATTTCCTTGAGGGCCACTTCGGGTTCGGGAACCAGCGTGATGACGAATTGCGCGACCACCGCGTCGAAGCTCTCGTCAGGAAAGCCGAGCCGGCAGGCGTCCATTGCGGCGATAAGCTTGACGTGACGCAACCGGCGCCGCGCGATCTTCTCGCGGGCGCGTACGAGCATCCCGAAAGAGAGATCAACGCCGTAGATCTCCGCTTCCCGGGGGTAGTTGCGAAGCGACAAGCCCGTGCCGACGCCGACTTCGAGAATGCGCCGCCCATTCGACAGCGCCGCTCTGACCGCCGTGCGCCGCGCCGGCGCGGTGAGGCCGTCATAGACGAGATCGTAGATGGGGGCCCATTTGTCGTAGGCCTTGCGCATATAATCGAGTTGATTGGACATAACGCCTCCCGCCGCGCGTTTCATCCCATCAAGACGCCATTGCCCGCTCACGCAGATTCGCGCAAGTGGAAGAATTCGTTCCTGCTATCACTCCACCGCCGAGCAGCCGCGCGCCCGGCGAGCCACTTTCATAAATCACGCAGGCCTGCCCCGGCGCGACACCTTCTTCGGGAGTGTCGAGCTCGACGATGCACAGGTCGCCGCGCGGGCGCAAAGTCGCCGATCGGGGAGGACGGGTCGAGCGCACCTTCACCGCGACCGAAAGGCCCTCGCGCGGCCAGTCTTCCATCGCGAGATCACCAAGCCAGTTGAAGTCGCGAAGGACGATGCCGTCGACTTCGAGCGCGGCCCGCGGACCCACGATCACCTCTGCGTTTTCAGCTTCGAGGCGCAAGACATAAAGAGGTTCGCCATCCGCGACCCCAAGCCCTTTGCGCTGCCCGACCGTGAAGTGCATGACGCCGCGATGATGGCCGAGCACACGCCCATCGACATGGATGATCTTGCCCGGTCGGCTGGCGCCTGGCCGCAATTTTTCGATCACGTCCGCGTAGCGGCCTGTCGGGACGAAGCAGATGTCCTGACTGTCCGGCTTGTCGGCGACCGAAAGTCCAAAGCGCGCCGCAAGAATGCGGGTTTCGGCTTTGGAACGGTCACCGAGCGGAAAGCGCAGCATCGCGAGCTGCGCCGGCGTCGTGGCGTAGAGGAAGTAACTCTGATCCCGGCTTTCGTCGGCGGCCTGATAGAGCGCACGGCGACCATCCGGCAGCATGCGCGAGGAGAGATAATGGCCCGTGGCAAGCACGGCCGCGCCAAGGTCGCGCGCGGTGCCGAGGAGATCGCGGAATTTGATGGATCGGTTGCACTCGACACAAGGGATTGGCGTGCGTCCGGCAAGATAGTCCTCGGCAAAGCGGTCAACGACCTCGGTCCGGAAGCGATCCTCATAATCGAGCACGTAGTGGGGAATATCGATCTTGGCCGCGACCTTGCGAGCGTCGTGAATGTCCTGGCCGGCGCAGCAAGCACCTGTCCGATGCGTCGCAGCCCCATGGTCGTAGAGCTGGAGGGTGACGCCGACGACGTCATAACCCTCTTCCTTCAGCAAGGCTGCGACGACCGAGGAGTCGACGCCGCCCGACATGGCGACGACGACGCGGGTCTCGGACGGCTGGGTCGGAAGATCGAGCGAGTTCATGGTCATCTGGCGTGAAAAGCGGACGCGGTCGCGCGCGGGGCAAAACCTCTCGTGTTTTATCTATAGCTTTGAAGTCTTTCGCGCCAGGGCGAAGGCGCTGATGGGAAATTCCCGGTGGATTGATCCGCGTTCCCGGAAAATCATCCACGATCTTATGGAGTTGTGATCCGGCCTTTTTGCGAAATGGGAGGCATCATCTGACCGTGCGCGGACAATGTGGCCGACCCTCGCCGATGACATCGATGCAGCCACTCATTCGCGAGGGTCGATGGGTGTCAGTCGCCCGCAACGCGCTTCGATGACCTCGCCTGCGACAAGCAACCGTTCTTCCTCGTAGCGCCCGGCGATCAGATGGACGCCCATCGGCAATCCGTTGATCGTTCCGGTCGGCACCGAAAGACCCGGCAGCCCGAGGAGAGGCGGAACGAAGAGAGGCGTATGGGCTTCGAAAATCTGGCGCATGCTCTCGACACCCTTCTGATCGGCACCGATCGGAAGTGGCTTTCGCCACGAAGTCGGGGTGAGGACGAGCGGGTATTTCTCAAGGAACAGCATCCAATCTCGCAAGAATGTCGAGCGGCGGGCCATCCCGGCGCGAAAGCCTTCGAAATCGACGCTCGGCGTCGCTTCCATCATGGCCCGCGCTGCCCGCTTGATCGCCTCGTCGCCATGTGCCTCGATCGAGGGCATCATCGCGTAGCGGGTCTCGTTGAGCACGAGCACGGCCCAGAGCTCGGCTGCCGCTTGCCAATGAGGCGGCGTGACCTCCTCGACCCGAAACCCGACATCCTCCAGCCATTTGGCCGCGCAGCGCACCGCATCGGAAACTTCCGGATCCCGGGAAACGCCCGGCAGCTCGGCGAGCATCGCGACTTTGCAGGGGCGACGCTCATTGCCATTTTCGTGCGGTGCAGGCACCCACCATGGGTCGCGAACGTCGCGCGCCGCCATGGTGCGCAACCCCAATCGTAGATCCGCCACCGAACGTGCGAGCGGCCCTTGCACCGATGCGAGCTGAGCGATGACGGGCCGCTCTTCCGCGCTCGAAGGGTTGAAGGCCGGGACACGGCCGAGCGTCGGACGTATCCCCATAATGCCGCAAGCATAGGCCGGGTAGCGGATCGAGCCTCCGATGTCGCTGCCATGCGCGAGAGGGCCCATGCCGGTAGCTACCGCTGCCGCCGCGCCCCCGCTTGAGCCTCCGGGCGTCACCTCCCGGTTCCAGGGGCTGAAGGTGCGCCCATGAAGATCATTGTCCGTGAACCAGCGCCAGGAGAAGGCGGGCGTGTTCGTACGTCCGATGAAGATGGCTCCCGCCTTGCGCCAATTGGAGACAGCGGGCGCGTCGTCCGGCGCGATGGCATCCTTGAACGCAACGACCCCATTCGTGTTCGCGCGCCCCGCGAAATCGACATTGATCTTCACGGTCGTCGGCACGCCGTGCAAAGGCGCAAGCTCATCACCTCGCTTGACCGCGGCATCGCGTTCGTCGGCGCTCTTCAGCGCCTCCTCGGCGAGCACGTCGACAACGGCATTGACGCGCGGATTGACGGCCTCGAGCCGTTCGAGGCAGCTTTTGACGGCCTCTCGGCTCGAGATCGCGCGCGTTCTGATGGCTCGCGCGATGTCGAGCGCGTTCCAACGCCAGATTTCGTCATTCATGCGGGGTCCTCGCGAAGGGCCTGCGGAGCCAGATTCGGAAAAGCGGAAGCGCCATTCCGGAATTTTCGTGTTCGGCTAAGTTAGAGCATGCTCGGCGATTTAGCCTTGAGCCGGCATTTGCCAGCGCTCCGATCCGATAAACGGCGCTGGAGTATCGCAAAAAGCCTTTTTCCCCAAAAAATTTCGCCGGAGATTGGTCGTCATCCGAAGGTGGTCCGCGAGGGATAGCGCAAAATTCAATACATCGGCTACGCAAATCATTAACCCACCTCGGATAGAAGTCGAAATCGTTGGTCTGTTTTGTGTGAGCGTATCATGACCGATGCCCATCGACCGCGGGTTAAGTATGTTATCGGCCCCGACGGAAGCCCGCTGACGATAGCCGATCTGCCGTCCGTTGCGACGAGGAGGTGGGTGATCAGGCGCAAGGCGGAAGTCGTCGCCGCCGTGCGCGGCGGATTGCTGAGCCTGGAGGAAGCCTGCCGGCGTTATACCCTCACGGTCGAGGAGTTCCTGAGCTGGCAGGCATCGATCGACGAGCATGGGCTCGCCGGGTTGCGTACGACGCGCATCCAGCAATATCGCGCCTGAATTAGCCGTTTTTCTCGCTAGCTTCGGTCGGTTTCTTGCGGGCTGGTGGGCAAGCCACAAGGCTCGCCATCGAAGATGCACGCTCTCCGCCACGAGCATTGAGCCCCTCGACCACACCTTCACGGTCGGCTTGCGGGCGGTTCTGGCTCGCCTTCACTTTTCCTTCGATGCGCGCGATCGGCACCTCGATACCGACGATTGCCTTGATCTGGCCGGCGACGAAGTCTTCAGGCGCGTCGGTAACGGCCCAGGGCGCCGCGCTATCGGCCTCGTGCAAGGCGGTCAGCGCGCCCACTTGCCCGCGTAGCCATTCCGGATCGTCAAAGACGCTTAATGGCCCCCAGGCATGCACGGCGACGTAGTTCCAGGTGGGCACGACCTTTCCGGTCTCGCGTTTCGTCGCGTACCAGGATGGCGAAATGTAGTGATCGATACCCGCGAAGATGACGAGGGCTTCCGTGTCGCGGGGATGAGTTGACCATAAGGGGTTGGCTCGCGCCACATGGGCGCGCAGCACACCTTTGTCGCCGCGCGCGGCGTCGATCATGAACGGTATGTGGTTGGCGACGACCCCATCCGCCGATCTCGTGACCAAGGTCGCCAGTGGGTATCGCCGCATGACCTCATGCTGGTCATGGAGCGCATCGAGGCGAAACGCCAAAGGACGATACATCAGATAGCTCCTCGATTTGTGGAGCGCCTAATCGCATGAACGAGCGGTGGACGAAAGCGCGGCGTAGCGCTCCTCACAGGCTCGTGCCGCTATCCTGGCCACCGCCACCGCCTTTGCGGGCTTGGCGCGCCGCGTGCTTCAACTGCACGACGTTGGAAGCGCCGGGTGCCTGCGGTTGCGCGGCCGGGGCCGCAGCCGCGGTTCTGGCCCGAAGGGTTTCGGCGAGGCGACCCTTTTCGAACACCGTGACCACGACGAGCCCGATCGCGAGCGGCACGATGAGATAAAGGAGACGAAAGATGAGAAGCGCCACCAGAACCTCGGCCTTCGGCACTTCCGGCATGGCCTTGATGAAAAGGAATTCGAGCACGCCGAGGCCGCCGGGGGCGTGCGAGATCAGTGCCACCGAGAACGAGGCAAGGAAGACCCCGAGCACGACAAAATATCCAGGGTTCCCATGCGCCGGCATGGCGAAATAGATGATCGCGGCGGCACAGAGAAGCTCGAGAGGGGCGGCGATCAGCTGCCGAAGTACGATGTGGGGCCGCGGATAGGTGATCTTGCATCCCCCCAAGGCCAGTGTCGGCAATTCGAGCAACGACCCGGCCACGTAGAGCGCCACTGCGCCGAGCATGATGCTTCCGACGAGGCGGGCAACGTCCCGATTGACGTGCAAAAGCCTCGCCACGAGCTGCGGCTCGCCCACGAGCACGAGGCCGCCCAGCAAGATGGTGCCGAGAAAAAAGGTGAAGGCCGTGAACATCACCAGCACCCCGACCTCGGTGGCCGTAAGCCCCTTCGTCGAGTAGGCCCGGTATCTCACCGCTGCTCCCGAGAAGACAGAAGCCCCGATATTGTGCGAGAGGGCATAGGTCGTGAATGAGGTGAGCGAGATGAACAGCCAGTTCAGCGGCTTGCCGAGATGCAGGAGTGCGATGCGGTCGTACCAGGCGAGCGCCGCGTAGGCGATGAGCGTGCTGCAGATCGCCAGCGTCCATCGTTCGCGGGCTATGAGCGCAAAAGCTCGCGAGACATCGCGAGGGGAGATGCCGGCGAGCTCCTTGTAGAGCATGTAGCCCGCCCCGAGCACCGCGATGATGCCGATCGCGGACCAGGCATAATCGGTCCATGCCTTCGCCTTGCGCAGCGGAGGAGGCGCGATCTCGGTGCCGGCTTCTTCTTCGAGCCCGACGTCATTGGGCATCGAGGACGCTTCCGGAGCGAGTACGAGGCGAGGATTGCGCGGTGGTTCTGGCATCAAAGCGGGTCAGGGGAGAATAGCCTTGTCCGAGGACGAAAACATGCATGCGCGGTCTCATGCCACAGCTTTGCGGGCGACCGCAAAATCGCAGCAGGTGGTCGGGCGATCGTGGTGCGTGCGGCAGCCAAAGGTTTCCCGAAGCGCGCGCGGGCGGCTTGCCGGAGCCTTCGCAGGAAGCGGGCGCAACGCGTGACCGAGCCGCCCCGACACATGCAGGAATTGGCGACCGAATGATGACGTTCGCGCGTCATTCATGCCCAATTTCCTGATGCGCCGCCGCGACTGCGGCGAAGCGATCACTCTGCCGGCTTTGGTACGGGGGCGGACCATGAAAAAACGAGCGCCCGGACGAGGGGCCTCGGGCCTATTGCGCGGGCAGCGGATGACCGGCCATCTCCATTTTCTTGTCGTGCCCGATGATGAGCGTCAATAAACCGGCGAGGATCGGGAACGCCGCGAGGGCCAGAAGAGCGGCGCTGTCGGTACCGGTCACTTGCTTGACATGACCTACGATCGAGGGCCCGACGAAGCCCCCGAGATTGCCGAGCGAGTTGATGAGGGCAATGCCGCCGGCCGCGGCGGCTCCGGTGAGGAAGCCCGTCGGAAGGACCCAGAAGGTGCAAACGGACGTGTAGATCCCGATCGCCGCAAAGGAGAAGGCCACCAGCGCAAGGGTTAGCGTGCCACTGTAAGCGGCGCCGATGAACGAAAGGCCGGCGAGTATCAACGGGCCGGCGACGTGCCAGACCCGTTCGCCCGTCCGATCGGAATGGCGGCTCCAGAGCACCATGGCCACCATGCCGATGAAGTAAGGAATGGCGACATACCAGCCGATATCGGCTGTCGGAATGCCGAACGGCTGCAGGATCTGCGGGATGAAGAAGCCGAGGCCGTAATTGCAGGTCACGTTGCCGAAATAAATCGCCGAGAGCGCCAGCACGCGCGGGTTGGAAAGTGCTTCCCAGAGGCTGTAGTGGCGCAAGGCTTCACGCCCCGATCTTTCGGTTTCAAGCGTGTGCGAGAGCGCCTCGCGCTCGGGCGCCGTCAGCCAAGCCGCCTTTTCCGGTTTATCGGTGAGATAGCCGAAGGCGATGATGCCGAGGAGGATGGTGGGCACTGCCTCGAGAATGAAGAGCCATTTCCAGCCGGCAAGCCCCATTGCACCGTCGACATGGGCGAGGATTTGGGAAGAGATGGGAGCGCCGATCACGGAGGATAGCGGGATCGCCGCCATGAACATGCCGACCATCTTGGCGCGATCCTTGGCGGTGAACCAATAAGTCAGGAACAAGATGATTCCGGGAAAGAAGCCGGCCTCGGCGAGGCCGAGAAGGAAGCGGATCACGATGAGCATCGCCGAGTTGGGCGTCAGGTCGACGAAGTGGCTCGGCGTGCCGATGAGCCACAAGAGACCGCGATAGACCGCCGCAATCGGCGCGGCGATCGGCACGGCAAAGCTGTTCCAGCTCGCATCCTGAAATATCATGCAGAAGGAGATGATGCCCCAGGTGATCATGATGCGTGCGATCCAAATGCGCGCACCCACCTTCTCGAGGATGAGGTTGCTCGGCACCTCGAAAAGGAAATAGCCGATGAAGAAAATGCCGGATCCGAAACCGAAGATCTCGGCGTTGTAGCCGAGCTCCTTGTTCATGCCGAGCGCGGCGAACGATATGTTGGAGCGGTCGAGATAGGCGAAAAAGTAGCAGACCATCAGAAACGGCATCAGTCGCCAGAATGCCTTCCGGGATGCCGCTTGCCCCAGCTCGTTCATCGCCTTCTCCCCGGCCCTTGGCCGTCCCCTGTTGATCGGCGGCTTTCTTGCCGCCTTTGGCGGAAGCTTATGCGAACTCGTCGCGGCGTGGCAATCTCGGCCAAAAGCACGATTTTGCGGGGTCCGGCCGCCGGCAAGCTTCCGTGGGTCAGGCCAGAGGCGAGCCGAAAACGCTCGCCGGATGACCGGAAGCTCGCCCGCCGGTTCCGTTTTCGCTGGCTCGTTGAGAGGTCAGGCGCGCGCCATGGCGAAGCCGCTGCTCGTTTCGCCTCGCGGCGCCTCGAGCGTTCGCTCGCGCTCGTCGAGCGCTTCCATTTTCTTCAGGTCGGCGAGCGCATCCTCATATTCGGCGCGCGCCTCCTCCAGCTGAAGCTTGAGGTCCTCGACCGAGCGGCGAAGATTGTCCCGACGCTGCGTCGCCGCCTTGGCGTAGGTCGGGTAGGCGAAGTGCTTCGGATCCGTGATGCCGGCGCGGGCCTCTTCGGCCGCGATCTCGCGGTCGAGCTCGGCCGAATCCTTGGAGAATTCGCGGATCATCGTTTCGATCCGCGTCAGATTGCGGCTCTTCTCGTCGGCCGCGAAGCGTTTGAGGCGGATGAGGGACCCTCGCGTTTTCATCGGTAGGCAACTCCTGAACACATGAAAAGGCGCGCCGCAGCCAAGCCCTGGAGGCGCGAATGAATTCACGCGAGACGAGGTAACCTTACCGGGTCGAGGTTGCCGCTTCGTTACCCGTTTAGGTTGCTGTATCGTTTACGTTCAGGAAGAGCACTCGAAGGCTTCCGCCAAGAATCAGTTTTTGTTAACCAATGGTCATTAGGGTCGCGAATCAGGTGAGATGGTGTGAAGCTTGTGCCATCCGCCAAGCGAAGCAGTTGAGAGAAGCGGTCCGGCGCATCCGCGAGGCGGAGCTGGCTCAGGTCGAGGTTGGGGATACTTCATGCGCATTCTGCTCATCGAAGACGACAGCGCCACCGCCCAAAGCATCGAGCTGATGCTGAAATCCGAGAATTTCAACACGTATACGACTGATCTCGGCGAGGAGGGCGTCGATCTCGGCAAGATTTACGACTACGACATCATCCTTCTCGACCTCAATCTACCCGATATGTCCGGCTATGACGTGCTTCGCTCGCTGCGCGTCGCCAAGGTCAAGACGCCAATCCTCATCCTTTCGGGGCTCGCCGATACCGACGACAAGGTGAGGGGGCTCGGATACGGAGCGGACGACTACCTGACCAAGCCTTTCCACAAGGATGAGCTCGTGGCGCGCATTCATGCCATCGTGCGCCGTTCCAAGGGCCATGCCCAATCGGTGATCAATACCGGAGATCTCACCGTCAATCTCGACCAGAAGACCGTTGAGGTCGGCGGAGCTCGCGTGCATCTCACCGGCAAGGAATACCAGATGCTCGAGCTGCTCTCCTTGCGGAAGGGCACGACCCTCACGAAGGAGATGTTCCTCAATCATCTTTACGGCGGGATGGATGAGCCCGAGCTCAAGATCATCGACGTCTTCATCTGCAAGCTTCGCAAGAAGCTCGCCAACGCGTCGAACGGCAAGAACTACATCGAGACGGTCTGGGGACGCGGCTATGTGCTGCGCGAGCCGAACGAGAACGAGGCGCGCCTCACCGCCTGATCTCACCCGCCAAGGGCCGGCGCTCAACCGGGGGACAATTCCCTCGAAGGCCGTGCCGCTGAAATTTCCCGGATCAGCTTCGCGACGATCGATTTTCCAAAGCTGTCGAAATTCTCCGCGACCATCACGAAGGCGTTCGTGCCGCCGATCACATTTTCCCTGTAGTAATTGTCGAGCCCGCCGGGCGGGTTCGTGTGCTCAGGATTATAGGGGATGGGCGCGTCGCTGAAGATCACGAGGCCGTTGATCGTCGTCACCTCGTTGCTCACCGCCTCGTCGCGTGCGGAGCGCACGTCGCGCCCGCTATTGTTCGTGCCGTCACCCGAAACATCGATGACGCGACGGTCACTCGTGTAGGGTGCCCTGCCGAACTGCGCCCGGGCGAAATCGATACCGGCGCCGATCGCGGTGCGGTCGGCGAAGGAGCGAGGCTGCTCGAGCAGGCGGCTCGTGAAAAGCTTCGTGTCCTCGACGTCCCGCACCAGGGTCCAATCGATCAGGAGCTTTTGCGAATTGGCGCCGGCCCATTCGACAAAGGCCACGGCAATTTTTCCGTGCGGGCCTGCCGCGATCGCTTGCAGGACCTTCGGATCGCTGAGCGCCGCCGCGTAGCCTCGCCGCTCGAGCTCGAACTTCTGATCGTCGATGCTGCGGGAGACATCGGCGGCAAGCACCAGCAGCAAATCCACCTGCTCGGCGGCCCGCGCCGCCGAAAGTGTTCCGCCGCCCCATGTGAGCGAAAGCGCAACAAGGACGCAGGCTGTCCATCGCGACATCGTCCGCCGTCTCCCTGAACATTGCCTCAGGCATCGAGCGCTCACAGGATAAATGAGCGTCTCGCCCTCGTCGAGCAAGAAGCTTTCAAGACACTGTGCGCTGGACTTCCTTTTGGTGCTGATCCAAGAAGCGCGCCTTCACCGAACGACAAGCAAGACGGTCACCCATGTCTCAAAGACGCCTCGAGGCGCTGCGGCGTCTGCTCGATCACGTGCATCGGGTTTTCGCGCTGCAATTCGGCTTTCTCTTGTGGGACGGTTCGATGGTTCCCGAAAATTGGGAACGCGGGGCACTTTGCGTTTTCATCGCCGACGAAGGGGCGGTGGCCGGGCTCGTGCGACGCCCGAATCTGCGCACGCTCGCCAATCTATGGGCGGCGGCGCGACTTGATTTGCGCAACGGCACTCTGTTCGATCTCGTCGCGCATCGCCCAGCGGTGCGCACGCGCGACATGCGCAAGATGCTGAAGAAGACGCTCCTCCTGCGCGCGGCATCTCGTTTTCTCTTCGCGCGGCGAGGCGAGCCCTGGCCGCTCGAGGAGATCAGCACGCGCCGAGGGAGCGCCGGCGCGGCACAGAACAAGAAGAACATCGCCTATCATTACGACGTCTCGAACGCATTCTACGAGCTCTGGCTCGACCCCGAGATGGTCTATAGCTGCGCCTATTTCAGGGAATGGGACAATAGTCTGGCGCAAGCCCAGATCGACAAGCTCGAAATGTGCTGCCGCAAATTGCGCCTTCAGCCGGGCGAGACGGTGCTCGATGTCGGATGCGGCTGGGGAGCGTTCCTGATTCACGCGGCCAAGCACCATGGCGTGAGAGGCTATGGCGTGACGCTCTCGGAGCAGCAGCTCGCCTACGCCAAGGAGAAGATCGAAAGGCTCGGACTCAAGGATCGCGTGCGCGTGGAGCTCAAGGACTACGCCGCGATCGACGGCGTCTTCGACAAGGCCGTTTCGATCGGCATGGCCGAGCATGTCGGGCTCGACAATCTGCCGGCCTATTTCAAGTTGGTGCATCGGTCATTGCGGCCGGGAGGCCTTTATCTGCACCACGCGATCACGCGGCCCGGGAAGAGCCGCCAGGTCCACAGGCGCAAGAAGCGGCCCGAGTTCGATGCGCTCACGCAATACATCTTCCCCGGCGGCGAGCTCGACACGATCGGGCGGACCGTGACCGGTCTCGAAAGCGCTGGCTTCGAGGTTCACGATGTCGAGGGTTGGCGCGAGCACTACCAACGCACATGTCGCCACTGGCACGACCGCCTCGTCTCGCGGCTCGACGACGCCGACGCCGAGGTGGGTTCCGTCAAGGCGCGCCTCTGGCTTCTTTACCTCGCCGGCTGCTCCGTCGCTTTCGAGCGCAACAATGTCGGAATTTACCAGACGCTCGTCTCGAAACGCGTGAAGGGCACGAGCGGATTGCCGCCGACGCGCGTCGATCTCTATCGGTGAGCAATCGGGCGAAGTGGGGAAACATCATCCACCAAAGCGCCATTCGCGCATGCGCGGTGAAGAACACCCCGGTCCCTTGCGTGACGCAAGCCGGGTTGCGAAAAGGAAAGGAGCAGACACCGCTCTCGCCTTCGCGCGAGAGAAGCGGCCGCGTTTGGCGTTGCATCATCCGAAAAAGCAGGGGCATTTGTCATGACATGGTCGATCATTGCGCGCGATACGCGCACGGGAGAGATGGCGATCGCGGTTGCGACGAAGTTCTTCGCGGTCGGCAGCCGTGTCCCCCATTTGCGCTCCGGCGTCGGCGCGCTCGCGACGCAAGCCTTGACGAACCCTCTTTATGGCCGGCGCGGCCTCGCACTCCTCGAAGCCGGCGTGCCGGCAGCGGATGTCGTTCGTCTCCTCACCGGCGCGGATCGCGGCCAAGCCTCACGTCAGCTTCACGTCATGGACGCCGATGGACGTATCGGCGCGCACACCGGAAGCGATTGCGTCGAATGGGCCGGGCACGACGCGGGGCGTGATTGCTCCTGCGCCGGGAACATGCTCGCCGGACCGCGTGTCGTCGCCGACACCATTGCGGCTTTCGAACAAAATTCGCATCTGCCGATGCCGGCTCGCCTGATCGAGGCGATGAAGGCAGGCGAAGCAGCCGGCGGCGACAAGCGCGGCAAGCAATCGGCGTGCCTCGTGGTGGTCTCGACCGAGGAATATTCCGATCTCGACCTGCGCGTCGACGATCA
>JAFBAK010000363.1 GCA_019247795.1 Hyphomicrobiales bacterium | reverse complement strand
GAGCCGCGCGTGATCCTTCGCTGGCTCGAATGGCTGCGCCGGCGCGGCCTTCACCTTCCTGTCGACATCGGCCTTGCGGGGCCGACGAGCCTGATGACGTGGCTGAACTACGCGCGCCGCTGCGGGGTGAGAGCCTCGGCCGAGGCGCTTGCCCGAAGAAGCGGCCTCGTGAAGCATATGTTCAACGCGGTCGCGCCGGACCCCATCATCCGCGCGCTCGTCGAAGCGCTTTCCGCCGATGACATGGACGAGATATCGCCGCATCTCTTCTCCTTCGGCGGTCTCGGCGCGACGGCGCGCTGGATCGCGGGCGCGGCGCGCGGCCCCATCACGCTCGACCGGGATGGCGGGTTCATCGTGACACCGCATGCCGAGTGAGCACGTCGTTCCCGGCCGAGCGGCCGAAAGCCGCGAGGAGAAAGGAACCTATCTTCCTTTGGGTTCCTCGCCCCTTCCCTGGCTCGTTTCACTCGCCTCGCCGGGGATGACAAGGGCGCTGGCTCGCTCGCCTCTCAGGGGACGCCACACAACCTTGACAAGTCTCAGGCTGCGTGCGGGGATCGCTTCCTCACCTCATGGAGGGATGGACCGCGGATGGAGCAGGACGGCACCAAAGGCGGCGAGGCGCAAAACCGCTACGCAAATGGTCTTGCGGCGGGACGCCTGACGGGCGTGGAATACGCCGATAACTTCGCCGATCTGCATCCTCCGCTGTCGACCCACGAGGCCTTCGTCGAGGCGGAGCGGTGCTATTTCTGCCACGAGCCACCTTGTCAAAAGGCCTGCCCGACCGGCATCGACATCGCGATGTTCATTCGTCAGATCGCGGCGGGGAATTCGCTCGGGGCGGCCGAGACGATCTTTTCCGCCAACGTGCTCGGCGGCATGTGTGCGCGCGTCTGTCCCACGGAGACGCTCTGCGAGGAAGCCTGCGTGCGCGAGGCTGCCGAAGGCAAGCCCGTGAAGATCGGCCTCCTCCAGCGGCACGCGACGGATGCGATGATGGGGGCGGGGAAACAGCCGTTCGAACGCGCGCCCTCCACAGGAAGGCGGATCGCCGTTGTCGGGGCGGGACCCGCGGGCCTCGCCTGCGCGCATAAGCTCGCCGAACTCGGTCACGAGGTTATCCTCTTCGAGGCCAAGGATCGACTTGGCGGCCTCAACGAATACGGCATCGCAGCCTATAAGACAGTCGACGGCTTTGCCCAGAAAGAGGTCGAGTTCGTTCTCTCGATCGGGGGCATAAAGGTCGAAACTGGACGAAAGCTCGGCACGAATCTCGAGCTTTCCGAGCTTCGGCGCGACTATGATGCCGTTTTTCTCGGCATCGGCCTCGCAGGGGTGAACAAGCTTCGGCTCGCCGGCGAGGAAAGCCTCAAAGGCGTGAGCGACGCGGTCGAATTCATCGCAGAGTTGCGACAAGCCACGGACCTTTCGCGTCTGCCGGTCGGACGCAAGGTCGTCGTGATCGGCGGTGGCATGACCGCGATCGATGCGGCCGTGCAATCGAAGCGCCTCGGCGCGGACGAGGTGACGATCGTCTATCGTCGCGGTGAAGCCGAAATGAAGGCGAGCGGATACGAGCGCGAGCTTGCACGCAATGACGGCGTGCTGATCCGCCATTTCGCCGCCCCGAAGACGCTCGAAGGCGAGGCCGGGCGCGTGACCGGCGTCGTGTTCGAGCGCGTGGCTCCCGGCAACGGCGCGCTTGCATCGACGGGCGAGAGCTTTCGGCTCGAGGCGGACATGGTGCTCTCGGCGATCGGCCAGATCTTCATCTCCGACGGGTTCGGAAACGCCCAAGGCCTCGACATCGCGGGCGGGCGGATCGCGATCGATGAGGAACGTCGCACCTCGGTGCCGGGCATATGGGCCGGCGGGGACTGCGTCGCCGGTGGCCAGGACCTCACGGTCACTGCGGTGGAGGACGGCAAGCAGGCCGCGCTCTCCATGCATCGAGCGCTTGCGGGTAGCGAGCGAGTAGCGAATAGCGAGTAGTGATGCGCATTCTATTCGCTACTCGCCATTTCGCTATTCGCCATCATCAATGAGTGGAAACGACGATGGCCGATCTACGCACGAATTTCGCAGGCATCCTTTCGCCGAATCCCTTCTGGCTCGCCTCCGCTCCTCCGACCGACAAGGCTTACAACATCAAACGCGCCTTCGAGGCGGGGTGGGGCGGGGTCGTCTGGAAGACGCTCGGTGAGGACGGCCCTCCCGTCGTCAATGTGAGCGGTCCGCGCTACGGGGCGATCCATGGTCCCGACCGGCGTGTCATCGGCTTCAACAACATCGAGCTCATCACCGACCGTCCCCTCGACGTGAACCTGCGCGAGATCAAGCAAGTGAAACGCGATTGGCCGGACCGCGCGGTCGTCGTCTCGCTCATGGTGCCTTGCGAGGAAGCGGCGTGGAAGAAAATCCTCAAGCCTGTCGAGGAGACAGGTTGCGACGGCATCGAATTGAATTTCGGCTGCCCGCACGGCATGTCCGAGCGCGGCATGGGGTCGGCGGTGGGCCAAGTGCCCGAATACATCGAGATGGTGGTGCGCTGGTGCAAGCAGAACACGCGCATGCCCGTCATCGTGAAGCTCACCCCGAACATCACGGACATCCGCTACCCGGCGCGGGCGGCGAAGCGCGGCGGAGCGGATGCGGTATCGCTCATCAACACCATCACCTCGATCATGCAGGTCGATCTCGATCGCATGACACCGGCGCCGCATGTGGACGGCAAAGGCACGCATGGCGGCTTCTGCGGGCCTGCAGTGAAGCCGATCGCGCTCAACATGGTGGCGCAGATCGCGCGCGATCCCGAGACGCGCGGTTTGCCGATCTCCGGGATCGGCGGCATCACCACCTGGCGAGACGCTGCCGAATTCATCGCGCTCGGCTCAGGCACGGTGCAGGTGTGCACAGCGGCCATGACTTACGGTTTCCGCATCGTCACGGAGATGATCTCCGGCCTTACGGATTGGATGGACCAGGCCGGACACGCGACGCTCGCGGACTTCGAAGGACGCGCCACGCGCAATTTCACCGAATGGGAGCACCTCAACCTCAACTATGTTGCGAAGGCGGTCATCGATCAGGACCTTTGCATAAAATGCGGGCGCTGCTTCAGCGCTTGTGAGGACACCTCCCATCAGGCGATCGCCGCCACCGTCAACGGCGAGCGCAAATTCGTGGTCAAGGACGAGGAATGCGTCGGCTGCAATTTGTGCGTGCTCGTCTGCCCCGTCGAGAACTGCATCACCCTGGAACACCGCACGCAAGGCATCGACCCGCGCACAGGCGTCCCCTACGCACAGCCGCCTCTCGATTGGACCAAGCACCCCAACAATCCCATGGCGAAGCAGGCGGCGGAGTAGACGATGGCCGATCTCTCGAATATCCGCATCGATGGCGGGCGGCTCTGGGATTCGATCATGGAAATGGCGAAGATCGGAGCGACACCGAAGGGCGGAAGCAAGCGGCTCACGCTCACCGATCTCGACCGCGAAGGCCGTGCGCTCTTCACCTCTTGGTGCGAGAAGGCCGGATGCGGCGTCGCGGTCGACGAGATGGGGAACATCTTCGCGCGCCGACCCGGTACGGAGAATGGTCTTGCGCCGGTGATGATGGGCTCGCATCTCGACACACAGCCGACGGGCGGGAAGTTCGACGGCGTGCTCGGTGTGCTCGGGGCACTCGAGGTCGTGCGCTCGCTCAATGACCTCAAGATCAAGACGAAGCGCCCGATCGAGATCGCCAATTGGACGAACGAGGAAGGTTCGCGATTCGCGCCCGCGATGGTGTCCTCGGGCGTCTTTGCAGGCGTCTACACCAAGGATTTCGCCTATGCCTGCGAAGACCAGGAAGGCAAGAAGCTCGGCGAGGAGCTCACGCGCATCGGCTTTAAAGGGGATGAACCGGTGGGAACCCGGAAAATCCACGCCTTCTTCGAGCTCCATATCGAACAAGGACCGATCCTCGAAGCGGAGAATCTCGATGTCGGCATCGTGACGCATGGACAGGGTCAGCGCTGGTACGAGATCGACCTCACCGGCTTTGAGAGCCATGCGGGCTCGACCCCGATGCCGCGGCGCAAGGACGCGCTTCTGGGCGCGGCGCGCATCGTCGAGCTCGTCAACAAGACGGCGCTCGCGCAGGCGCCGCTCGCCGTCGGCACCGTGGGCATGCTCAACCCATACCCGAACTCACGCAACGTGATTCCAGGGACGGCCTTCATCGCGTGTGAATTCCGCCATCCCGATGACGCGGTGCTTTCGGTGATGGATGCTCGGCTGCGAGAGGGCGTCCAGGCGATCGCCAAGGAAATCGGTCTCAGCTATGAGATCCGCCAGATCTTCTATTATCAGCCGGTCGCCTTCGACAAGGAGTGCGTTGCCGCCGTGCGCCGCGCCGCCCAGCATTTCGGCTACACGCATCGCGACATCGTCTCGGGCGCCGGGCACGACGCCTGCTATATCGCCCGGGTGGCGCCCACTTCGATGATCTTCACGCCTTGCGTCGATGGGGTGAGCCACAACGAAGCCGAGGACATCAAGCCCGATTGGGCGACGGCCGGCGCCAATGTGCTGATGCACGCCGTCCTCGAGAAGGCGGAGGTGGTGGGATGAGCAATGGTTGTGCCCTACGCCGCCCTCATCCGCCGGCCGCTCACGCGGCCGGCACCTTCTCCCGCGCGAAGAGCGCGGGAGAAGGAGTTATTCCTGGAGGAACGCGATGTCTCTTTTGATCAAGGGCGGCGACATCGTCGCGGCGGACCGCACATTCAAGTCCGATATCCTCGTCGAAGGTGAAAGCATCAAGGCCATCGGGACCGGCCTTTCAGGCACGGATGTCGTCGATGCCTCGGGCTGCTTCGTCATGCCCGGCGGCATCGACCCGCACACGCATCTCGAGATGCCCTTCATGGGCACGACATCGGCCGATCACTACGAGAGCGGCACCAAGGCCGCGCTCTCCGGCGGCACCACGATGGTGGTCGATTTCTGTATTCCGACGAATGGCCAGCCACTTCTTGAAGCTTGGGCCGAGTGGGACAAGAAATCAAAAACCGCCTGCACCGATTATGCCTATCACATGTGCATCACCTATTGGACCGAGAAGGTGCGCGACGAGATGGCCGCCGTCGTCAAGCGGGGTGTCACCACCTTCAAGCATTTCATGGCCTACAAGGGCGCGTTGATGGTGAATGATGACGAGATGTTCGCCTCCTTCCGCCGCTGCGCCGAACTCGGCGCCATGCCGCTCGTGCATGCCGAGAACGGCGATGTGGTGGCGGCTCTCCAAGCGAAGCTTTTGGCGGACGGAATCACAGGTCCCGAAGGCCATGCCTGGTCGCGGCCACCGGAGGTCGAAGGCGAGGCGGCGAACCGCGCCATCATGCTCGCCGACATGGCGGGTGTGCCGCTCTACATCGTGCATGTCTCGTGCCGCCAGGCGCATCACGCGATCGCGCGCGCCCGCGCCGAGGGAAAGCGCGTCTATGGCGAGCCGCTGATTCAACACCTTGTCCTCGACGAGAGCGAATACTTCAACAAGGATTGGGACCACGCGGCACGGCGCGTGATGTCGCCGCCCTTCCGCGACAAGGCCAATCAGGAAGATTTGTGGAACGGCTTGCGCGCCGGTTCCTTGCAAGTTGTCGCGACCGATCATTGCGCCTTCACCAGCGAGCAGAAGCGTTTCGGCCGCAATGATTTCACGCGCATCCCGAACGGCACGGGCGGCCTCGAGGATCGCATGCCGGTGCTCTGGACCTACGGCGTCGGCACGGGACGTCTCACCATGAATGAATTCGTCGCCGCGACCTCGTCGAATATCGCGCGCATCCTCAACCTCTATCCGAAGAAGGGCGCGATCTTGCCGGGCTCGGACGCCGATATCGTCATCTGGGATCCGAAGGCCGAGAAGACGATCTCGGCGAAGACGCAGATGTCGGCGATCGATTACAACGTCTTCGAAGGCGTGAAGGTGAGCGGCCTGCCGCGCACCACGATCTCGCGTGGCGAGGTCGTCTATGACGGTGGTCAGATGAGCGCCAAGCCAGGGCGCGGCAAATTCGTCGCTCGGGCCCCCTTCCCCGCCGCCGCACGCGCCTTGACCGAGTGGAAGAAGATCACTGCCGTGCGGAAGATCGCGCGCTGATGCTCGAGAGCATTCCCAAGGCAGAGAGCGGCGCCGAGGCACGGGCCGCGCGCGTCATCGACATCTCCCGCTTGTCGCTCACCTTCGAGACTTCGGACGGTCCGGTCGAGGCGCTTTCCGGGATCGATCTTTCGATCGAGCGCGGCGAATTCGTCTCGCTCATCGGACCTTCGGGATGCGGCAAGACGACGTTGTTGCGCGTGATAGCCGATCTCGAGACGCCGACGAGCGGCAAGGTCATCATCAACGGGCTCACGCCCAGTGAGGCAAGGCTCGAGCGCGCTTATGGCTATGTGTTCCAGGCGCCGGCGCTTTACCCCTGGCGCACGATTGCGCGGAACATCGCGCTTCCGCTCGAGATCATGGGATTTTCCAAGGAGGAGCGCAAAGAGCGTGTCCAACGCAATCTCGACCTCGTGAATCTCAGCGGCTTCGAGAGGCGATTTCCCTGGCAATTGTCGGGCGGCATGCAGCAGCGCGCCTCGATCGCGCGCGCTCTCGCTTTCGATCCCGACCTCTTGCTGATGGACGAGCCCTTCGGTGCGCTCGACGAGATCGTGCGCGACAAGCTCAACGAGCAGCTTTTGCAGCTTTGGAACAAGACGCGCAAGACGGTCGTCTTCGTCACCCATTCCATTCCGGAGGCTGTGTTCCTCTCGACGAGGATCGTGGTCATGTCACCGCGTCCCGGCCGCATCCATGATGTCATCGAATGTGGTTTTGCCCGCGACCGCACGCTCGAGGTCCGCGAAACGCGCCAATTCCTGGAAATCGCCAATCGCGTCCGGCACGGATTGCGCGAAGGCCATTCCTATGTCGACTGAGCGCGGCGCGCCTCGCCTTCTTCAACGGCTGTCCGCCGGCAACGCTTTTCCGATCTTCGTCGTCGTATTTTTCATTCTCATCATCTGGTATGTCGCCGCGTTCTTCATGAATCTCGACTTGCAGCGCGACGCTTTCGCCAATGCCGATCAAGCCTATTCCACGAGCGATCTCGTCGAAGGTACGATGAGCCAGGATCGTCCGCGTCTGCCTGCGCCGCATCAGATCGCGGCGGAGATCGACAAGACGGTGTTCGAGCTCTCGCCCTCGTCGAAGCGAAGCCTCGTCTACCATGGCGCGGTAACGCTCGAGGCTACGCTTCTCGGCTTCGCCATCGGCTCGGCTCTCGGCATGCTGCTAGCCGTGATGATCGTGCATGCCGCAAGTCTCGAGCGAAGTCTTATGCCATGGATCATCGCCTCGCAGACGATCCCAATCATCGCGCTCGCCCCGATGATTGTCGTGATCATGAACCAGTTCGACGTGACGGGGATCGTGCCGAAGGCGACGATCTCGGCCTATCTTTCATTCTTCCCGGTCACGGTCGGGATGGTGAAAGGCTTGCGCTCGCCTGATCCGCTGCAGCTCGATCTCATGCGCACCTACTCGGCCACGCGTTTCCAGACCTTCTTCAAGCTCAGGGCGCCGGCGAGCGTGCCCTTTCTCTTCGCGAGCCTCAAGGTCGCAGTCGCCGCGAGCCTCGTCGGCGCCGTGGTCGCGGAGATGACCAAGAGCGAGGATGGCGGCTTTGGCGCGCGGCTTCTTGCCGGTTCTTATTACGGGCAGACGATCCAGATCTGGGCGGCGCTCTTTGCGGCAGCCTTCTGCGCGGCGATGCTCGTCATGCTCGTCGGCATGGTCGATCGCGCCGTATCGAAGCGCATGGGATACGTGCGATGAGCTTCGCTGAAGCTTCAGCCGCCGAACACGTGCGCTCGATGAGGGGCAAGCAGCGGGCCTCCCGTCTGAAACGTTTCGATGGTCTTGCTCTTGCCTGTGGCCTCTCGGCGCTTCTCGCCTTCTCGCTCATGAACTCCGATGGCGCAGAAAAAGGCCATCTGCTGTCGGCGGCCGGGCTCGTGCTTCTCGTCGCTGGCGCGATCGCGAGCCTCAATCGCCGCCGGTCCCAGTTCCTGCTCCTGCTGACAGGGAGCGGCACCGTGCTCACCGCAGCAGCCCTGATCTCCTCGCTCGCGCCGAACGCCGAAGTGCACGCGCCGTCGGCCCTCATCGCGGCCATGGTCGCAGTGTGGCTCGGCGCCTGGCGGCTGGTGAACGCGATCATCGCCGCGACGCCCGAACAAGGGCCCTTGCGGACACTGTGCAACCTTGCCGTCCCGGTGATCTTCGGCGCGACGATGCTTTTTCTGTGGGAAGTCATCGTGCGGGCGTTCAATGTGCCGCATGTGATCTTGCCGCCGCCCTCGGCCATCGCCCAGCGTTTCGCGAACTCGTTGCCGACGCTCGGCGTCGACTTCCTTCAGACGCTCCGAGGCGTCGCTGCCGGCTACGTCATCGGCTCGGGCGCCGGGCTTCTCGTGGCCATCCTGATCGATCGCGTTCCCTTCCTGCAGCGCGGACTTCTGCCGCTCGGCAATCTCGTCTCGGCCTTGCCGATCGTCGGCATCGCGCCAATCATGGTCATGTGGTTCGGCTTCGACTGGCCCTCGAAGGCCGCGGTCGTCGTGGTGATGACCTTTTTTCCGATGCTGGTGAACGCCAATGCAGGACTTGCCGCGGCGGGCGCGATGGAAAGCGACTTGATGAAGACCTATGCGGCGGGCTATGGGCAAACGCTCACCAAGCTTCGGCTGCCCGCGGCCTTGCCCTTCATCTTCAACGGCCTCAAGATCAATTCGACGCTTGCGCTCATCGGCGCGATCGTCGCGGAGTTTTTCGGCACGCCGATCACCGGCATGGGCTTTCGCATCAACGCCGAGGTCGGGCGCATGAATATCGACATGGTTTGGGCAACGATCCTCGTGGCGGCGCTCTTCGGATCCATCTTCTACGGGTTGATCGCGCTCGTCGAACGCAAGGCGACATTCTGGCACCCGTCCTATCGCCAGAGAGGGTGAGGCACGGCGAAAGGCGCCGCAACAAAGGAGAGGTCATGATGAAGAAACTGGCACTTTGCCTCGCGGCGGCGGCAAGCCTCGCTGCCGTCTCGTCGGCGCAAGCGGCCGACAAGCTGACATTGCAGCTCAAATGGGTGACCCAAGCGCAATTCGCAGGCTATTACGTCGCCAAGGACAAGGGGTTCTACAAGGAAGCCGGGCTCGACGTGACCATCAAGCCCGGCGGGCCCGATGTCGCCCCGCCGCAGGTGATCGCGGGCGGCGGCGCGGATGTGATCATCGACTGGATGCCGTCGGCGCTCGCTTCGCGCGAGAAAGGCGTGCCGCTCGTCAACATCGCCCAGCCCTTCAAGCGCTCCGGCATGGAACTCACGTGCCGAGCCGACACGGGCATCAAAACGCCCAAGGACTTTCCCAATAAGACGCTCGGCGTCTGGTTCGCGGGCAATGAATACCCCTTCCTCGCCTGGATGGCGAAACTCAACCTCAAGACGGACGGCTCGCCGGGCGGCGTGAAGGTGCTGAAGCAAGGCTTCAACGTCGACCCGCTTTTGCAAAAACAGGCCGATTGCATCTCGACGATGACCTACAACGAATATTGGCAAGTGATCGACGCCGGCATCCCGGCCGACAAGCTCGTGGTCTTCAAATATGAGGACCAGGGCGTGGCAACGCTCGAGGACGGGCTCTACGCGACGGAGGACAAGCTCAAGGACCCCGCCTTCGTCGAGAAGCTCGCACGCTTCGTGAAGGCATCCGAGAAGGGCTGGGAATGGGCGCGTGAGCACCCGACCGAAGCCGCGAAAATCGTGCTCGAGAATGACGCGACCGGCGCGCAGACCGAGAAGCATCAGGTGCGCATGATGGGCGAGATCAACAAGCTCACCTCCGGCACCGACGGCACTCTCCAGGAAGCCGACTACACGCGCACCGTGAAAGAGCTTCTCGCGAGCGGCTCGGACCCCGTGATCACCAAGGAGCCGACCGGCGCCTGGACACATGCGGTCACGGACAAGATGAAGACGCTGAAGTAAGGGGGGAGGAAAAGGCTCTTGTCATTCCCGGCCGAGCGCGACGAAGGCGAGCGAGGAAAAGGGAAACCACAACCCCCATCGCTTCCTGGACCCCCTTCCCGAGGCTCGCCTTGCGAGCCTCGCCGGGGGTGACACGATGGTGGGCGAAGGCTCTTGTCATTCCCGGCCAAGCGCGCCGAAGGCGCGCGAGGGGAAGGGAACCATAACCCCACCGCTTCCTGGACCCCCTTCCCGAGGCTCGCCTTGCGAGCCTCGCCGGGGGTGACACGATGGTGGGAAAAGGCTCTTGTCATTCCGGCCAAGCGCGACGAAGGCGCGCGAGGGGAAGGGAAACCGCAACCCCATCGCTTCCTGGACCCCCTTCCCGAGGCTCGCCTTGCGAGCCTCGTCGGGGGTGACACGACCTGTGAGATCAGAATTTCACGGCGAGTGTGTTCCTCAACTCACCGCATCGACCGGATACGCCTCCCGCTTCGTCGCGAGTGCGCGCTCGAGAAGGTCGAGCCGGTCCTGGCCCCAGAAGACCTCCCCATTCAGCACATAGCAGGGCGAGCCGAAGACGCCGGCGGCGATCGCCTCGGGGGCGCGCGCAGCGTAGACCTTGCCGATCTCTTCCGTCTTCGCGGCAGCAAGCACGTCCTTGGCATCATGCCCGGTGCGCTTCAAGAGCTCGGCGAGCGTCGCCTCTTTCGCGCAATCCTCCTCGCGTATCCAAGAGGCCTCCCAAACGGCGCGCATGAAGCCGGATGGGTCCCCGCCCGCTTCGGTGATTGCGACGACGCAGCGATCGGCGAGCGCCGGATCGAAGGGCCAGTGCTTCGGCTTGAGCTTCAGCGGGATGCCGCGCAGCTCGCGCCAGCGCTGCAGCTCGAGCATGCGGTAGCGCTGGCGGGCCGGCGGACGCTGCGGAAGGGGCAGTCCGCCCGTCGCCTTGAACACCTCGCCAAGCACCACCGGTTTGTAGCTGATGGAAGCGTCATGGGCTTTTGCGAGCGTCATGAACACATCATGGCCGATGAAGGCCCAGGGCGAGACGAGCGTAAACCAATAATCGATCTTGGGCATCGGTCAGGCAGCCTTGTTCGGAATCGCGGTGAAGCGTCCATAGAAGCTTTCACCCTTCGACGCCATGTCTCGCAAAATCGTCGGCGCAGCAAATCGAGGGCCATGCTTCTTCTCGAGCCTGTCGGCGAGCTCGACGAAGCGCTTCGTGCCCATTCCGTCGATGTAGGAGATCGTGCCGCCCGTGAAGGGTGCGAAGCCGAAACCCAGGATCGAGCCGACATCGGCCTCGCGTGGATCGGTGATCACACCCTCTACCATCGTCCGCGCCGCTTCGAGCGCCTGGGTGACGAGGAAGCGTTGCTTGAGCTCGTCCTTGTCGACCGCGTCGGCATCGAGATGCACAGGCTGGACCTCCTTGAGGCCCGGCCAGAGCTTTTTTCGTCCTTGGCCCTTCTCCGGGTAGTCGTAAAATCCCTTGCCGTTCTTGCGTCCGAGGCGTCCATGCGTCTCGACCATCGTGGAGAGAAGCTTTTCCTGCACCGGATCGATTGCCTTCGGATCGACCGCTTTCGTCGCCTTCACGATCTTCCAGGCGAGATCGACCGCCACCTCATCGTTGAGCGAAAGCGGACCCACTGGCATGCCGGCCATCTTGCCGAGATTCTCGATCATGGCCGCGGGCACGCCCTCCATCAGCATGAGGTGGCCTTCGCGAATATAAGCGCCGACGCAGCGATTGGCGTAAAAGCCGCGCGCGTCATTGACCACGATCGGCGTTTTCCTGATGAGGCGCACATAGTCGAGCGCCGTCGCCAAGGCCTTGTCGCCCGTCTTCGTCCCCATGATGACCTCGACGAGCAGCATGCGCTCGACGGGCGAAAAGAAGTGGATGCCTATGAATTCCTGCGGCCGCGCCGCGTCCTTGGCGAGGCCTGAGATGGGCAAGGTCGAGGTGTTCGAAGCAAGAATGCAATCCTTGCCGATAGTGGAGGAGATCTTGCCGATCACCTGCGCCTTCACCTTCGGATCCTCGAAAACGGCCTCGATGATGAGGTCGCAGCCGGCAAGCGCCGCGTAATCCGCGCTCGGCGCGATGCGCTTCAGCAAGGCATCGCGGTCGGCCGTCTTGGCGCGCCCCTTCATCACCTGGTCCGACATGAGCTTGTGCGAATGCGCCTTCCCCTTCTCGGCCTCCTCGATCGTCCGGTCGAGAAGCACCACCTCAAGCCCGGCGAGCGCGCTCACATAGGCAATGCCGGCTCCCATGAAGCCCGCCCCGACCACACCGATCTTCTTCAACGACGTCGGTGGAACTCCTGGCGGGCGTCTCGCGCCCTTGTTCAATTCCCCCATCGAAAGGAAGAGCGTGCGGATCATCGCGGCGGCTTCCTTCGAGCGAAGGATATGCGCGAAGTAGCGGCTCTCGACCTTGAGCGCCAAATCCATCGGAAGCTGCAGCCCCTCGAAGACGGCACTGAGCAAGGCCTTCGCAGCGGGGTAGTTGTCGTTCGTCTCACGCCGGTAGATGGCATTGGCGGGCGGCCAGATCTGCATGCCGGCGGGCGAGAACACCTTGCCCGAGGGAAGACGGAAATTCGGCTGGTCCCAGGGCTGCACGCCCTTGCCCCCGTCGGCGATCCATTTCTTCGCGGCGATCAGCACCTCCTCGCGCTTCGCGAGCGCGTGCACGAGGCCCATTCCCTTTGCGGCCTGGGGGCGGATCTGCTCGCCCTTGAACATCATCTGCAGAGCATCTCCTGTCGGCATGAGGCGCGCGATGCGCTGCGTTCCTCCCGCGCCCGGAAACAAACCGACCTTGATCTCCGGCACACCGACGCGCGTCTTGTCGTCATCCGCCATCACGCGAAAATGGCAGGCAAGCGCGAGCTCGAAGGCGCCGCCGAGGCAGGTGCCATGGATGGCAACGGCGATTGGCTTTCCGCAAGTTTCAAGGCGCCGGTAAAGGAGCGAGAGGGAGCGTGTTTTCTCGAAGAAAAAGATTGCCGCCTCTTCTTCCCCGCTGCTCTTGCGGAGCTTCGAAAATTCCTTGCCGAAATTCTCGAGCATGGAGAGATCGGCGCCTCCCGAGAAACTCTCCTTGCCTGAAGCGATCACGCAGCCCTTTATGGCGCTGTTCGCCGCAACCTCCTCCACGATCCGCAACAGCTCCTCGCCGACTTCGGTCGTGATGACGTTCATCGACCGACCTGGCATGTCCCAGGTCGCGACCGCAATGCCCTGATCATCCGTCTCGAAGCGGAAATTGGTGAGGTTCATGACTGCCTCGATGAGTTGAAAGGATGGATGAGCTATCGGACGCGCACGGCCCGATCAAAGCGAGAGAAGAAGCTCACCTGACCTCGTCGTGTATCTTGCACCCTTCTCATCCTCCACGAAAAGAAGGTCGGCGTCCGGATAGTGGCAGCGCTCCCTTGCGCCACGCGTCCCCACGACAAGGAAGATGCCGTCTTGGCGCGATCGATTGACGAGATGATGCCCGTTGCCGGACTTCACCGGAAATCCGGCGCAATCGCCTGAGCGCATCACGGTTTCTCCTTCATCCTCGACGAGGACGAGCTCCCCCGAAACCATGATCAGGAATTCGTCCTCCTCCTCGTGCCAATGCCGGAGCGAAGACCAGGCGCCGGGCTCGACTCGAACGAGGTTGGCGCCGAACTGAGTAAGACCTGCCGCGTCGCCGAGCCGCTTCCAATGGCGCCCGAGGCAAGGATCGCCGAGATTCGCGGGATAGAAGCTGCCGCTCACTTCCGCGATCTTCGCGATATCAATCTTCGGCATGATCTTCCTCCTTCGGCCACTCGATCGCGAGCTTCGACGTGTTGCCCTGGGGCTCCATAGAGCGACGCGCTCGACTGACCGCTTACACCCTCTCGATGATCGTCGCCGTGCCCATGCCGGCACCGATGCAAAGCGTGACGAGCGCCGTCTCCTTGCCGGTTCGCTCGAGTTCGTCGAGCACGGTGCCGAGTATCATTGCGCCGGTAGCGCCCAGCGGGTGGCCCATGGCGATGGCGCCACCATTCACGTTGAGCTTCTCAGGATCGATGTCGAAGGCTTGGCTGTAACGCAACACCACCGAGGCGAAAGCTTCGTTGAGCTCGAAAAGATCGATGTTGTCCTTCGACATCTTGGCGCGAGCGAAAAGCTTTTTCGTCACATCGACCGGCCCGGTCAGCATCAATGCCGGATCGGAACCGATGGTGGTGAAAGCCCTGATTTTCGCCCTCGGCTTGAGGCCTGCGGCGACACCGGCCGCTTTTGATCCGATCAGCACGGCGGCCGCGCCGTCGACGATGCCGGACGAATTGCCGGCATGGTGGACATGGTCGATGGTCTCGATCTCGGGATGGGCCGCGACACCGACCGCGTCGAAACCGCCCATCTCGCCCATCATCGCGAAGGACGGCTTGAGAGCCGCGAGCGACTGCATATTGGTTTGCGGTCGCATATGCTCATCCTTCGCAAGAAGCGTGATGCCGTTCATATCCTTCACCGGCACGACGGATTTCGCGAAGCGGCCCTCGTCCCAGGCTTTCGCGGCCCGCTTTTGGCTCTCGACCGCGTAGGCGTCGACGTTGTCACGCGAGAAACCGTATTTCGTCGCGATCAGATCCGCCGAAACGCCTTGAGGCATGAAATAGGATTTGATCGCAATCGCGGGATCGACCGGCCAGGCGCCGCCCGAGGCGCCGATGCCGACACGGCTCATGGACTCGACGCCGCCGCCGACCGTCAACTCGTGCTGCCCGGCCATGATCTGAGCCGCGGCGAAATTCACCGCATCGAGACCCGAGGCGCAGAAGCGGTTGATCTGCACGCCGGGAGCCTTTTCACCATAATCCGCGCACAGCGCGGCGCTGCGCGCAATATTGCCGCCAGCCTCCCCTACGGGGTCGACGCAACCGAGGATGACATCCTCCACGAGCTTGGTGTCGAGGTGGTTGCGCCGTTGGATCTCGCGCAAGGCATGGGTCGCGAGCGCGAGCGAGGTGACCTCATGCAGCGCGCCGTCCGGCTTGCCGCGGCCTCGCGGTGTACGGACATGATCGTAGATGAAGGCCTCGGACATGCGAAACTCCTTTTTTCCGCGACCTCGCGGCTCTGGTGCGAGTGTGATCGCGCGACCCCTGCGGCCCGATACGTGAACGCCGTCGCCGCCTCTTCATTCAGCCTCGTCATGCCGAAAGCGAAAGGGCGGTGCCGAACCCTGATGGCCCGTCGCCGCGCGCTAGAACGCTTCCGCCGCGAGCGCCATCACGCTGTCCGCGCCGGAGGTGATGCGCGCAAGCTGAGCTCCCGTCTCGGGTAGCATGCGTTGCATGAAAAACCTCGCGGTGGCGATCTTTCCTTCCATGCGCGCGGTTTCGCCATCATCACCGGCCGTCAGCTTCGTTTGTGCCGCCTTGACGATCCTCGCCCACATATAGGCGAGTGCGACAAGGCCGAACATGTGCATGTAGTCGGTGGCGCCGGCGCCCGCATGATCGGGCCTTGCAAGCGCGTTCTGCATGAACCACATCGTCGCCTGCTGCAGATGACCGAGCGCCCTCTCGACCGGCTTCACGAAACCCGCAAGGCTCTCGTCGGCACCGCTCTCCTTGATGAAGCTCGTCACCTCGTTGAAGAAGGCGAGCGCGGCGCGTCCGCCGTCCTTGCCGAGCTTTCGTCCCACGAGATCCATCGCCTGAATGCCGTTCGCGCCTTCGTAGAGCATCGCAATGCGCGCGTCGCGGACGAATTGCTCCATCCCCCATTCGGCGATGTAGCCATGGCCGCCGAAAACCTGCTGCGCCTTCACCGTGTTCTCGAAGCCCGTGTCGGTGAGCACCCCTTTCACGATCGGCGTCATCAGGCCGAGATGATCCAACGCGGCTCGGCGATCGGCATCGTTGTCGGAGCGATGCGAGACGTCGGCCTTCATTGCCGTCCAGAGCACGAGAGCGCGCGCCCCTTCGTTGAAGGCGCGCATCGACATCAGCAGGCGCCGGATATCCGGATGCACGATGATGGGATCGGCCGGTTTGGTGGGTTGCTTCGGCCCGCTCAAAGCGCGCCCTTGCAGCCGCTCTTTTGCGTAAGCCGCGGCATTCTGGTAGGCGGCCTCCGATTGCGCCAGCCCTTGCACGCCGACCGCAAGGCGCGCCTCGTTCATCATCACGAACATGGCGTTGAGCCCTCGGTTCGCCTCGCCGACGAGGAAGCCTATCGCGCCGTCATAATTCATCACGCATGTGGCATTGCCGTGAATCCCCATCTTGTGCTCGATCGAGCCGCAGGACACGCCGTTCGGTTCCCCGAGCGAGCCGTCCTCCTTCACGCGGCGCTTCGGCACAATGAAAAGTGAGATGCCTTTCGTGCCTTGCGGGGCGCCCTCGATGCGCGCGAGCACGAGGTGGATGATGTTCTCGGTGAGATCGTGCTCGCCCGACGAGATGAAAATCTTCGTGCCGGTGATCGCGTAGGACCCGTCTTCATTGGGAGCGGCGCGTGTCTTGATGAGGCCGAGATCCGTCCCGCATTGAGGCTCGGTGAGATTCATCGTCCCGGACCATTCACCGGCGATCATCTTTGGCAAGAACGTGGATTTCTGCTCGTCCGACCCATGGGCGAGAATCGCCGCGATCGCGCCTTGCGTGAGGCCGGGATACATGGAAAGCGCAAGATTGGCCGCCGACAGATATTCACCGAGAACCGAGGTGAGCGTCATCGGCAAGCCTTGGCCCCCATAGGCCGCGGGCGCCGAAAGCCCGATCCAGCCGCCCTGACGGAAAGCGTCGTAAGCCGGCTTGAAGCCTTTCGGCGTCGTCACCCGGCCATCCTGATGTCGCGTGCAGCCTTCGAGATCGCCGATCCGGTTGAGGGGCTGGAAAACCTCCTCGGCAAGCTTGGCCGCCTCGCCGAGAATGGCTTCCACGACATCGAGGGGCGCCTCCGCGAAACCCGCAAGGTTGCCGAGCCGCTCGTAACCGAGAACGTCACGCAGAAGGAAAAGCGTGTCCTCGATTGGAGCTTTATAGCCGGGCATCCCGCCTCTCCCGCAGCCGCCGATTCATTCCGAGATAGTTTATATATGAACCATTTTCAATCCCGCGCGGATCGACTGAGCCGCGCAGTTATTTCCTAGCCACCCGGCGACAAAATTAACAAGTCTCAACGCAAATTAACGCGCTGTTTACCATGGATGGAGAAATTCCCGCTTGGAACCGCAGCTGCGCCGGACGTCGATATTTGCGTGACGCGTTCTCTACATGAGGTGGGCAGCGCGAATTGGGAAGGGTTCGAGCCGTGGTGAGCCGCTACACCAGAAGCCGCCAGGCACGCTCGCACGACGATCCACGCGACGTCGACGCCGAGCATGATGCAGATCTCGGCGAAGATCTCGACGCCCAGGCGCTTATCGCCGCAGCGGTAGCGGAAGCAAAACGCTACGTGCGGCGCAATGAATTGCGGACGAATTCGGCGCTCGACGCGATTTCCGATTGGATCGAGAAGAGCGAGATGCGGCATGCCGACGAATCGAAGCGGCTTGCCTCCTCGCAAGAGCGCGTGGCCGGCGCCATGCGTGATGCGCTCGACCTGATGACGAAGCGATTGAACCATATCGAGAGGCTCGTGGCCGAAGCGCCAGCAAAAGCCTTCGAGCCGATTCGCCACGCGCTTGGCCGTCTCGACGACCGCGTCAGCTTCATGGAGAGCGAGCACAGCGACGACGATCGCAGTTCCAAAGAATTCGCCGCTCTGATGGAGAGCTTGGGCAAGCGGGTGGCGGGAGTCGTCGAAAAGATCGACGAGCTCGCCGATGCTCGCGACCGCGACAATCCGACCGTGCGCGGGGAGCGGATCGCCGGGATCGAGTCGAAGCTCGGTTCGATCCTCCAGCAATTGTCGCGGCCGCCGAAAACCGATGAAAGCAGCGCTCCGGCAACTTCGCACGCCGATGAGCCCTCATCCGCTCCGATGCCGCGTCCGCCCGCTCCTCCCGCTGCCGCTCCTCGTCTAGGCGTCATGTTGCGCAGCGTTACGAGTTCAGGAAAGCTCGATGCGGCGGTCGAGGATATCCGGCGACGGCAAGAGGAGCTTGGCGGAAATCCGGGTCAAAGAACCGGACGCGCTTCCGGAACCGCGCAGGCGAGCGCCGGCCTTGCCGAGCTTCGCAGCGAGCTCGGCGCGCTCGGAGTGCAATTGCAGCGGCTCGAGAGCGGACGGGTCGACCCGCAAATGCTGAGCGAGCTTCTCGACACGACGCGTGAGGTGCGCCGCCTTCTCGCGGATCCCGCCATGCCACAATTGGTTCGATCTATCCAAGAAAGCGTCGGCGCGCTCACCCAGCGAATCGATGATCTGTCGACGAAGCTCGTGGATCGAGAAGAAGTCGCTTCCCTCGCGAACGCGATCTCCGAGATCAACGGCAAGCTCTCGCAACCTCCTTCCGATGCCGTCGAGCGCCGCATCGATGCGCTGTCGGCAAAGATCGACGAAGTGATGCGCGAACCGCTTGCCCTCGTGGGTCAGCATCTCGCCGATCTTTCATCGCGGCTTCCCGCGGCGGGAGAGGCCGGCGCATCCCATGAAGCGATCGTGGAAATTCGCAAGCGGCTCGAGCAGCTCGCGGCGAAGGCCGAAGCACCCGCGCCCCGAGAGGTCTCGCCCGCGCAGATGAGCGTTCTCGCCGAAATCAAAGAACGGCTCGATCGCGTCTCGACGAAGCTCGATCAGGCGCCGCGCGGCCTGGAGAGCGCGACGCTCAATGACCTTCGCGGGCGTCTCGAAGAGCTTGCACAATCGGTGGAGCGATCAGCGGCGAAGACGCCGGAGACGCTCGATCGCTTGTTGCGCCAGATCACCGCCAGCCTGCAAAGCGCGAGGCCGAGCGATTCCGCACCAGGTGCGGTCCAGGTGCTCGAGCATCAAATCGCTGCATTGGCCGAGCGCCTCGGGGATCCGCAATCGGCGAACGCGATCCACGCTCTCGAGCACAGCATGGCGAGGCTCGCCGACGATCTCGCTGAAACGCGGAACGTGGCCATGAAGGCTGCCGAAACGGCAGCCTCCGACGCCGCGGCCCAGGCAACTTCCGCCATGCGCCAGCAACGCAGCCCAGGTGACCGGGAACTGCAGGCGACGCTCGTCGACATGAATGCCACGCTCGAGCGGATCATGGACCGCTTATCCGATCTCGAAGGACATGCGCCATCCACGGTCTCTGAACCGCGCATGCCCTCCGTTTCGACGATGCCGGTCGGAACGGCGCCTCTTTGGGCCGACGCCGGCGTGTCGAATCTCGGCTCGCACGAAGAGCCCATCTTGCCCAATCACGAAGGCGCCCCGGGGGCGCAAGCGGGTGAGGACGTCGCCCTTGAAGCCGCCGCCCTGGAGGCGGCGCGCAATGCTGCCGAACGCGCGGCGCAGCAGGGCAGCGCAACGGCTGCCGCCCAGGCCGAGCCGACGCCTGGCGACGAGCCTTTGGAGCCGGGATCGGGGAGGCCGGCGCCCACGAGCGCCGCCGCAGCTCCAGCCAATCGCCCGATCGGCGAACTCATTCTCGGCCCCGCCGGTGGCGACCACGCATCGCCGCTCGGCGACGCGGGTGGCTCCAAGGGGGGCGCCTTGGGGGGCGCCAAGGGGGGTGCCTCGAGCGCTCAAGCGCTGATCGCGGCAGCAAGGCGCGCCGCGGCGCAAAGTGCCGCCGGTGAGAACGCCGCCCCCAATACGACCGGACGTGGCGGCACCAAGAGCGCCTTGTCCTCATTGACGTTCGGTTCCAACCTCAAGCGCAAACCCATCCTTCTCGCCTTGATCGGCCTCATCGCCGCGTTCGGCGCGGTCGGCGCCGGGCGGCTCCTCTTCGGCAATTGGACATTCAGCCTCGATGGATTGGAGCCCTCCTTCTTGCATCCCGCTCCGCAACACGATCATTCATCGAACCTCTCCCCACAGGCTTCATCGGCGTTTGCCAAAGTAAAAAAAGCGCTGGCGGCGCATGCAGTCAAAGAAGACCTGTCGCTTCCAGCCAATGACGTGACCGGCAGCATCGCTCCCGCCTCTCCGGTCCCGCCTGCGTCCACGGCATCTGCCCCTTCTTCGTCCGCTCCTCTTGCCGCCACAGCGGCCGCGAAGCCCACCGAGCCTGGAGCGACGACGGCAATGCAATCGCCGGCTCCGACGAGCGAAGGCGACTGGCTGACCAAACTGAAGGTTGCAGCCAATTCCGAAGATCCGGTGGCCGAATATGAGCTGGCCTCGCGCCTCTATGATGGGAACGGGATGGCGCGCGATCCGCAGGCAGCCGCCAAGCTTTTTCAACGTGCCGCTGATCAGGGCCTCGCGCCGGCGCAATATCGGCTCGCCAACATGTATGAGACAGGCGTTGGCCTGCCGAAGGATCTCGCCAGCGCGAAAGCCTGGTCCGAGAAGGCCGCCGATCGCGGCAACGTCAAAGCGATGCATAATGTCGGCGTGTTCTTGGCACAGGGTGTCCAAGGCAAGCCGGACTACGCGACCGCCGTCACCTGGTTCCGAAAAGCGGCCGAGCGCAACGTGCGCGACAGTCAATTCAATCTTGGCATCCTCATGGCGCGCGGGCTCGGCACGCCGCGAGACTTCAAAGGGTCGTATGTCTGGTTCGCTCTCGCGGCACGTGACGGCGATGCGGATAGCGCAGCGAAACGCGACGAGGTCGCCCAGCGCCTTACCAATGCCGAGCTCGACCAGGCGAAAGCGAGCGTCGCCAATTTCAAGCCTATCGAAGCCGATCACGCCGCCAACGAAGTCGACGTGAAGGACATCAAATGGGATCGCATCCCGCCGGCCTCTGGCGAGGCGGATGCGGGCAAGACGAACAAGCTCTGATCACACTCCCGCAATGGACGGATTTTGATCGAGCGTCCGGTTTCCACCTCCCCGATCATGCTCTAACCTGCGCGCCGCCACGAGGGAGGAGCTTTCATGACGGCCAGTATCGATCGGCGCAAAGTGGTCGGCGGGCTTGCCGCGGGTGCCGTTCTGGCGCCACGCAGCGCGCATGCGGCGTTGCCGCCTTTGCCCAAGGCGCCCGTCGCGCTCAGCATCATCGATGTCGGCGGCGCGCTCGCCTTGCTGCAGGCCGGCTTTGACGCTTACAAGGCCGAGAAACCGAGCCTCGTCTCGAAGATCACCTATGTGAAAGCGCCCGCGCCCGAGCTTGCCGGAAAGATCAAGGCTCAGCAGGATGCCGGCAAGAGCGATCTCGACCTCGTGCTTACGAGCTCGGACGCGCTTTCGGCGGGGCTCGAACTTGGCCTTTGGGCGAAAATCTTTCCCGACTTTCAGGACGCGTTTCCGAACATCGAGGCGAACTACGAGCCCACCGCGCTCGAGCTTTTCAAGGCTCAGGCACAAGGATATGGCGTCGTCTGCGCCTATTATCCTTCGGGCCCGCTCCTGGAATATGCGCCCGAGCGCGTGAAAGAGGTGCCGAAGAGTGCGCCTGAGCTTCTCGCCTGGGCGAAGGCCAACCCCAATCGTTTCATGTATGCGCGTCCGGCGAATTCAGGCCCCGGCAAATCTTTCCTCATGGGGCTGCCCTATCTCCTTGGCGACAAGGATCCGAAGGATCCGCTCAAGGGATGGGACAAGACCTGGGACTATCTCAAGGAGCTCAGCCCCTCGATCGAATATTATCCGACCGGAACGGGCGTGACGATGAAGGAGCTCGGCGAGGGTTCGCGCGACATCATCGTCTCGACCACGGGCTGGGACATCAACCCGCGTTATCTCGGCATCGTGCCGAAGAACGCCGCTATCGGGACGCTCGAAGGCTTCCACTGGGTCTCCGACGCTTTCTTCATGGCGGTGCCGAAGGGCGTGCCGCAAGACCGATTTGCCGTCCTGCTCGATCTCATGGCCTATATGCTCACGCCGAAAATCCAGGCCTTCACCTACGATGAGGGCTATCTTTATCCGGGGCCCGCGGTAAAGAACGTGCCGCTCTCGATGGCGCCACAAAAGAGCCAGGACATCATCGCCGAATTCGGCCGTCCCGAATATGCGAAGTTGATCGCCGACAATCCTATCGAGCTTTCGCTCACGCCGGACAAGCTCGTGCTCGCCTTCCGTCGCTGGGACGAAGAGGTGGGCTCGAAAAAGGCGAAGTAGGTTCGGTTACAAGGGCAGCCCGTCGTAAAGCCGATGCTGCCTTGGACGCCAGCCTGACCATAGCGTGGAACCGGACCTTGAGTTGGTACTCTTCCGGAATAATCGCGGCATACGAAAGCAAGCAAAGAGCGCCGAGTCTGTAACGTCCATAGTTTTAAGCGGGTATTGCGACGGCGATCTGGTTAGCGATCGCCGTATAGATGTCGACATCCGCGGATGTCGCCCGGACGGTCACTAGAAGCGAGTAGCGAGCTGACCTGTCCCAGCGTTGAAGCGCTGGCTTCTCCTTCCACCAACCACTAATCGGATAGACACCGACAGCGTCGCGATCGGCCAGCGCCGCAGCGCTGCCTTTCCAGATGTCCGAATGGATAGACCCGCGATCACGAATGGTACCGAGGACCCAACGGTCTCCGCGAGGAGCGACCACGACGTCGCCTTCTTCTTCTACCTCTGCGGCTTTGTTGATCCGCTGCCGGAAAGCATCGAGGCTTTCAAGCGAGCGTTTTACCGCGAAACGCAAACTGTGAGACGCGTAGCGATGACGTCGGGTCCAGCCTCGCTCCCCAGGATTGGGCTCCACGAAATATGACAGAGTAACTCGCAATTCGACGTCCAGCGCGCCTAGGGCCGCAAGCTCGTCGCGTGGCCAGGGAAGCAGATGAAGATTCATGTCGCGCGTCTTGATGGCCGAGCCTTCCTTGCGAAAGGGCAGCAACGCGTCCTCGACAATGAGGGTTGCGTCATTGGTGGCGCTCAGTAGCGAACGGGAGTAATCGGGCACGCCCCATCCATAGCGGCGTAGCACCGCCGATTTCGCGGCCTGCGATCCAGCTGCGTCGAAGTGAGCCCGCATGGCGGGTGTCCATTCCGCAGCGTGCACGATCAGCCCACGAATGGTTTCGGGCCAGAGCTCAGGACGAGCCGCCATGATTTGCCCGCTCAAGCGTGCGCCGAGTGCGTTTGCCGCGCTAGTATCTCCGAACGCCTCGAAGAGCCGCAACGCCGGCCGATAATGCGTCGTGACGAGTTGTAGATCATCGATCGCGGAAGCGGGGTTCGTACCGTCATGTGCGAAATTCCCACCCTCGAACACGACATCGGGCCGGATTGGCCATTGCCGATCCCATATCCCCGATGTTCTCGATGCCGGGGATAGGTCGCCAGCCGGTGCAACCGGCGCCCAGCCATTATAATCCGGATGCTTAATGGTAATCTTGTCGGTCGCAGCGCCGAAGACGATTGGATTCCAGGCCTGGGCTGGGCTCGCGACCTCCTCGAGATCGTTGCGATCGGGGTATTCGCTGGCGCGGATGTCTCCAGGCAGATTGCCGGCGGCTAGCACCATCAAACGCCGGCGATCGCCAGCTCCATAGCATAGTTGGTCGACCGCGGCTGACCAGGACGACGGACGACCGCGTCCTAATCCTAAATCACTTGTCACCGCCATGCAGAAAGCGCGGCGACGACGTGGTGCCCGTGCTTCGACTCTGTCGATCGCTGTCTGCGTGATGGCGCCATAGAGCAGTGGGTCGTTCTCACCAGCGGGCGGCAGGATTTTGACTGTCTCCAAGCGATGCGACAGTGTAACCCGCGCTTGATGTGACAAGGCTCCTTCGAGATCGCCATATAGAGCGAGACCCGCCATCGATGTCCCATGGCCATTCCAATAGGCGCTGTCGGCGACACCCCAAGCTGGCTCATAGCTATGTTGATCCGCCGTATCGAGCCCCAGCGCGATGAGCGGATGATTTTGCGTCACGCCACCATCGAGGAGGCAGACGGCAGGCGCCAACGCGCCGGGGGGATCGACACGATCGCGTAGATCCCCGGCCAAGTCGGCCTGCTCGATCGTCGGCATCTCCAGGAAGAGCGTCGGAGTGTCTTTCGCCAGCCGTAGTTCAGCGACCGCATCCGAGTTCCTAAGTAGCCGATCCATCGCGGCTTCATCAGCAAGCGCCAAGATTACGTCGCGCTCTGGAAAGCTGATCGTGTGCGACTTCGTCCTCACATTTAGGCGATCGGCTACAGTATGGAACTCGGCCAAACGGTCGTCGCGTAGCCAGACTTCCCACCAGGTCGGTCGGTTCGTCGCCGGGAAGAGCGCGATTTCGTCGGTAAATAATGAGCGAGCGACGCCAAGACGAATGCCTTCGATGCGGGCAACTAAAGCTTGGTATTTGGGCTTGCCGGACCGTGTGTCTTGCGTGCGATAGGCTTCGATTTTGTTGGCAAAGAACTCGGTCGCGCTCTCGGGGACGAATACGCTCGCTGTGACAAGTTCCTCACCTTCGGCAGGTGGCCTAACCGCGACGAGCTCGATCGCACTCTTCTTATTCTCAAGCCCCTCGATTGCTGCCCGCTCCGTGGTCGGAATATCGAATTCAAGATAGAAGCCCGGCTGACCCTCAGCGATGCCAATTTCGCGCGCGGCCATCCGATGGCGCGCGGCTACGATCGCGGCATCGATGGCGTTCTTCAACTTGGCGGCATGAGCGCCACGAGCGCGAGCCGGCGGCATTCCGGTGATCACGAGGCGCGGAGAGGTGTAGGCTTCGCTTCGCCCACCGCCTGCGATACGCAGATGCGGACGATTCCGCGGTGCGACTGCCATGATTCCTCGTTAAATTACAGGGCTGCCGTGCGACGCTCGGCGACTGCCGCCAATAGCGCGTTCGAGCTAATGCGCTCGCGGTCCGAAAGAACCGCCCCCTTCGCGGCCTCATCGGCCGCACGCGCTAGTTCGGCCTGCGACAGGCCTTTAGTTGCCGCGACCACTTCGTCCCAGTTGACTGACGTAAGATCAAAAGTTACGAGGCGCGCTTCGAGAATACCGCGCGCTACGCCAGCTTCAGGGATCGAATAAGGAATGACGTCGTCGAAGCGGCGGCCCAGCGCCCTGTCCAACAATTTAGGGTGATTGGTCGCGGCAATGACGAGGCTTAGTCCGTCGTCCTGCTCCAGGAAGGTGAGGAAGGAATTCAGGACACGGCGGATTTCACCAACGTCGTTCGGTCCCGCTCGTTGCGAGCCGATAGCGTCGAATTCATCGAAGAAGTAGACACCTCGCTGCAGGGCGATGGCATCGAATATCAAGCGCAAGCGCGCGGCCGTCTCGCCCATCATCTTTCCGATTAGGCCATCATAAAGGACTGTGAAGAGAGGAAGCTTGAGCTCTCCCGCGAGAGCCTCCGCTGTCATTGTCTTTCCGGACCCCGGTGGACCGACGAGTAGGAGCTTGCGACGCGGATGAAGTCCGCGTCCCCTCAGTCTCTCTCGTTGACGCTGTTCCTTGACCACACGTCCGAGACGCTCGGCCAAGTCATTAGACAGAACCATGCTGGACAGGCGTAGATCCGAATAGCGCGCCGCGAGGATACCGGCGAGCTCTCCTTTTGGCTGTACGAGAGGGACAGGCCCGACCCCGCGACGCCCGACCGTTTGGCGTTTGCCTTTCGCGCTGTCGATTAGGTCCCGCAACTCCTGGGCAAGCTTGCCATGGCCGCGCCGAGCCTCGTGTGCAGCGAGCTGCGTCGCAATTGAGAGGAAGCGATCCTCATCCCCCGCGATATGGCTCTGCAACAGGGCAACGATGTGCTGTGATGTCGTCATCGTTTGATACGAGTCAATCCTCCAAGGGGCGGCGGGACGTTTAGTCTATCGGTCTTGGGCCGGAATGTATCGGGGAAAAGGCTGCGCTTAAGCCTCGCCTTCCGTCTCGAAGATCGCGGCTTCGAAAGCTTCCCTCGCGCCTTTTCCGGCCCAGACCACGAATTGGAACGCTTGATAGAAACGGTCGCAGGCGTCGACGGCGCTTTCAAGCAACGAGGCGCATTGGCGGCCACTTGCCTTGGCGCCGCCGGCGAGCACGAGGGCGTGGCGGAACATCACCACGTGCTCGCGGCTCCATAAATCGAAATGCCCGACCCAGAGCTGCTCGTTGATGAGAGCGATGAGGTTCAACACCTCGGCGCGCCGGCGATCCGGCACCTTGAGATCGAAGGCGCAGGCGATATGCACCGCTTCGACATCCTCGAGCCAAGTGAAGGCCACGTGGTATTCGGCCAAGGCTCCTGCCGTGGAGATGGCGATCTCGTCTTCGTGATCGCGATCGAACGTGAAATCATGCTCGGCCGCGAGCTGCTCCACGACATCGAGGGGGTGTTCGGCTCTCGCGGTCTCGGCCTGGACGATCTGCATGATGATGGGCCTCCAACCGGCGGCTACCGCTTCGTGGAACGCAACGCCTGCTACGCTGGTGGTTCGGCCACGACAAATGGATTCCGTTTGTCAAAAGGCCAACTGAATCAGGCAGCCCGCGACTTGGTGCGAATCGCCCTTGGTCCAACTATACCGAAAGGGAGGGTGCAAGCCCAACTCGGCATGCGAAGAGACCGAGGGCAAATCCGAGCAGCGATTCAAATGCTTGCAGGATCGTTTAGCCGATCGCGGGATCGCTCGGTTGCGCTTTGTCCCCAAGTTTCGTTTCAAGTTTCGTTTCGAGCACGGCGATACGGGCCGAAAGCCGCTCATTCTCTTCACGCGCCTTGACGGCCATCTCGCGCACCGCCTCGAACTCCTCGCGTGATACGAGGTCCATTCCCGCGAGAAGGCGCTCCATGCGCGCTTTGAAGAAGTCCTCGACCTCGCGGCGGGCGCCGTCCGCCATCCCTGCGGCATTTTGCATCAGCTTCGCGAGATCATCGAAGAAGCGGTTCTGCGGGTTCGACATGACGGGCTCCTCGAGGTCAAGGCATGAAAGAATACGCGGCGCTCGCAAAGCGGGCTCATCCTGCACGCGATCGCGCCATCCTCATTCGTCTTATGAGCTTCCTTTCGATCCGGTTCCGAATGCGAACGCAAGCCCTTTGCGAAGGGATGAAGCCGAAGGGCTCGCGCCGAAGACATTCCCTCATCGGTCGCGAGAGCTTGACGCTATGACGCTCCCGGCGCAATTGCCGCGATGAGAGGACAAACATGCCGCTCTTCGTGATCCCCTACCCGATGATCTCGCCGGTTCTCATCGAGATCGGCCCCTTCGCGTTGCGCTGGTATGCGCTCGCCTATGTGGCCGGTCTCATTGTCGGGTGGTGGCTCGCAAAACGAATCGTCGCCGATGACGGGCTCTGGGGCGGACGCGCTCATCCGACGCCCACAGACGTCGACGATCTCATCGTCTATGCCGCGCTCGGTGTCGTCCTCGGCGGACGCATCGCCTATGTGCTTTTCTACAATTTCAGCTTCTATCTCGCGCGCCCTTGGGAGATCTTGACCGTGTGGCGCGGCGGCATGTCTTTCCATGGCGGCTTGATCGGCTGCATGCTCGCCATGGCGCTCCTTGCGAGGTCACGCCGGCTTCCCGTGCTTGCTTTTTTCGACACGGTCGCGGCGGTGGTGCCGATCGGCCTTTTTCTCGGGCGTCTCGCCAACTTCGTGAATGGCGAGCTCTGGGGCCGCGTCAGCAACGTGCCATGGGCAATGGTTTTTCCCAATGGCGGCCCGCAGCCACGCCATCCGAGCCAGCTCTATGAAGCGGGGCTCGAGGGGATCGTCCTTTTCACCATCCTTCTCGTCGCGGTGCGTCATGGCGGCCTCCGGCGCCCGGGGCTCGTCTCGGGCCTGTTCGGGCTTGGCTATGGCTTGGCACGCATCGCCGTCGAGTTCGTGCGCGAGCCGGATGCGCAGCTCGGCTATCTTTACGGCGGCTGGCTCACCATGGGCATGCTATTGTCCCTGCCCCTGGTACTCGCAGGCGCGGCGCTGCTTTGGCACGCATTGCGGGAAAGGCCCGCCCCCCTCGCGAGCGGCAGCGGGGCGGAGCTGCGCTGAAGGGTCGCTGCAGCCCCCATGTCCTTGCTCCGCGAGATCGCCGAGCTGATCGCCATGGAAGGGCCGATCAGCGTCGAGCGCTATATGGAACTTGCGCTATCGCATCCCCGCTATGGCTACTACCATTCCCGCGATCCTTTCGGCGAACATGGGGATTTTGTCACCGCGCCGGAAATCTCGCAGATATTCGGCGAGCTGATCGGGCTCTGGGCGGTCGATTGCTGGGCACGCATGGGAGAGCCGGAGAAATTTGCCCTGATCGAACTCGGTCCCGGACGCGGCACGCTGATGGCCGACGCTTTGCGGGCGGGGCGCCTCGTGCCCCGCTTTCTCGAAGCGGCGAGCGTTCATCTCGTGGAGACGAGCGAGGCGTTGCGCGCAAAGCAGCGAGAAACTCTCGAGACAGCGCAATGGTCAGGTCATTCGCTCGCCTGGCACGAGAGCTTCGCTCAAATTCCGGAAGGGCCCTTCATCCTCGTCGCGAACGAATTTTTCGATGCCCTTCCCATCCGGCAATATCTTCGCACGGCGCAGGGCTGGCGCGAGCGTCTCGTCGGCCTCGGCCCTGACGGCAGGCTCGACTTTGGCCTTTCCGGCGAGCCCATGCCGGATATTCGGCTCGCCGCCCCGCAAGGCGCGGTCCTCGAGATCAGCTCTGCCGGCCTTGCGCTTTCCCGCGAGATCGCAACCCGCCTCGTCGGCTTCGGCGGCGCGGCGCTCCTTATCGATTATGGGCATACCCGGCAAGGCTTTGGCGACACCTTGCAGGCGGTGCGCCGGCATGAATTCGTCCCTGCCCTCGAGGCGCCCGGGGAAGCCGATCTTACGGCTCATGTGGACTTCACGGCGCTCGGGCGGGTGGCGCGGGCCGCAGGGGCAGCGTTGCACGGCCCGGTGACCCAAGGCCGATTCCTGCGCGAACTCGGGATCGAGGCCCGCGCGCGAAAGCTGAAGCAAAAGGCAAGCGAGGCTCAGGCCGCTGAAATCGAGCTTGCAACGGCGCGGCTCATCGGAAACGGTCCTGCTGAGATGGGCGCGCTTTTCAAGGCAATGGCGTTTTCGGTCCCGTCATTGTCGACGCTCGCCGGCTTTTAGGCTGGCGACGAGCAGCGCGGCCCTTTGCGGCTCGTTGCTCCAGGAGGATCATTCGACAGGACGAGCCAATTAGCCTAACCCGAACACTTATCCTCGAAACGATGGGTGTCGGGCCATGAGTGTCGGCGAGTGGCTGCGCAGCATTGGCCTCGGTCAATACGAGACGGCGTTCCAAGAGAACGAAATCGACAGCGCGGTGCTGCGGGAGCTCACCGCCGAAGATCTGACCGCGCTTGGCGTGAACCTCGTCGGCCATCGCCGTAAGCTGCTCGCCGCCATCGCGGCCCTGCGCGGCACTCCAGCGAGCGCGAATGCGCCCGCGCTCTCCCCGACGAAATCGACCGATGCGCAGCGCCGTCAGCTAACCGTGATGTTCGTCGACCTCGTCGGCTCGACAACATTGTCGGGACGGCTCGATCCGGAAGACATGAGCCTCGTGATCACGGCGTACCAAAACACTGTCGCAGGAGTCGTTACGCGCTTCCAGGGCCATGTCGCAAAGTATATGGGCGACGGCATCCTCTGCTACTTCGGCTGGCCCGTCGCGCATGAGGACGATGCCGAGCGTGCGGCTCGCGCCGGGCTTGCGATCATGACGGGGATGTCGGGCCTGAGGACGCCGGCGGGTGAACCCATGTGGGCACGTATCGGCATCGCCACGGGGCTGGTGGTCGTCGGTGACCTGATCGGTGCCGGTGCCGCGCAGGAAGAAGCCGTGGTCGGCGAAACGCCGAACCTCGCCGCCAGGCTGCAAGGGCTCGCCGCGCCAGGTCAGATCATCTTGGCGCACACGACACGCCGTCTCATCGGCAACGCTTTCGCGGTGGCCGACATTGGCGGCCACAGCCTGAAAGGGATTGCTGGAGAAGTTCGCGCCTATGCGGTCACGGGTGAACGGGCCGCGCAAAGTCGCTTCGAGGCGCGCACCGCAGGCGCGATCTCCGCGATGGTCGGCCGCGACCAGGAGCTCGCGTCGATGCTGAAGCGTTGGAACCAGGCGAAGGGTGGCCAAGGCCAGCTCGTGCTTCTCTCGGGAGAGGCCGGGATCGGCAAGTCACGCGTCATGCGCGCCATGATCGATGCCGTTGCCCGAGAACCTCACGTCCAGGTGAGCTATCAATGCTCTCCCTATCACACGGACTCTCCGCTCTATCCGGCCATTCAGCAGCTCACTTTCGCCGCCGGCTTCCGGCCCGACGACGGCAGCGACGAAAAGCTCGATCGGCTTGAGGCCATGGTTCACGTCGAGCAAGGGGAAAGGGCTTTGTTGGGCGCGCTGCTCGGGCTCGATGCCGAGGCGCGCTACGGCAAGTTCAAATTGACGCCGCAGCAGCAGCGTGTCCGTACGCTAGAGGCGCTCGTTTCCCACTTGATGGCACTTGCCCTCGATCGCCCCGTGCTGTTCGTCGTGGAAGATGCCCATTGGATCGACGCGACGACGCTCGATCTCATCGACCTTTGCCTCGAGCGGGTTGCGAGCGCCCGCGTCATGATGCTGGTGACGGCGCGGCCGAACTTTCGGCATGAATTCGGTGGCCGTGCGGTCGTGACGAAGCTTGCCCTTAATCGGCTTGGGCGCGGCCAAGTCAGGACGATCATCGATGGAGTGACGGGCGGCAAGACGCTTCCCGACGCGCTCGTCGATCTGATCGCCGCCAAGACGGACGGCGTGCCGCTTTTCGTCGAGGAGATCACCAAGACGGTGCTCGAGTCCGGTGCAATGAAGGAGACAGATTCGGCCTTCGAGCTCACCGGGCCGCTCAGCCATCTCGCGATCCCCTCCACACTCCACGACTCCTTGATGGCGCGTCTCGACCGCCTACAACCGGTGAAGGAAGTGGCGCAAACTGCCGCGTGTATCGGGCGAGACTTCGATTTCCAGCTTCTGAGATCCGTCTCCTCGCTCGATGACGTTTCCCTGAAAGAGGCGTTGGAGCGCTTGGTCCAGGCGGAGCTGATCTTCCGGTCCGGTGTGCCACCCGACGACGCTTACGTCTTCAAGCACGCGCTCGTCCGCGACGCGGCCTACGAGAATCTCCTCAGGACAAAGCGCCAGGCAATTCACGTCAAGCTCGTCGAGGCGCTCGCGGCCAAGGACGTCGCGCCCGAGCTTCTCGCCCATCACGCCTCGATGGCGGGAATGACCGAGAAGGCCTGCCGCTATTGGCTGATTGCCGGCGAGCGAGCCGCGGCGCGTTCGGCGAACAAAGAGGCGATCAGCCATCTCAACGCCGGAACCAACCTCATCAGAGGCATGCCCGATACGCAGGAGAAGCTTCGCCTCGAACTCGACCTCCACAGCGCCTTGGTGCCCCCGCTCATGGCAATCCACGGCTATAGTTCGGAAGCGGCCGGCGTCGTCTCGAGCCGTGCGGTCGATCTGGGCCGCCGGATCGGCGATCCGGTCGAGCTCGCCGCGGTGCTCTGGCAAGCGTGGCTCTTCAACTTCACGCGGGCCAACCATGGCGTCGCGACCTCGATCGCGCGAGAGATCGAGCAGCGCATGCAACATGCCGACGACCCGGCCGCCTTGATCGTCGCCCATGTGCCGCTTGGTCTCAGTCTGATCGCCCTGGGGAAACCGGTCGAGGCGCGCCTCCAACTGGAGCAGGCGACGCGGACTTACAGAGAGCTCAAGGGCGGTCAGATCGTCTTGCGGTATGGGATGGAGGTGGGCGCCGTGGGCCACGCCTACGAAGCATGGTGCTTGGGCATCCTTGGCTTCCCTGAACGCGCTTTAAAAGGGCGTTCCGACACGCTCGAGATCGTGGAGAAAGTCAGACACCCCTACACGAGCGCAAGAGGCCTCTATTGGTGCGCGGTGATTTCGGCAATTCACGGAGAATGGCGAACCACCCTCCACTTCGCCGACCGCGCCGTAAAGGCCGCGGACGAGCACGGTTTCGCCATGGCCGGCGCGGTCGCCCGTGTGATGAGGGGGGCTGCGCGAGCAGTCCTTCACCCGAGCGCGCACGCCATTGCCGAGATGCATGAAGGGCTCGACTTCAATCGCAAGGTGGGAGCGCGCACTCAGCTCCCCTTCATGCTCACGCTTTTTGCTGAAGCCCTGCTCGCGACAAGGGATGTGGATGGCGGGCTCGTGGCATTGCAAGAGGCATCGGCTGTGGTGCAAGAGACGGGCGAACAGCATGTTGCGCCTGAAATCCACCGGCTGCGGGCAAAGCTCAACATCGAATGCCGTCGAGGTGACCCTCACCAGGATTATCGCTTGGCCTTGCGAGCCGCGCGATCCCAAGGGGCACGGCTATTCGAGCTTCGCGCCGCCCTTGATCTTACCGAATGGCTGCGCGAACACGGACGAGTTCCTGAAGCGCGCAAACTTCTCGCCGAAGTTTATGGCGGGTTTACCGAGGGCTTCGGCACGCTCTATCTGAAGAACGCGAAGGCGCTGCTCGACAGCCTCTCTTGCGATAATAACGCCGGCACCTGACCAAGGGATGGGAGGCTATGTGTGGAAGCCTCTTCGCGCGACGTCCCGGCGCAGGGTGGCCTGATCCCAACGGCCATCCAGCTGCCGGCGCCTTCGCGTGATTTGCGCCCGGCATCCCGATCGCGCTAGATCGGCTGAGCCTCGGAGAATTTCGATGATCACGATCGCCGATATCGAAGCGGCGCGCAAAAGAATTGCGCCCCATATCCGGCAAACGCCCAATATGCGGGTAGGCCAAACGCGCGAGCGATTTGCTCCCGCGCAATACGTCACGCTGAAGCTCGAATGCTTGCAAGCGGCGGGTTCGTTCAAGGCGCGCGGTGCCATGAACCGTGTGCTCGGCATCGAAGGCAAGCCGCCCAAGGCGGGGCTCGTGACCGCCTCCGGCGGCAATCACGGGCTTGCGGTCGCACGAACCGCCTATGTCGCGGGGCTCCCAGCCATGGTGTTCCTGCCGCGCACCGTCTCTCCGGAAAAGGTCGAGAAGCTGAAAGGATGGAAGGCGAATATCGAGATCGTCGGCCATGTCTTCGATCACGCAAACGCCGCCGCGATGGACTATTCCGGCAAGACGGGCGCGACGTATGTCCATCCTTTCGCAGATCCATTGGTGGTTGCCGGTCAAGGAACGCTCGGGCTCGACATTCTCGACGAGACGCCGGAGGTCGACACGATCCTTGTGGCGATCGGCGGCGGCGGTTTGATCGCAGGTCTTGCGACAGCCGTGAAAGCCAAAAACAAGAATGTGCGCGTCATCGGCATTCAGGCCACCGGCGCACCGAGCATGAAGGCGAGCGTCGAGGCCGGCCAGGTCGTGACCTTGCCGGAAATCACGACCCGTGTGGCAACCCTCGCGGCGCGGCGTACCGACGAGCGCGTCTTCGATCTCGTCCGTCAAAACGTGGATGGCATCGTGCTCGTCGCGGATGAGGAGATGGAAGAGGCCTCGCGCTGGCTCTGGTTCGAGCTCGGCGTCGCGGCCGATCTTTCCGGCGCAGCCTCGGTTGCGGCCTTGCGGAGCGAGCGCGTGGCCTTTCGCTCCGGCGAGCGTGTCTGTGCACTCGTCTGCGGGGCAGGCTCCGAAGGGACTGTCGCCTAGCCCACATGGCTTTTCGCCATTAGACTAGAGCCCGCCGTCGTTGCTGTGAGCGGCCGAAATCACGATTTTCGGCGGCGCATGATGTTGTTGCAAAGTAGCTCCGATTTTTTTCCGGATCACGCCTTGGCTTGCGCACCTCTCCCCTCGCGCTATTCTCGTGTGAGGCAGGTCGTAAGCTGCAGGGTTTTTCCTGGAAGTCGGATGGATAGAAGGGTGGAAATTATGCGTGGTCTCCTGGTCGGGTTAGCCCTTCTGGTCGTTGCACCGGCTCTGGCTCAGGAGAAAGTGCCCGTCATCCCATTCGACTCGGTGCCAAATCCGCTGAAGCTCCCGCATGATGTTTATTTCGGCGAAGTCTCGGGCATCGCCGTCAATTCCATGGGCGATGTTTTCGCGCTCTCGCGCGGCAACACTTCGGGGCCCGCCTATGGTGCAGCGGCGACGCAGCTTCTCGAATTCGGCCCGGATGGCAAGTTCGTCCGGGAAATCGGACATAACCTTTACGCTTGGTCGTTTGCGCATGCCGTGAAGATCGATCCTCAAGACAATATCTGGGTCACCGACAAAGGCTCCGACATGGTCATCCGGTTCAATCCGGACGGCGAGGTCACGATGGTTTTCGGACGCAAGCAGGAGGCGTCGGACGAGGATACGGCGCCGCTCAAGCATCCGTCCCCGCCTTTGCCGCCCGTGGACGGCTTGTTTCGCCAAGTGACCGATGTCGCCTTCGATTCGAACGGCAACGGCTATATCAGCGACGGGTATATCAACTCGCGCATCGCCAAGGTCGATCGCAATGGAAATTGGCTGAAGTCCTGGGGCACTCCGGGCACCGGGCCCGGCCAGTTCAGGCAACCGCACTCGATCGCCGTCGATGAGCAAAACCGTGTCTATGTCGCCGATCGCGGCAACCGCCGAATTCAGGTGTTCGATCCAGACGGCAACTTTCTGCGCCAGATCACGATCGACGTGCCCTATGACTCAAATGCGCGTCCCGCCATCGGTCCGAGACCCGAGGTGCCGGGCAACCCGGACCTTTTGAAGACGATGCAACCAGGCGCGCCCTGGACGGTGTGCATCACGCCCGGTCCGAACCAGGTGCTCTACACCTCGGATGCTTTCCCGGGGCGTATCTACAAGCTTTCGCTGGACGGCAAGGTCCTCGGCGTGCTCGGACAATCGGGAAAGCAGCTCAAGCAGTTCGGCTGGATCCACGAGATCGCCTGCCCCTCCGAGAACGAGCTCTGGGTCGGCGAGCTCCTGAACTGGCGCGTGCAGAAGCTGACGCTTCACCCCGAGCAAGCGAGCCCGCAATGAAGGCGTGATGCGATCTACCGCAATGGCATTTGCAAAAGCGCTTCGTTCACGCAATTCATCAGCCGACCTTCCTTGAGATACGTGACGGCGACTTCGGCCGTCTTGTAGCGGAGGTCGAATTGTGCCGCCGGGCTGAAGAAAGCGGCGTGCGGCGAAAGAGTGAATCGGCCCTCGAGCCAAGGCTCGCGCGCGACATAGGCCTTGATGAGCGGATGACTGGGATCCGCAGGCTCGGTCTCGAGCACATCGAGCGCCGCGCCTCCAATCTGCCCGCTGCGGAGCGCGGCGAACAGCGCATCGAGATCGACGACACCGCCTCGCGCGGTGTTGACGAGAATGGCGCCTTTTTTCGCCGCCGCGAGCGATTTCGTTCCGATCATGTGGTGCGTCTCGGCAGAGAGCGGCGCATGCACGCTCACGACGTCGCTCATGCCCATCAGCTCTTCGAGGCTGTTGACGCGCGTATAACCGAGCGAGAGCTCGGTACCGTTCGACCGATACGGATCGAAGAACACAACCCGCATGCCGAACGCTTCGGCGCGGCGCGCGGCGGCAACCCCGATGCGGCCGAGCCCAACGACGCCGAAAGTGGCCGTGCGCAAGCGAAGCACGAGAGGCGCGGCACGTGGCCGCCATCCCGCCTTGGGATCGCAGCGCAAGGCGTCGTGATGAAAGGCGGTGCCGCGCGCGAGCGAAAGCATGAGCGCGATCGCATGATCGGCGACTTCGGTCGTGCCATAGTCAGGTACGTTGCAGACGGGCACTCCGAGCGCGCCGAAGCCCGCCACATCGATATTGTCGAAGCCTACACCGTGGCGCACGGCAATGCGGGCGCGCGGGAAGGCGGTCGGCTTTTCGGAAAGATTGGCGACGCCCGAGTAATTGATGACCGCATCCGCGGCTTCCGCGAGCTCGGGCGGGATCTTCGCCGAGGACCCGATCGGCGATTTGCAAAGCTCGAACGCGACATCCGGAAAGTGCTTGCGCTCGAGCTCGGCATCGTCGGCGTGGTTCCAATTGGCGCACAAGACGCGGATCATGCTTGCTCCTTCGAAAGCAGAATTGAGTGGGAATGTCGCGCGAAGCCTGTCAAAAATCGGTCTTCACGCCGCCTTCCGCCTTGCGCTTCGTGACGAAGGCTGCGAGTTCCTCACGGATGCTCTCCTCCATCGGCGGCGGCTCGTAGGCTGCAAGCTTTTCCTTGTAGAGGCGGTTCGCCCGATCATAAGCGGTCGTGCTGCCGGCTTCCCGCCAGCTCTCGTAATTGCGCCAGTCGGAGATCATCGGCGCGAAGAACGCGTTGCGGTAGCGCGCTTGCGTGTGGGCGCAGCCGAAGAAATGACCGCCAGGACCCACTTCGCGAATAGCGTCAAGCGCAAGCTCGCCCTCATTGACGGCGACCGGGCGCAGGAATTCCGTG
>JAFBAK010000321.1 GCA_019247795.1 Hyphomicrobiales bacterium | reverse complement strand
CTGCAAGTGCCGCCGGCGGCTTCGTCGCGAGCGTCTTTGCCTTGTCAAGCGCGTGCCCCTGCAGCTCTTGCGCCGGCAGGATCGCATTGACGAGGCCGAAGCTTTCGGCGCGCTCTGCCGAGATCGCGGCGCCGAGAAGCAAGAGCTCGCTCGCCCGCGCCACGCCGCAGCGGCGCGGCAAGAGCACCGATGCGCCGCCCTCGGGCGTGAGGCCGAGATCGACGAACGGGATTTTCAACGTCGCTGAGGGGCTCGCATAGACGAGATCGCAATGGAGCAGCATCGTCGTGCCGATGCCGATCGCCAACCCGTCAACCGCGGCGACGAGCGGCTTCTCGAAAGCCGCGAGCCCCTTGATGAAGCGCAAGCCCGCGGAAGCCGCCGGGTCGCCTCGCCAGGCGAGGAAATCATGGATGTCGTTGCCGGCCGTGAAGACGCCCCCGGAGCCGGTGATGAGCACAGCGCCAATCGCCGCGTCCTTCCCGCTTTCCTCCAAGGCGGCGCGCATCATGTCGTACATTTCACGCGTGAGAGCGTTCTTCTTCGCCGGCCTCGTCATCGCGATGATGCAAGTGCCCTCGTCGCGCGAGATCGTGACATCGCTCCCCGTCACGGGACGGCATTCCGCGGCTGAAGCGGTTCGTAACGCCGCGGCTGCAAGCCGTCCAAATCCGTGACGCCGTAGAGGCGCGCGAGATCGGCGACGTGAAGCACCTGGCCGGCGAAGCGCGCCACGTCCCGATCCGCGGCGAGCGCCGCGACGACGCGTCCGGCATAGAGCGGGCTCTCCTTGGCATCATCTCCGAGGCCCGCCGCGATCGCCCGCTCGGTGCGCACGAGCCCCGGCGATAACGAGAGCGCCGTGACGCCATGAGGCGCGAGGTCCTTGGCCATGGCGAAAGCGAGGCGGGCACTCGAGGCCATGGCAAGATCATGAAACGCATCGCCGAGATAGGCGCCCCCCGCGTCGAAAGTGCTCACGACGATCAGGCCCTTGCGGGCCGCCACCATGAACGGCGCGAGCGCCTGCGCGGTCAGGAGATTGGCATAGAGGGCCGTCTCCATGAGATGGCCCAGACGTGCGGCCGGCCGGCGCCAGAAGGGTGTGCCGTAGGAAGACCCGTCGGGGTAGCGCTCGCCGTCGAAGCCGTCATTGCCGCCGAACACGTTGAGCACGGCGAGGTCGATCGAGGGTGCCACCCGCCGCACATAGGCCATGAGCGCGTCGAGCTCGCGCGGCACGGTATGGTCACAACGAAAGAGCAAGCCGTCGCCGCCGCGCGCGCTCACCTCGCGCGCCGTTTCCTCGATCGTCTCCGGTCGTCCGTCCGTCGAAGCGGCTGCTTCCGAGGAACGGCCGGTGACGATCACGCGCGCACCCGCTTCGCCGAGCGCGAGCGCAATGCCGCGCCCGACACCGCGTGAGGCGCCGGCGACGAGGCAGGCTCGACCCTCGAGAGCACGGACGGTCGCGGCGCTCAAGAGGCGAGCGCCAAGGCGGTGTCGTGCACCGAAGCGGCGCCGGCCGTGATCGTGGTTTCGAGGCCAGATGCGCCGGTCGTGATATTCTCGGCGAAGAAGCGCGCGAGCCCGATGCGGCCCGCATGCGCCGGGTCCGCATCGCCCTTGACGGACTGCGCCTGCGCGGCGAGCGCCATCTCGGCAAGCGCGGCGGTGCCTTGCGCGACCCCGAAAAGGCGCAAATACGGCGTGGCGCCGGCGAGCGCGTCGCGAGGCGCGTCGCTGAGCACGCCAAGCATATATTGTGTCGCGCGGTCGAGTGCCTCGACCGCCTCCCTCAGCCGTGCCGCCATCTGGCCGAAGGCCGGGTTGTTGATGCCGACGAGCTTTTGCGCCGTCGAGCGCATGCCGGCGATCAGGGACAAGACCGCCTGCCCTTCCGAGAGCGGCAATTTGCGGGTGACGAGGTCGATCGCCTGGATGCCGTTCGTGCCTTCGTAGATCGGGGCGATGCGCGCGTCGCGCAAATGCTGCGCCGCGCCCGTCTCCTCGATGAACCCCATCCCGCCATGCACTTGCACGCCGAGCGAGGCGACCTCGACGCCGATGTCGGTGGAAAACGCCTTGGCGATCGGCGTAAGAATGGAGGCGCGCTCGAAAGCCGCGAGGCGCGCCTCCGGGGTGCCGGAACGGTGCGCCCGATCGATGGCCTCCGCGGTGAGATAGCACAAGGCGCGCGCCGCCTGGGTGAGCCCACGCATGGTGAGCAGCATGCGCTGCACATCGGGCTGCTCGACGATCGGGCTCATCTGTTCGCCTTTGGCGCCAGTTTCTTGGCCTTTGGTTCTTGGAGCGCGCCCCTGGCGCCGCTCGCGCGCATGGGCGAGGGCCTGTTGCGTCGCGCATTCGGCGATCGCCACGCCTTGAGCCCCGACATTGAGCCGCGCATTGTTCATCATCGTGAACATGCAGGCGAGGCCGCGATTCTCCTCGCCGATCAAGAAGCCGGTTGCGCCGCCCTTGTCGCCATAGACCATGGTGCAGGTGGGCGAGGCGTGGATGCCGAGCTTGTGCTCGATCGAATGGCAGCGCACATCGTTCGGCTCACCGATCGAGCCATCCGCTTTCACGAGGAACTTCGGCACGAGGAAAAGCGAGATGCCGCGCGTGCCGGGAGGCGCATCCTTGAGGCGCGCCAGCACGAGATGGATAATGTTCTCGGTGAGATCATGATCTCCATAGGTGATGAAAATCTTCTGCCCGGTGATCTTGTAAGTGCCGTCACCCATCCGCTCGGCGCGGGTGCGCAAGGTTGAAAGGTCGGAACCTGCCTGCGGCTCGGTGAGATTCATCGTGCCCATCCACTCACCGGAGACGAGCTTTGCCAGGTAGATTTCCTTCAGCTTATCCGAGCCGTGCTGATGGAGCGCCTCCATCGCACCGAAGGTGAGGAGCGGGCCGAGGCTGAACGCCATGCAGGCCGAGTTCCACATCTCGCCGCAGGCTGTCGCCACGAGCGTCGGCAGGTCCTGTCCGCCAAATTCGCTCGGGCCCGGCAGTGCATTCCATCCGGCGGCGGCCCAATCGCGATAAGCTTCGCGAAATCCGGGCGCGGTCTTGACCGCGCCGCCCTTGAATGTCGCGCCCTCCTGATCGCCGATCCGATTGAGCGGAGCGAGCCGTTCGCCCGCGAATTTTGCCGCCTCTTCCAGGATGGCCGGGGTCATATCCTCCTCGAGCCCCGGCGCGAGGCCGTCAGCGATCAGCCGGTCAAGGCCCGCCACATGGCGAAGCGCAAACAGCATGTCGGCGACGGGTGCGTTGTAGGTCACGCGTCTCTCCTTCCAGGATCGGACATCACCCTTGACAAAGGCAAGCAAGCGGGGCGGAAGGCGATGTCGATGTCGATGTCGATGAAGCGATGACATCGGTCCTTGCGTCACACGATAGTTGAGCGATGAAGCAATTCCCGTCAATCCGCGGCGCCGGCCGCCGACGCCGCAAAACGAGGCTTTTCTCTCCCGATGCGATGGGGATCGATGAGGCCGCCGCTCTCTTGCGCGCCGGCCGCCTCATCGCCTTTCCGACCGAGACGGTCTATGGCCTCGGCGCCGACGCCACCAACCCGCGCGCCGTGGCGGCGCTTTACGCCGCGAAGGGCAGGCCCTCCTTCAATCCGCTCATCGCCCATCTTCCCGATCTCGACGCGGCCTTCGAGCAAGGCCGGTTCAACGCATCGGCGCGTGCGCTTGCGCGCGCCTTCTGGCCCGGCGCCTTGACGCTCGTGGTTCCGCTTGGCGCGCGCACAAGCGTCTGCGAACTTGCGCGCGCCGGCCTTGCGAGCGTGGCGCTGCGCGTGCCGGCCCACCCCTTGGCGCACGAGCTCCTCAGAAAGGCGGGCGTGCCGATCGCCGCGCCGTCGGCCAACCGCTCGGGCCATGTCAGCCCGACCCTGTCTTCCCATGTCATGGCCGATCTCGACGGGCGCATCGACGCCGTTATCAATGGCGGCCCGACCGCGATCGGGCTCGAATCGACGATCGTCGCCTGCCTCTCGACAGAGCCGGCGTTGCTGCGCGCCGGCGGCATTCCGCGCGAAGCGATCGAAACTGTGGTCGGGAAACTCGGCGGCCATGAAAGCGGGTCGGGCACGGTATCCCGTGGCGCTCACAAGAAGAGCCCGTGTACGGCACCGTCCATGGCGCCGGACAATCCTCGTCCTCTCTCGCCCGGCCTTCTTGCTTCCCATTATGCGCCGCGCGCGAAGGTGCGCCTCGAGGCGCACGCGATCGAGCCTCGCGAGGCGGCATTGCTCTTCGGCAACGTACGGCCGAAGGGGCTCGAGCATGCTGAAGCCGTGCTCAATCTGAGCGAGACGGGTGACCTCACCGAAGCCGCCGCGAACCTCTTCGGGCATATGCGCAGGCTCGACGCGATGCTCGCGGGAAAGAGATCGCCGCGCATCGCGGTCTCGCCCATTCCCGAGCTGCGGCTCGGTGAGGCGATCAACGATCGGCTGCGCCGCGCCGCCGCCGGAAGGTGACGCCCGAGCGCGCAATTATAGGAGATATCCGGCGCCAACGTGATCGGGTGGTGTGAGGCGTCCCTCGGACGGAAACGGCCGCGCGCCGAAGAGCGTGTAGTTGCTGTCGTGGATCAGCACCTCACCTCGGATGCGTGGCCAAACCTCGAGGCGCAAGAAGTCCTGATCGATCCAGCGATGCTCGGTCGAGCGGTAGAATCGGTCGATCCATTCGCGGATGCCGCTGAGCCGCCCTGCGACGCCGCCCCAAAGCCCGGCGAGCATCAGCTCCATGTGGTAGGGCGCGTCACGCATCACGTGGAAGGTCTTGCCCGATTCGAGCCAGGCCTTGGTCGCTTGCGCCTCTTGTGAATTCAACCGCGAATCCGCGTCTCGGCAGAGGAAATAGCGCAGGTTGGGATCATCCGCCGCGAAGAAGCGCCAGAACAAACCATAATGGCGATCGGCGAGCGACATCACCGCAATCTGCGCGCCGGCCTTCCGCATCCGCTCGAGCGCCTCGTGCGGGACGGTGGGATCAACGTAGATGCGGCAAGTCCAGCCCGGGTAGAGGCGCCGCGTCAATTCCGCATTGGCGATGCCGCCCTCGACGTAAGTCGGCTTGCTGCCCCAGAGGCTGAAGGCGATGATGTTCTGCTCGGGGCGGCTCGGGTCGAATCGGGGCGCGGCGATCGGCGCGAGAGGGCGCAAGCCGCGCGCCTCGAAATTCGCCCGGGCGTGGCAATCCTTGCGCCGCAAGGTCTCTTCGCCGTGACGGAGCGCCTCCTCGCGGCGCCCGATCGACAAATAGGCGCGGGCGAGGTTGGCAAAGATTTCGGGATGGGCGTTGGGGTCACGGGTCGCGTGCAGAAGCGGCGCCACTGCCTCCGCGGGCCTTCCCGCGTCGATCCGCGTGAGCCCGAGATTATAGAGCAGGTCGGTGCGGCCGGGCTCGAGCGCCAAGGCCTCGATCAAGAGGCGCTCGGCTTGCGCGAGATCGCCTTGCGTGCGCCGCAGGACCGAGAGGTTCGAAAGGAGCTCCGGAGTGCGCTTCACGGCGAGCGCCTTGGCATAGCAGCGCTCCGCCTCGGCGAAGCAGAGGCGCTGTTGGTGCAGCATGGCGAGGTTTGCGAGCGCCGTCACCTGCACCGGGTCCACCGCGAGGATGCTTTCGTACAGCGCTCGAGCCTCATCGAAGCGTCCGGCTTGATGATGCGCCAAGGCGGTGGCGAGCGTCGCCCCAACTTCCACCGAGCCCTTCGGCGCGGCCGCCGAGGCCCGGCCGAGAAACGCGTCTTCCATAGCGGTCTGCGCTTGGCTTCCCCTCAACCCTTAGGCGCGGGCGCGCCGATCGGCGGCTCCGCCGTCATGCCGGCGAGCACTTCCGCCACATGGCGCACCGCGATCTTCTCGCCGTCACGCGAGAGCTTGCCGGCCATGTTCATGAGGCAACCGAGGTCGCCGGCGAGCAGTGTCGGGGCGCCGCTCGCCTTTATCTTATTCGCTTTCTCGGTGACGATGGCATTAGAGATTTCACCATACTTGACCGCGAAAGTTCCACCAAAGCCGCAACACACATCGGCATCAGCCAATTCGGTGAGCTCGAGCCCCTCCATGGCCATGAGCAGCTTGCGCGGCTGGGCGCGGATGCCGAGCTCGCGCAGGCCCGAGCAGGCATCGTGATAGGTCACCTTGCCGGAAAAACGTGCCTTGACCCGCTCGACCTTCATCACATCGACGAGGAAGGAGACGAGTTCATGGGTCTTTTCGGCGAGCGCTCGCGCCGGTCCCACGAGGTTGGGGTCGTCGGCGAAAAGCTCGGGGAAATGCGCGCGAATCATGCCGGCGCAAGAGCCGGAGGGCGCGACGACATAATCGAAGCCGCTGAACGCCTCGATCACCTGGGTCGCGATGGCGCGGGCCGTGGCGCGATCCCCCGAATTATAGGCGGGTTGGCCGCAGCAGGTCTGGGTTGGCACCGCGACGCTGCAGCCCGCCTCCTCGAGAAGCCGCACGGCCGCAAAGCCGATCGAGGGACGGATGAGGTCGACAAGGCAGGTGACGAAGAGGCCGACACGCGGCTTCGCGGGGGGAGGGTTGGACGGCACGAATGAACCTCGGGCTCAGGGCGCGACGTTCGGCGCCGCCCGATCATTGAACCATGCGGGGAGGCAGGTGAAAAGCGGTCGCGAGAGTGGCAGCTCTAAGGGCAATTCACGGCGTCACCTGGAGCGCGCCTTGGCACACGCGTCGGAGCCTTGTACATGCCCATCCTTTGATTCCACACCCCCCCATCGGGTAGGACATAAAGAAATGCTTATATCTTGATTGCGCTCCCTAAGCTTTGCTGTTAAATCCCGCCGCAATCTCGCGGGGCGTTCGGGCGCTCAGCGACACTTTTCATTTCGGAGCCATCATGAGCACGGACTACGTCGTCAAGGACATCAACCTCGCGGGTTTCGGGCGAAAGGAGATTGCGATCGCCGAGACGGAGATGCCGGGCCTCATGGCCGTGCGCGAGGAATATGGGCCGAAGAAGCCCCTGAAGGGGGCTCGGATCGCCGGCTCGCTCCACATGACGATCCAGACGGCTGTGCTGATCGAGACGCTGAAAGCGCTCGGGGCCGATATCCGTTGGGCCTCCTGCAACATCTATTCGACGCAGGACCATGCCGCGGCCGCGATCGCGGCGAGCGGCATCCCGGTTTTCGCGGTGAAGGGTGAAACCCTCAAGGATTATTGGGATTACACGCGCAAAATCCTCGAATGGGGTGACGGCGGCACGCCAAATCTCATTCTCGACGATGGTGGGGACGCAACGCTCTTCGTGCATCTCGGCGAGCGGGCGGAGAAGGGCGACAAGGCGTTCCTCGACAAGCCGGGCTCGGAGGAAGAGGAAATCCTCTTTGCCCTGATCAAGCGTACGCTCACCGAGAAACCCGGATGGTTCGGCAAGCTCGCTTCGTCCATCAAAGGCGTCTCGGAGGAGACGACCACGGGCGTGCACCGCCTTTACGTGATGGAGAAAGAGGGGCGGCTTCTCTTTCCGGCGATCAATGTCAACGACGCAGTAACGAAGTCGAAATTCGACAATCTCTATGGGTGCCGCGAATCGCTGGTCGACGGCATCAGGCGCGGCACCGATGTAATGATGGCCGGCAAGGTCGCGATGGTGGCCGGCTTCGGGGATGTGGGCAAGGGCTCGGCCGCCTCCCTCCGACAGGCGGGATGCCGGGTCATGGTGTCGGAGATCGATCCGATCTGCGCGCTTCAGGCCGCGATGGAAGGTTACGAGGTCACTACGATGGAAGAGGCGGCGCCTCGCGCCGACATCTTCGTCACCGCGACGGGAAACAAGGACGTGCTCACTGTCGACCATATGCGGGCCATGAAGGACCGCGCCATCGTCTGCAACATCGGTCATTTCGACAATGAGATCCAAGTCGCCGGCCTGCGCAACTTCAAATGGCACAACGTGAAGCCGCAGGTGGACGAGATCGAGTTTCCCGACGGCAAGCGCATCATCCTCCTCTCCGAGGGTCGGCTGGTGAATCTCGGCAATGCCATGGGCCATCCCTCCTTCGTGATGTCGGCTTCCTTCACCAACCAGACGCTTGCCCAGATCGAGTTGTTCACTCGCGCCGGCAAATACGAGAAGAAGGTCTACACCTTGCCGAAGCATCTCGACGAGAAGGTCGCGAGCCTGCATCTCGCAAAGATCGGCGCGAAGTTGACCAGGCTTCGTCCGGATCAGGCCGCCTATATCGGCGTGTCGGAAAGCGGCCCGTTCAAGGCCGACCATTACCGCTATTGAGTTCTTC
>JAFBAK010000299.1 GCA_019247795.1 Hyphomicrobiales bacterium | reverse complement strand
ATTGAGCGTGAGCTTGTCGGTGATCTTCCACTCATCCTGCGCGTAAACGCCGACGAGATAGCCGATCTTCTCGTGGTTGTCCGAGATGGCGAACGGCGCGTCGATCGGGTTGCCGTCGGCGTCGAGGGGCAGCACGGTCGACAGGTTGCTGGTGCGGGCGCGTTCCACATCGGCGAAGACACCCGCCCTGAAAGTATGGGCGGGGTCGATCTGGTAGCTCATGTCGCCTTGGATGCCGTTCGCGAAATTCTCGTGGCGGACATTCGATGCGATGCCGTTGAATAAGACGTCGCCGATCGGATCGGGGAAGAAATGCGTGAGCGTGTATCGGTTGAACAAAGCCACTTGGTAGTTGAGGTCACCGAGCGATTTCTGCAGCGCGAGGATGTTGAAATTCGACTCTTCGAGCTGCTGCTCGCGTAAGCCCGCCGAATTGAAATCCGAAAAGCCGAACGCGGTGAAGGCCGGCACTTGCCCCGGATTGTTGGGAAGCCGGAATTGGCTCACGGCAGTCCCGGAGATGAAGCTCAGCCGCGTGTTCTCGTCGATGATGCCCGAGAGATAGAGAAAGCCCCTGCCCTGTTCGCTGAAATCCTTGATCGGGTTGAAGGAATGCGTCGGGTTCTCGATGCCGACATTGTTCTGCAGGTAGCTGCCGGAGACGAAATAATCGAGCTTGCCGGTCGAGCCGCCGTAAGAAAAGCTCGGGAATAAGGTCTGGCGCTGGCCGCCATAGATCGAGATCTCGCCGCCCGGCTCGAGCGTCCCGCTCTTCGTCTCGATGTCGACGACGCCCGCCGTGCGATAGCCGTATTCGGCAGGAAGCGCGCCGGTGATGAGGTCGACGCGACGCGCGAAGCGCGTGTCGAATAGTTGCGAGAAGCCGCTGATCGTCTCGGGGATGATGATGCCGTTGATGCGGTACTGCAGATTCGCGTGGTCGCCGCGTACATGCAATTGGCCGAAGGAGTCTTGCGCGACCCCCGGCGCCTGCAGCAAGGTCGAGCTCAAGGGCGCATTGTTGCCGAGCGGCTGGGCGTCGATCGCCTCGCTGTTGATCTCGTAAGTGGAAGCGCCGACAGCGGTGTTGATCTGGTTGCGCGCCGCATCGAGCCTCGCAGCGGTGACGGTGATGTCGAACTGTTCGCTCTCTCCGACCTCCGTCGTCACGCCCCGTTTCGGCGCAGCCTGCGGCGGCGTCGAAGCCGCTCCGGAACTCGGCGTCGAAGCGGCCGGCGTGGTCGCGCCCGCGTTTTGATCGACATTCGAAATCGGCGGGGTCCCTTGCGCTCGTACCGGCACCGGCAAGGCAAAAACAGCAAGGGCCGTGGCCAGGGCCATCACAGAGATCAGGTCGGACGGGAGACGCGAAAGGAACGGCACGACGGAACTCCATATACGTTACAACGTAACAATACGGCGCTCGAAAACAAATGCAATAACGTTGCAATTGCCGCCGTGGCGGTTCGTCTGGAGCGTGGCGAAAACGCCACAAAGGGCGGAGCCAGCAGCTCTGGCATGAGCCCGTTTCGGGGGCGGCCGATGCGGGCGTTACGAGTCCAATTTTGCTGGAGCGGGATGCAGGTCGCGCGCGGTCAGCCACCCTTTTCGAGGCGGCGCGCCACGCCGTCGCCCACGCAAGTCAAAACGGGCCTTGCGGAAGCGGTCCCCACCCCGCCCGAGATGCGGCCGTAACAGGCGCTTCAGCCCGAGGCGTGTTTTGGCGGTCCGCCTGGGCCGATCGCGCCCTTGTTGTCGAGGAGCCCGCACAGCGGCTGCAGGCCGGGCAGGATGAGGTCGGGAGGAGGAACGCTCGGGTCGAGGTCGAGGCCGCGCCGGTTGATCCAAGCGATGGTGAGGCCGAGCGGCTTGCCCCCCACCATATCGGTGAACTGCGACTGCCCGGAATGCAGAATTTGCGAGATCGGCAGCCCCGACGCCGCCAGGAGGTACCGAAAGAGCGTACCGTCCGGCTTGTAGCCGCGAGCCCTTTCGGCAGTGCACACGAGGTCGAACTCGCGCCCCAGCGGCGTCGCGCCCAAAAGGTCGTCGTCGATGTTGGAAACCAGAGCGAGCTTGTGGTCCCGCGCGAGGACATCCAGCGCCGGCAGGACATCCGGGTAGAGCTCCATCGAGGAGAAACGGTCGAAAAACCGGTGGATCGCCTCTTCCCGGCCTGTCGTTACGCCGAACCTCTCATACGCCTCCGAAAGGGAGAGGCGACATATGTCCTTGTAGGTCCTGTAGGGCTCACGATAGTGCGCGATGTTACGCTGCTCCCAGAACGAGTAGAACTCCTTGGGATCCAGATCGGGACGCCCCGCGTCCGCGAGGATCGCCCGAAAGGCGCCGAGGTTCGCAGGCGGCGTGTTGACCAAGGTGCCGTAGACGTCGAACGAGAGCATGCGCGGCGCGAAGCCGTCCGGCAGCTTGGGTTCGGTCGGCGGCGGCTTAGGCGTGCTGACGCTCACGGTCGATCTCCTGGTGAGGACGGCGGCGGCCCTTCCGAAGATGCCCCGCGCGAGGCGCGCTAGCAATGCGCCGCGGGTGGACTTCGCCGCAAAGATCGTCTTGATGGGTCCCCAGGGCAGAAGAGAGAAAGGAGCAAGGCCGATGGGCGCCGACCTCTATCACCGCCTGTCCCTCGCGAAACGTGTGAACGGCGCCGGACTCCTCACGAGGCTCGGCGGCAGCCTCATGGAGGCCGAGACGCTCGAGGCCATGCGCGAGGCCGCCGGCGCCTTCGTCGACATCGCCGAGCTGCAAACGCGCGCGGGCGCCTTGATCGCCCGACATACCGGAACCGAAGCCGCGATCGTGACCGGTGGCGCGGCGGCGGCGCTGACGCTGGCGACGGCGGCTGCCATCGCGCGCGCGGATGTCGCCCTGATGGAGCGCTTGCCGGACACGGATGGGATGGCGAATGAGGTCATCATTCATCGCGCGCATCGCACCGGCTATGATCATGCCATCCGGGCGGCGGGCGCGCGCCTTGTCGAGATCGGACTCAACGATCGTGGCGTGGGTGCAGGCGTGCGCGATCTCGAAGCCTGGGAGATCGAGGCCGCGATCGGCCCGAAGACGGCGGCGATCGCTTACACGGCGTCGCAAGACCTCAGGCCCTCGCTTGGCCGTGTCGTCGCGGTCGCCGACCGTTTCAAGGTTCCGGTCATCGTCGATGCCGCGGCCCAGCTTCCGCCCAAGGAGAATCTGCGCCGCTTCATCGAGGAAGGTGCCGCGCTCGTTGCCTTCAGCGGCGGCAAGGCTATCCGGGGACCTCAAGGGACCGGCATCTTGTGCGGACGCGAGGACCTCGTCGCCTCGGCCCTGATCCAGATGCTCGACCTCGACATCCTCCCCGAAACCTGGGTGCCGCCCGAGGGACTGCTGGCGCGGCATTTCCCGGACCGCTTTCCCCATCACGGTCTCGGCCGCGGCTTCAAGGTCGACAAGGAATCGATCGTGGGCCTCGTCGTGGCGCTCGAACGCTTCGTCGCTTGCGATCTCGCGGCCGAGATCGCCGCGCGGCGCAAGCTTCTCGAGAACATCATGCGTGCGACGGCCGGCCTCGAGCACGGACGTACTCACGCGATCCGTGACATCGACGGGAGATATCCTTCGCTCGATATCGGGATCGATGCCGCCTCGCTCGGTTTGGATGCGTATGCCGTGAGCCGCGCCTTGCAGCGCCATGATCCGCCCGTGCATTTGAGCGAGCGACGCGCCTGGCAGGGCGTGCTCGTCATCGACTCGGCGGGATTGCGGGAAGGCGATGACGAGATCATCGCGGCCGCGCTTCGCCGCGTGCTCGGAACGAAGGCGAAGATTCGATCCGGGGCCAAGGAGAAGATCTGATGTCCGTCAGGCTCTTCGATCTCTCCGGTCGCACCGCCCTCGTGACCGGCTCCTCGCGCGGTCTCGGCCGCGCGATGGCCGAGGGTCTCGCGGCGGCCGGTGCCGGCGTCGTGCTTCACGGCAAAGACGCCGAGCGCCTTGCCGTGGCAACGAAGGCTTTGCGGGATGCGGGACACGAGGTGCGCCATCTTTGCTTCGACATCGAAGACGAAGCCGCGATCCTCGACGCCTTCGCACGCCTCGACGCCGAGGGCATCACGATCGACGTCCTCGTCAATAACGCCGGCATGCAATTGCGAAAGCCGATGCTCGAGCTCTCGACGCCGGAATGGCGCAAGGTGATCGACGCCAATCTGACGGGCGCCTTCATCGTTGCGCGCGAG
>JAFBAK010000217.1 GCA_019247795.1 Hyphomicrobiales bacterium | reverse complement strand
CGCTCGGCTTCCTCGGTGCTGCGCGCCACGTTGACCGTGATCTTCACGTCGACTTCCGGATGCAAATGAACCGGGACGGCGTGCAGGCCGAGCGTCTTGATCGGCGTGTTCAGGATCACCTGTTCGCGCGAAACCTTGAAGCGCGATTTGTCGAGAGCTTCGGCAACGTCGCGCGGCGAGACCGAGCCGTAAAGCTGCCCGCCTTCGCCCGCCTGGCGGATCAACACGATGCTGTGCCCGTCGAGCTTCTCGGCGACCGCCTTCGCCTCCTGCTTGAGCTCGAGGTTGCGGGCCTCGATCTCGGCGCGCTGCGTCTCGAAGCGTTTGCGATTGACCTCGGTGGCGCGGAGCGCCTTTTTGCGAGGCAGGAGGAAATTGCGGGCAAACCCGTCCTTGACGCGCACGACGTCGCCGATCTGTCCGAGTTTGGCTACTCGTTCGAGCAGAATGACTTCCATGATGTTCTCTCCTTCGAAGCTTTGAGGGTTTCGCGTTGATCTAAAAGGAACTGCGCGGCGCGGAAGCGGCGAGTGAGCGGATGCGAAGCGACAACACCATGTCCGCAAGCCCGATAAGCGCGAGCACGGCGACCGTCCACGGCTCGGCGATCAGGATCATTGCGTAGCCGATGCCCAGGATGAGCGGGCGGATTGCGATGCGCCCGATGAGGACATGCGCGGTCGCAAGCCCCTGCATCGCCAAAAGGATGACGAGCGCGCCCGCGATCGCGATCGCGACGAAGCGGGGCCATCCATTGAAAGGGGCGAGCACGACGCTCCCCGCAAGAGCAAAGAGGGTTGCCGAGGGCAAGACGAATTCCCGCGCGATCCGTGGGAGGGGACGAGAAAGCCGACCCGACAAGGACACGAGCTTGGCGGCGACGAGAAGTATGAGGAGCGTCAACAGTGTGGATGCCGCGGCAGCCACACCGGGGACGAAGTAATTCGCCATGAAGTTCGCGATTCTCTCCAATGAAAGTCCACTTGCACCGAGACCGGAGAGCTCATCGATGCCATCCCCCAAACCGGATCTCATCGCGGCCTGCACCAGCTCGGCGATGGCCGCGCGATACGCGCCGTATTCGGGCCCAAGCGTCAGCGCAAGCCCGAAGGTCAAAAGGATGGAGAGGCCTGCCGCCCAAATGGCAAGACCGCCGAGCGGATACCATTGGCGGATCGGCTCGGCTTCTTTGGCGCTTGCGGTCGCCGGAACCTCGCGCGCCAGAAGCGACAGGAAGGCGAGCCACCAGAGCGGCAAGGCGAAGCTCACGGCGAAGAGAATGCCGGTGAGCGGCATGAAGACGAGGCCGACCGCGAAAGCGCCCACGGCGCTCGCGACGAGGCCGGCACGATGGTTCCAGCCGAGTGAGACGATCGCGATCGGCAGAGGCGTCAAATAGAACAGCAGGACGCCCGCGAGCGAGCCGCGGATCACGGTCGCAAAGAGCACGGCCGAGACGAGCCCGGCCCCGACGCCCATGAGGAAATCGTCACGCTTCATCCCGTTGTCCCGCTGCTCATGGCAGGGTTAGAGGCAAGACCGTCTCGCCTCAGCTGTTCCGGAGGAGTTTCACCGCCGGCTCAGCGAGCCGAGCGCGATTTGCGCTCGCCTCGCATCTTCGCCTTCGGACGCGAGAGGCGCGGCGCGCCTCTCGTCATCACCGAATGACGTAAGGCATCAGGCCCAGAAAGCGTGCCCGCTTGATCGCGGTCGCGAGCTCCCGCTGCTTCTTCTGCGAAACGGCGGTGATGCGCGAAGGCACGATCTTGCCGCGCTCGGAGACATAACGGGAAAGCAGCTTCACGTCCTTGTAGTCGATCTTCGGCGCATTGGCTCCCGAGAACGGGCAGCTCTTGCGGCGGCGGAAGAAGGGGCGTCGAGAAGTTGACATCGCCATGGCTCAGCTCTCCGTCGTGGCGTGAGCCGCATCGGGCTCGCGCTCGCGGCGCGGACCGCGGTCGCGCGGACCGCCTCCGCCATAGCCGCGATCTCCGAAGCGGTCCTCGCGATCGCGACGGTCGTCGCGCTTCTGCATCATGATCGAGGGACCCTCCTCATGCTCACCCACCCGCACGGTGAGGAAGCGGATGACGTCCTCGCTGAGCCGCATCTGGCGCTCCATCTCGGCGACCGCCGCATGCGGCGCCTCGAGGTTGAGAAGCGTGAAATGGGCCTTGCGATTTTTGCGGATCTTGTAGGCGAGCGACTTGACGCCCCAATATTCCTGCTTCGCCACCTTGCCGCCACCGGATTCGATGACGGTTTTATACTGATCGATCAGCCCCTCGACCTGCTGGGCAGTCACGTCGGGGCGAGACATGAAAATATGCTCGTAAAGCGCCATGATAACCTTTCCTGAACGTGGCCGGACGATCCGGCCAAAACCCGCAACCACGGCGCGAAGCCCTTCGAGCAACCTTCCTGGAAAGGCTTAAAGCTCGATGTCCACACGAAGGCGGAGACACGGGGAGACGGAGCCACTCGCTCCTGCCGCCTCGCCGCTCACCCAAAGGGCAAAAGGCGAGAAGGCCTCCCGTTCTGCCTCCGGCCGAGGCATTGCGGTGCCCGTTCCTATCCGAAGTTCCATCAGAAGTGAAGAGGGCGAGGGACCGCTCGAGGGTTATCTCGGCCGGACTTCAAAAAGTGTCAACGATGTTGCCGGTCTAAAGTGTCAATGATGTTCCCGGTTGCACATCGGAGTCGACCTCTCCCTACGGGAGAGGTGAGGGTGGCGAAAACCGTTGCGCGCGACACTTTCCTGGAGCACGAATATGCGCAAGAAGCGCCTTTCAGCATTCTCCATCGTAGCGCGGCATTCCGGTGTCGAGAGGAGGCCCGAATGGCTGACCCTTGGATGAAGCTCGAGCCGAACGGGACCTCGCAAAACGTGGAGCGTGACGGAGCGCGATGGGTGTTGACGACCGGCTTTGCGCTCGCGCTCGTCGTCCTTCTTGCGCTTCTCGCTCTCAAGGCCAATTGAGCCCATGGCTCAGGCTCGTCCGCGCTACCGGGCGCGAAGCGAAATCGGCCCGATCGATCGGCTTGAAAACAGCAGCTGAGGTTTCGAGGCTCGCGGCGGAACTCCGGGCGGTCACATAGCTTTTCCTTCTGGATATGCGGCTCATCGCCGGATATAGGCTGAGGTCCGGCGCCTCATCCGCAAGGAACAGATTTGTCCGCCCACTCTCGAAGCGACGCCCCTCCGGCGCCGCGCGCGCCCTCCACGACCCGGCTCTTCCTCGCGATTTTTCCGTCGATCATGCTGCCGATGTTTCTCGCGGTGGCCGATCAGACGATCGTCGCGACCGCCTTGCCCGCGATCGCGGGTTCGCTGGGAAATGTCGAGCAGATCTCGTGGGTCGTGATCTCTTACCTCATCGCTGCCACGATCGCGGCTCCCGTCTATGGACGATTCGGCGATGTCTTCGGGCGCAGGCGGGTGATGTATGTCGGCCTCGTCATCTTCATGATCGCTTCGCTGCTCTGCGCCATGGCCCCGAGCGTCCTCCTCCTTTCCCTGGCCCGCTTGTTGCAAGGCCTTGGGGGCGGGGGCTTGATGACATCCTCGCAAGCCTTGATCGGCGAGACGATACCGCCGCGCGAGCGTGGACGCTATCAAGGGTATCTGGCGGCCGTCGTGGTTTCCTCGTCGACCTTCGGACCGGTCGCGGGCGGCTACCTCACCCAGCATTTCGGCTGGCAATCGGTGTTTCTCGTCAATCTGCCGATCGGAGCCTTGGCCGGAATGCTCATGCTGCGCTTGCCGGCCCGCAAGGGATCGGATGAGGATTGGCATTTCGACGCCAAGGGCCTCGCCTTGTTCATTCTCTTCGTTGGCCCCACCCTGCTTGCGATCGAGATGTCGCAACGTCTCGACGCGACGCTCGCGCCGGCGCTCATCGGCCTTGCGCTTTGCGCCATCACCGCCCTTCTTCTTCTTGTGCGGCAAGAGCGACGAGCCGCATCACCGCTTTTGCCGGTCTCGCTGTTGAGCAAGCCGGCGATCTGGCGAAGCGATGCGCTCGCCGCTTGCCACGGCGCCGCGCTCGTTTCGCTGATCACCTTCCTGCCGCTCTATTTGCGCGTGGTGCGCGGCGCCTCGGCATCCGAGAGCGGATTGCTGCTCCTGCCGCTCACCGCCGGGATCGGCTTCGGCTCGCTCGTCACGGGCCGCCTCGTGTCCAAGACCGGGCGCACTTTCGTCTTCCCCTCATTCGGTCTCATCATTTCGCTCGCGACGATCGTCACGCTTGCGCTTGCTTCCCCTTACATGGCGCCTCCCCAGATTTCGGCGCTTCTCGGCGTGAACGCGCTCTTTATGGGCACCGTGATGGGGGTCGTGAACGTGACGGTTCAGTCCGCTGCGGGACCGCGGATGCTCGGCGCGGCCGCGGGCTCGGTGCAGTTCTCGCGCTCCGTCGGCGCCTCGCTCGGCACGGCGATCGTCGGAGCCGTTCTCTTCCTCTCGCTCTCGATCACCGATCGAGAAGCCGCGGCCTTGCTCGGCACCATGGTCGAGCGCGGGCCGGACGTGCTCGCACGGTTCGATGCCGCGCACCGCGCGGTGCTCGAGGTCGAGATCGCGAACGGCTTCCGCGCGGCCTTCCTCACGGTCGCGCTCTTCACTTCTTGCGCGCTGGTCCTGGCCTGGACCAATCCGGCGCGACGGATTTGAGGGAAGATCATGAAAGTGAGGCGTGAAGCGGAAAAATTTCTATTGACTGCCTTCTCACGCCACCCCTCGTCCGTTCCCCCTTATTCCAAATCCTCCACCTCGGCCGTAGTGCCGTAGACTCGCTGGGCGAGCGCTGCCTCCATGAACGCATCGAGATCACCATCGAGCACGTCGGAGGGTGAGGTCGAGGTCACGCCAGTGCGCAGATCTTTCACGAGCTGATAAGGCTGCAAGACATAAGAGCGGATCTGGTGGCCCCAGCCGATATCGGTTTTTGACGCGGCGTCCGCGCTCGCCTTTTCCTCGCGT
>JAFBAK010000120.1 GCA_019247795.1 Hyphomicrobiales bacterium | reverse complement strand
CGTCCGGCGCAGCTGCGCCCAGGCGGCCGGAGGTCTCCGGCGAAAGCTCAAAGAACCGTGCATGATCTTGGGGCGAAAAGGCTTTGAAGATCGCCGGTCATCCCTTTTGCCCTGAAGGCGTCGTCATGGCTTCACATTTTGCGTTGCGTGATTCGGCAAAGCTCAACGCAAAAATTGCAGCAATGATACGACATTTTCACGGCAGGCTTGTTGCACCAGCTCGACGCTAACTTCGAACTTGAGCGCCGCGCCCCGAAGCGGGGTTCCAGGCACCAAAATCCTCGATCACGAGCCTGAAGCAGCTCCCTTCAGGATTGCGTTGAGCTCAGCCTGCATCGTTTCGTTGCCGCAAATCACGTCTTTCGTCTCGACGAGGGACTTTTTGCCGTCGAGCGCGCTGAACAAGCCGCCCGCCTCGCGCACGAGCACCGAGGCAGCGCCGAAATCCCAGGTATTGAGGTCGCGTTCCCAGAACGCATCGAGGCGCCCGCACGCCACGTAGGCGATGTCGAGCGCAGCGGCACCCAGCCGCCTCGTCGCGGCGGCTCGCGCCATCACCGCGCCGAGCTCCTTGAGGAAACGCGGATGACCGCCCCGACCGAGATGCGGCGTGGCGATCCCGATCAGCGCTTGGCTCAGATCGCGCCTCCCGGCAACGCGGATGCGGCGGTTGTTGAGGTAGGCCCCCTTGCCGCGCTCGGCGACGAACATCTCGTCCTTTGCCGGGTCGTAAACGACGCCCGCCACGAAATCGCCATCGCGCTCGAGGCCGATCGAGACGCAAAATTGCGGGATGCCGTGGAGGAAGTTGGTTGTCCCGTCGAGCGGGTCGACGTGCCAACGATGTGCGCCGTCGCTCCCAGCGATGCTACCCGCCTCTTCCATCACGAGACCGTAGGTGGGGCGCGCTTTCACGAGCGCCTCGCGAATGATTTTTTCGGCGCGGCGATCTGCGGCCGAGACGAAATCGCCGGGGCCCTTCATCGAGACTTGCAACGCCTCGACCTCACCGAGATCTCGCCGCAGGCTTCTCGCAGCCTTGAGCGCGGCGTCGGTCATGACGGAGATGAAAGGCGAGCGAATCATGTCGGCAGTTCGCGAGGCTAGAGCGGATGAGAGGGGCAATCGGCTTTCCGGACGTGAGGGGAAGCCGCGCGCCGGCTCTGTGCGCGCTGACTGAGAGCCCGTCAAGGACTGGAGATGCCGAGCTGGAAGGCAGTGAGGCGCTGGCGCACGAGTCCCATGGCCTTTTCCCGTTCCTCGGACGTGAGATTTTCCGTCTCCTTGTCGAGCCAAGGGTCGTCACGCCCGGCATGCTGGGCAAGCATGTTCCAGGCCGCCGCCTCGGCGAGATCGCTCTTCACGCCGCGGCCCACGACGTAAAGGCGCGCCAGCCGGTTCTGCGCCACGGGATTTCCGCGCGATGCGGCCCGGGCGAAGAGCCTGGCAGCAGCGGCCTCATCCTTCGTTACACCTTCGCCGTTGAACAGCATGATGGCGTATTCGATCTCGGCTGGTTCGTAGAGGTCGCGCGCGGCGAGCGCCATGTAGTGGGCCGCGCCCTCCGGATCGGTGAGAGTCGCCTTGCCGGTCCGCATGAGCTCCGCGAGCGCGTATTCGGCTTCCGCCACGCCGGCCTCGGCGCCTTCGCGGATCAGCTTCAGGCCGCGCGCATCGCCATCCGGCGTCTTTTCGTCGAGCGCGAGAAGGCCGAGATTATAGGCCGCCGAAGGCTGCCCCGCATTCGCGGCTTGTTCCAAAAGCGACTTGGCGCGCTCCTTGTCCTTCGGCACGCCGCGACCTTCGAGCGCCATCATCGCAAGCGCATAGGCGGCGTTGCGGTCGCCCCTGGCCGCGGCAAGCTCGAACCACTCCGCGGCCTTATTCAAATCAGGCGCGACGCCAAGCCCATCCCCCGTGAGCTCGCCCAGAAGCGCCATCGCCGCCGCATCGTCATGATCCTGCTCGACCCGCTTTGTCGCCTCGCTGAATGCGTCCCGGTATCGGCCGCGCTGATAGGCGCCGAAGGCGAGATCAGGCGTTTCACCGGCAGCCGCGAAGGCCTCCGAAACGAGAAGCCCGGCCATGAGCGCGGCGACCGGAAGGTGCCGAAGAAAGCGCTTCGCGTTCATGCCGCGTTCCGACGGGCGAGACGTTGCAAGGCGGAGCTGGCCGCTGACGCGGGACCGTGGGCGTGCGCCCACAGAGCCTCCCCGACGGCGACGAATTCGGCACCTGTCGCGGCCAGCGCATCGACCTCGTCGAGGTCCCCGGCAAAGCCGACGCACGGGGTCTCGAAGATGCCTGCCCACCAAGACACGCGCTCGACAATGCTCGCAAAAGAGGCACGTTTGCCGTCCGCCAGAGTTTCTCCGAACAGCACATAGTCGGCCCCTTTCTCGGCAGCCGCCATGGCATCGTCGCGCAGCCGAAGGCCGCCGGTCCCGACGATGCGATCCTGGCGCTTCAGGAGATCGAGCGCCGTGTCCAGTCCCTTGGGATCGCGAAGGTGGACCCCGTCGGCCCCCGAGCGTGCGACGAGATGGGGACGCTCGGCGATGAGCACTGCGGCGCCCTTGGTCTGGGCCACGGGCGCCACACGCTTCACGAGGTTGACGAGGCTGCGGTCATCCGCATCGGCGAGGTCGAGGACGAGCGCTTTCACCTCGCCGGCAGAGAGCGCCGCCTGCAAAGGCGGGAGGAACGCCTCAGCCTCGGACAATTGCGGGCTGAACAGCATCAGGCCAGGTGAGCTCAAATCCATGATGGCGCGTGACTTCGATTTTCCACCGCGTACGAGGCCGGCTCCCTCGCCCATGATGGTGGCGAAACCACGGCTCGAGATCCTCGGTTCGTCGCGCGAAAACCCTCTGCGAGGGCTTGGTAAAGCCTCGACCGCGCTGCGCGGCCCCCCATGCGGCGATCGTTCAGGCCGCCTTCTCCAGATCCTTCTTCCATTGGCCAAGCGTCGCGAGGCCGTTCATCTTCGCGCGGTGCGAGAAGGCTTTTTGCGCCGCCGCCACATTAGCGGATTTTCCAGCCCAGGCCTGTTGCGGCGCTGCCTGCAGCGCCCGGCCATAGCTGAAGCTCAGCTTCCAAGGGAGGCCGCCGATGCGATTCATCGCGTCGAGATGGGCGGTGGCATCGATATCGGATTGGCCGCCTGACAGGAAGGCGATCCCCGGTACGGCTGCGGGCACGCAGCGCTTGAGCACGCGGATCGTGGCCTCGGCGACCTCCTGAACGCCTGCCTGTTTCGGGTTCTTCTTTCCCGAAACAACCATGTTCGGCTTGAGGACCGAGCCCTCGAGCACGACCTGGGCATAGTACAGCTGTTGATAGACTTCCTTGAGCACCCATTCGGTGACGCGCTCGCAGGTCGCGAGATCGTGGTCCCCGTCCATCAGCACCTCGGGCTCGACGATGGGCACGATGTCGGCTTGCTGGCAGAGTGCGGCGTAGCGCGCGAGCGCCTGTGCGTTCGCCAGAATGGAGGTGTAGCTCGGCTTGCGCTCGCCGATGTCGATGACCGCGCGCCATTTCGCAAAGCGGGCGCCCAGCCCGTAATACTCCTTCAGCCGGTCGGCGAGGCCGTCCAGGCCCTCGGTGACGGTCTCGCCGGGGCAGAAGGGGAGGGGCTTTGCGCCCTTGTCCACCTTGATCCCGGGGATTGCACCGGACGCCTCGATCAACTTGACGAGGGGCGTGCCGTCCTTGGCCTTTTGGCGGATCGTCTCATCGAAGAGGATCACGCCCGAAACATGCTGCTTCATCGCCTCCGTCGAGCGGAACAGGAGCTCGCGATAGTCGCGCCGGTTCTCTTCCGTATTCTCGACCTTGATCGTATCGAAGCGCTTCTGGATCGTGCCGGAGGATTCGTCAGCCGCCAGGAGGCCCTTCCCGGGCACCACCAGATTCTGCGCCACTTTCATCAGTTGTTCGAGATTCATCTTTCTTCTCCCATCAAGAAGCAGCGGCACGTCATTTCGGACGTCATGTCGCTCGCTCGCGCCACGGCGGGCTTCGCGCGGGCCGCATTCCTGCGCAAGCGTCAGGTCTTGCGCAACGCCTCTACCCCAGGGAGCGCCTTGCCCTCAAGCCATTCGAGAAAGGCGCCACCCGCAGTCGAGACATAGGTGAGCTTGTCCGCGACCCCGGCGCGATTGAGCGCCGCGACCGTGTCGCCGCCGCCGCCGATCGAAACGAGCTTGCCGGCTTGCGTCAAGGCCGCAGCCTCGCGTGCGATCGCATCCGTGCCGGCGTCGAAGGGCGGAAGCTCGAATGCGCCAACAGGGCCGTTCCAGACGAGGGTCGCAGCACCGCGCAGCTTGGCGGTGATCGCCGCCACGGAACGAGGCCCGATATCGAGGATCATTTCGTTGGCCTTGATGTCGTCGAGCGCAGCTACGCGATGCGCGGCCTGCGCCTTGAACTCGGTCGCGACCACTGCATCGACCGGCAGCATGACCTCGCATCCTTTGGCCTCGGCCTTAGCGTCGATCTCGCGCGCGGTCTTCGCCAAATCCTGTTCGCAAAGGGAACGGCCCACCTCGATCCCGCGAGCCGCGAGAAAGGTGTTGGCCATGCCCCCGCCGATGATCAAAGTCTCGACCTTGGCCGAGAGATTGCCGAGCAGCTCGAGCTTGGTCGAGACCTTGGCACCCCCGACGATCGCGGTGACCGGCCGCCGAGGCGTGTCGAGCGCCTTGGCGAGCGCCTCGAGCTCGGCCTGCATTGCGCGCCCGGCAAAGGAAGGCAGGAGATGGGCAACACCTTCCGTCGACGCGTGAGCGCGATGGGCGGCCGAGAAAGCGTCGTTGACGAAAACGTCCCCATTGGCGGCGAGTGACTTGGCAAAGCCAGGGTCGTTCTTCTCCTCGCCCGGATGGAAACGCGTGTTCTCGAGAAGGAGAACATCGCCCTCGCGCATCGACGCCACTGCCGATGCCGCCGCCTCGCCGATGCAATCGGACGCGAAACGGACAGGCTTGCGCAGCGTTTCCTCGAGCACCGGCGCCACGGACCCCAGGCTTTCCTTCGGATCGGGCTTGCCCTTCGGCCGGCCGAAATGGGCGAGAAGCACCACCTTGCCTCCCTTCCGCGCGAGTTCCCGTATCGTCGGCGCCACGCGCTCGATCCGCGTAAGATCGGTGACCTTTCCGTTTTCCATCGGCACGTTGAGGTCGACGCGCAACAGAATGCGCTTGCCCTTCGGATCAAGCTCGTCGAGCGTGCGGAAAGACGTCATGTCACACGAAACCTCCTGGAACGTCGAGCTCGAACGGGGCACCGCGAGGTCGGCGGCAGCCGTGCCCGGCCTGGATCAGTTTCGACCGGAGCACGACCCGCAAAAAGGTGAAGCCGCCCTTTCAAAGCGATCATGCGTCGCAGGCGATTCAAAGGCGCCGAAGCGAACCGGCGCAAAGCCAGCAGCCTTGAATTTCAGAAATTTAGCGCGCCCCGAGCGGCGGCAAGAGTCCGGGAATGCCGAACCGGATCGCGATCAACATGGCCAACGCTCCGATGAGCGCCGCAATCAGCGCCACGACGAAGATGATACCGGCGCCTGGCAGGCTGCGCACGCGACCCTCGAGCGCCTTCATGTCGGCGGATCGCGCGAGGCCGCCGAACCGGGTCAAGGTATCCTGGAAGGTCGCCTCGAGGCGCAGGAGAAGCGCCTCGCTGCGTGCGAACTTCTCTTCGACGCGGGCCACTTTTTCCTCGACACGCGAGAGCTGATCGAGCCCGCCGCGCTCGGAGAGCGGAACGCCGGCCGGGGCCGGTTGTGCCGCGGCCAACGCCGAGGGTGAGCCATAGACGGGCGTGTCATTCTCGAAAGGCGGCTCGATCGAAGGTTCGCGTTTGGCCGTATCAGACATCTCTGCAACCTCGTTGCGACGAAACCCGCCGATTTTCACGTGCGATCCTCAGATCAGCTTTCCCATCACCACGGCAGTGTCCGCCATGCGATTGGAGAAGCCCCATTCATTGTCGTACCAGGAAAGCACGCGGACAAAGCTCCCATCGATCACCTTCGTCTGGTCGAGATGAAAGGTGGCGGAATGCGGGTCGTGGTTGAAGTCGGATGAGACATTGGGGGCGGCCGTGATGGCGAGCACCCCTTTCATCTCCTGCTCGGACGCCCTTTTCATGGCGGAATTGACCTCCTCCGCCGAAGTTTTGCGCGAAGCCACGATCTTGAGGTCGATGAGCGACACGTTGGGCGTCGGCACACGGATGGCGCTGCCGTCGAGCTTGCCTTGCAGCTCGGGAAGCACGAGGCCGAGCGCCTTGGCGGCCCCGGTCGTGGTCGGTATCTGGGAAAGCGCGGCGGCGCGCGAGCGGTAAAGGTCCTTGTGCATCGTGTCGAGGGTGGGCTGGTCTCCCGTATAGGAATGGACCGTCGTCATGTAGCCGCGCTCGATACCCACGGTATCGTTCAGCACCTTGGCGACCGGCGCCAGGCAGTTCGTGGTGCAGGAGCCGTTCGAGACGACAAGGTGATCCCTCTTCAGCTTGTCATGGTTCACGCCGAAGACCACGGTGAAATCCGCGCTTTCACCGGGTGCCGAGATCAACACGCGCTTGGCGCCGGCTTCGAGATGCGCCTTGGCCTTGTCTTTCGCCGTGAAGATGCCGGTGCATTCGAGCGCGATATCGACGCCGAGAGCCTTATGCGGGAGCTCGGCGGGGTGTCTGATCGCCGTCACCTTGATCTTGCCGACGCCGACATCGATGGCGTCGCCGGAAACCTTCACCTCATGCGGAAAACGGCCGTGCACGGAGTCGTAACGGAGCAGGTGAGCGTTGGTTTCGACGGAGCCGAGGTCGTTGATGGCGACCACCTTGATGTCCTTGCGCCCCGATTCCACGATGGCACGCAGGACATTGCGGCCGATACGCCCGAAGCCATTGATCGCGACCTTCACGGCCATTGATTGATCCTCTCCCTGTGTGATTTCCCGGATGAGCCCCTCAGCCGGGACCAAATGCCGTCATCGGCCGGCCGCCAGCTTCTCGAGCGCCGCTTCGGCGACTTTTTCGGCCGTGATGCCGAAATGCTTGTAGACATCCTTGTATTTGCCGCTGGCGCCGTAACCGTGCATGCCGATGAAGGCACCGTCCCTGCCGATGATTGCGTCCCAGCCCTGGCGTACGGCAGCCTCGACCGCAACGAGCACGGGTGCGTCGCCGATGACGCGACGACGTGACGCCTCATCGCGCGCGAAGAAGAGCTCGAAGCAGGGCACGGACACAACCCGCACCGCATGTCCTTTCGCCTTGAGCAGATCACGAGCCTCGAGCGCGAGCTCGACCTCCGAACCTGAGGCGAACAGGCTGATCTTCGCTGCCCCTTCGGCCGGCGCGATCTCGTAGGCGCCTTGCGCGCAAAGGTTCTCCTTGCCCGCATCGGCGCGCGCCGGTTTGAGGTTTTGCCGGGTGAGCGCGAGCAGCACCGGGCCGCTCTTGTGGCCAAGCGCGATCTGCCAGCATTCGGCGGTCTCGATGGCATCAGCCGGGCGCAGCACCAGGAGATTGGGAATGGCGCGCAGCGCCGCCAGATGCTCGACCGGCTGGTGTGTGGGGCCATCCTCGCCCAAGCCGATCGAATCATGAGTGAAGACATAGATCGCATGGGCCTCCGAGATCGCAGCGATACGGATGGCCGGGCGGCAATAGTCGGAGAAGACCAGGAAGGTGCCGCCCGCCGGAATGATCCCGCCATGCAGCGCCAAGCCGTTCATTGCGGCGACCATGCCGTGCTCGCGAATGCCGTAATGCATATAGCGGCCAGAGAAATTTTGCGGCGTGATGTCCTGGAGCGGCTTCACCTTGGTGTTGTTCGATGGGGTGAGGTCAGCCGAGCCCAAGACGAGCTCCGGCACGTGCTCGACGATCGCGTCGAGCGTTGCTTCGCTCGATTTGCGCGTTGCGATCGTCGGCTTCTCGGAAGCGAATTTACGCTTGAGCGCCTCGAAGGCCCGTTGCAGATCGGGCAGGGGCTTCGCCGCGAGCCGCCGCTCGAACTCCGCGCGCTTCTTCGCGTCCGCCGATTTGAGCCGCCCCTCCCAGTCTTTTCGGGCGCTTGCCCCGCGCGCGCCTATCTTGCGCCAAGCGTCCAAAATTTCTTTAGGCACCTCGAAAGGCGGCGAAGTCCAGCCGAGATTCTTCTTCGCTCCCGCCGCTTCGTCGGGCCCAAGCGGTTCGCCATGGGCCTTGTTGGTGCCCGCCTTCGTCGGAGCGCTATAGCCGATGATTGTCTTGCAAGCGATGAGGGTGGGACGATCCGAGGCTTGCGCGGCCGTGATGGCGCGGGCGACCGCCTCGCCGTCGAGCCCGTCGATATGCGAAGCGTTCCAGCCGCACGCCTTGAAACGCGCCACCTGATCGACCGAGTCCGAGAGCGAAGTCGGTCCGTCGATCGTGATGCTGTTGTCGTCATAGAAGGCGATGAGCTTGTGGAGCTTGAGATGCCCCGCGATGGCGATCGCCTCCTGCGAAATGCCTTCCATCAGGTCGCCGTCCGAGCACAGCACATAAGTGCGATGGTCGACGAGCTCGTCGCCGAATTCGGCCGCGAGGATGCGCTCGGCGAGCGCAAAGCCGACGGACGCCCCGATGCCTTGACCGAGCGGTCCCGTCGTCGTCTCGACGCCGGCGAGCGTGTGCCCATGCTCGGGATGGCCCGGCGTCTTTGAGCCGACTTGGCGGAAATGCTTCAGATCCTCGATCGATATGTCGGGATACCCCGTCAGATAAAAGAGCGAATAGAGGAGCATCGAGCCGTGGCCGGCGGACAGGATGAAACGATCCCGATCCGGCCAATGGGGCGTGCTCGCATCGAATTTCAGGAAGCGGGTGAAGAGGGCGGTTGCGATTTCGGCGGTGCCCATCGGCAAGCCAGGGTGACCCGATTTTGCCGCTTCGACGCCATCGATCGAAAGCGCTCGGATGGCATTCACCATGCCTTTGTGCAGATCGTCAGCTGTCATGATGGACCGGCTCCGATGAGCTTGCCTGATAACACCTCAAGGAAACGAGTCAAAGCCGCTTTGCGGCTAAAGGCCCGTCAAGCGATAGGGTAGTGCCTGAGGCAGCAGTTTCAATCTTGGACCCGTCGTCCAGCTTTCCGGGGCGTCGGCGTTTCCAACGATCGATCTTTGGTCGCGCCGCTTGCAACGGGCATGAGGTGCGATGCGGTCTCTTCATCCACGCCGCTGAAACCGAGGCGCAGGTAGAAGGCGGAAGCAGTCGTCGTGCGCAGTCGCACGACGTGAAAACTGGACCGCGCCTCTTGCAGAATCCGACGAACGAGCAGCGTTCCCACGCCGAGACGTCGCGCCGAAGCCAGCACGTAAAGGTGGCGGAGACGACCAACTCCCTCGACATCCACGTAAGGGTCGCGGTTGAGGCCCGCGACGCCCAAGAGCTGGCCCGCGCTGAATGCGCCAAGAACGCACTCGCCGGGACCATCGAACCTGTTTGCGCCTGACGCCCATTCCTCCACGAAACGGCGCATGAACGCAAAACCTTGTCGTTCGGCTTCGACGACAAGGGGGTCGACGCCATCGAGGGAGGTCAATGGCCTGATCCGAATGGCGTTCATGAATGACGATGAGGGCCGAGTGCCTCGAGCGCATCGAGGTCGAAAGCGGGAAGTTCGGGCGTTGAGCTCAGTTGGTTCACCGGACCAGCCTACACAAAGCCGGCCCGAAACCGAAAACGCCGTGGACATGGCCCCGGATGCGCCCGACGGGCAATGTCCAATTGACGAACCTCTCATGCGCTGCCTAAAGTTACAGGCGCATCACGCGAGAGACATTCGTGATTCGCCCCATCGGGAGAGGGACCGGACGCAAGATCCTCTCGACGAGTGGAGCGAGCCTTGTGCGGAGGGTTCGCCGGTTCATGACTTCTGACGAAGCTCCGCTTCTCGATCAGGCCTTGCAGCGGCTTTCGGCTGCGCTCGATCGGCTGGAGCTCGCGGCAATTGCGCGGCTTGACGCGGAGCAAGGGCTCGAGCCTCTCGAGACGGAGCTCGCGATCATGCGCGATGACCGCTCGCGCCTTGCGGTCGAGCTCGACGGAGCCCTCGCTCGCAACGCCAGTCTCGAGCAGGCGACGCGTGAGATGTCGCAACGCGTTGGCCGCGCCATCGGCAGCATCGAAGCGGTGCTCGGCGGGGTGTCCAACGGTGAGGCGGAAGGCAGGGCGACTTGACGCAGGTGTCCGTAACCATTGCGGGACGCTCATACCGCATGGCCTGCGAGGACGGCGAGGAAGCGCATCTCGAAGCGCTTGCAAAGGCCTTCGATGCGAAGATCACCGACATGCGCCGCGCCTTCGGAGAGATCGGCGATATGCGCCTTCACGTGATGGCAGCGCTCACCTTGGCCGATCAGCTCTCCGAGCTTCGCGACCGCATCAACGCGCTGGAAGCCCAGAGGTCGCAAGAGGAGGCGCTCAGGCGCGATCTCGCCGAAAGGGTGAATGTCGCGGCCGAGCGCATCGAACGCCTCTCCGCGACCCTTGCGGCGAAGCCGCGCTGAACATAGAGGCTCTCGAACAAACCAGAGCTTCTCCGCCTGGACGCCCTCCCTCGCACCGTGCCGCAATTCATCGCCGTCGAGAATGCCCGGCGTGTTTTTGCGCAAATCCAAGAAGCTAGACAAAGCGCATGATGCGATTGGTCCAGATCGCAGCGGATTTCCGGCAAAGCGATCGCCATGGCGCACGAGCATCGCCTCGCGGCTGACGCCGCAATCTTCGCAACCTGCCGGCTTTGACGCTTGCCACCATTGTGACTATATGCCCGCGAACTCCGCGGGAGACGGGCCGGCACGCCATGCCGGGGCGAAAGCCGTCGCGACCGCGGCCTGCAACCTGAACGTCGAGCGCCCAAGGCAGGGCGTCGCGTTGCATTGGAGCAGTGGCATGGCGAAGAAAATCGCAGGCTACGTCAAGCTGCAAGTCCCGGCCGGCGCGGCCAATCCATCCCCGCCGATCGGTCCCGCGCTCGGTCAGCGCGGATTGAACATCATGGAGTTCTGCAAAGCCTTCAACGCGAAGACCGCGCAGATGGAAAAGGGCACGCCGATTCCGGTGGTGATCACGGCCTATCAGGACCGTTCCTTCACCTTCGAGATGAAGCTTCCCCCGATGTCGTTTTATCTTAAGAAGGCGGCGAAGATCCAAGGTGGGGCCAAGACGCCCGGCCGCGGAAGCGTGGGCCAGGTGACCAAGGCTCAGGTTCGCGAGATCGCGACGACGAAGCTGCCCGACTTGAATTGCGACAGCGTGGAATCAGCAATGGCCATGGTCGAGGGCTCCGCCCGGTCCATGGGCCTCGAAGTGGTGGGGTGACGAGATGAGCGTCGGAAAACGTCATAAGGCGGCGCTCGAGGGCATCGACCGCGCCAAGCTTTACCCGCTCAACGAGGCGGTGAAGCTCGTGAAGGACAGAGCCAAGTCGAAGTTCGACGAGACGGTCGAGATCGCCATGAATCTCGGCGTCGATCCGCGCCACGCCGACCAGATGGTGCGAGGCGTCTGTCAGTTGCCGAACGGCTCGGGCCGGTCGGTGCGCGTCGCCGTCTTCGCCCGCGCCGGCAAGGCCGAGGAGGCGAAAGCCGCGGGTGCCGATCTCGTCGGTGCGGAGGACCTCGTCGAGAAGATCAACGCCGGTGAGATCAACTTCGACCGGTGCATCGCCACACCCGATCTGATGCCCCTCGTCGGGCGGCTCGGCAAGGTGCTAGGCCCGCGCGGCCTCATGCCGAACCCTCGCGTCGGGACGGTAACGCCGGATGTGGCCGGGGCGGTGCGCGCCGCCAAGGGCGGAGCCGTCGAATTCCGCGTCGAGAAGGCTGGCATCGTGCATGGCGGGGTCGGCAAGGCCTCGTTCGAGGCCGACAAGCTCGCCGAGAACATTCGCGCCTTCGCGGATGCCGTGGTGAAGGCGAAGCCCCCCGGCGCCAAAGGGCATTACGTCCAGCGCATCGCGATCTCCTCGACCATGGGGCCGGGGGTGAAGGTCGATCCCGCGAGCGTCATGGGAGCATGATGGGGTTGCCTTCTCCCGTTCTGCGGGAGAAGGCGCCCATCGCGTCGGCAATCACTGGTGAGGGCGGGTCCGGGCGGTGAATTCTCCTGCTGAAACGACGCCGATGGACGGCCCCTTCCACCGGGAAATGCCGCGACCGGCTTCATCTGCTCTCCCATCGCTCGGGCGCCTTCCCCTGAAGTAGCCCGCCCTATGACTGCGCTCCTTCCGGCTTCCACCACCGCCTGGGTGCTCACCGACGGCAAGGCGGGCGACACGGCCATTTGCTTCGGCGTGGTCGAGGCTTTAGGGCTCGAGCCGGTGCTTCACAAGATTGCGCCGCGGCCGCCTTGGAGCTGGGCGACACCCTTCGGACCGATCGACCCGAAAGAGGCGCCGCAGCGGCGCTTCAGCCCGATCGCGCCCCCTTACCCGGATCTCGTCGTGGCGTCGGGCCGGCGCGCCGTCCCGTATGTGCGGCGCATTCGGGCCGAGACCGGCGGACGCACCTTCACGGCCTTCATGAAGGACCCTTACACGGGCATCCGAACCGCCGACCTGATCTGGGTTCCGGCGCACGATACTCTCGCGGGCCCGAACGTCATCAAATCACCGCTGACGCCGCACCGGGTCACGGCCGCAAGACTGGCGGCGGCCCGCGCCGCGCCGCTCGAGGTCCTCGCGCGGCTGCCCGCCCCGCGTGTCGCCGTGCTCATCGGCGGCAACAGCGTCAATCATCGCTTCGCGCGGTCGGACATCGCCGAGCTCACGTCAAGGCTCGACCGGCTCGCGAAGGACGGGGCCTCGCTCATGGCGACGCTTTCGCGTCGCACGCCGCCTCGCCTGCGTCGCGCCATTACGGCGGTCATCGCGAGGCACAACGGCTATCTCTGGGACGAGAAGGGCGACAATCCTTTCATCGCGCTCTTGGCGCTTGCGGATGCGCTCGTGGTCACGGCCGATTCGGTCGGCATGGTGGGAGAGGCGGCCGCGACCGGGCGGCCGGTCCTCGTCTTCGAACCGAGCGGGGGACACAGGAAGGTGACACGCTATCTCGACTGGCTTCGGTCTCGGGGAATTGTCCATAACTTTACGGGACATCTTGCGGGATCACCCTACGAACCCCTAGATTCGACGTTTGCGGTCGCTTCCCGTATTGCGGAGGCGTTTCGCCGGCATTGCGAGGCGCGCTGAGCACCCCACGCCCGGCGCGGCGTCGAAGCCCGATCGCCTGAGGAGTGAGTGTGCCGCACCATCATACGCCACTTTTGATCGTCGGCTCCGGGCCGGCAGGCTACACTGCGGCGATCTACGGGGCGCGGGCGCTCTTGAAGCCGATCCTCGTCTCGGGGGTGCAGGAAGGCGGCCAGCTCACCATCACGACCGATGTCGAGAATTACCCCGGCTTTGCGGATGTGATCCAGGGCCCTTGGCTCATGGAGCAGATGCGCTTGCAGGCGGCGCATGTCGGCACGACCCTCATTTCGGACCAGATCGTCTCCGCCGACCTCAAGACCCACCCGTTTCGCCTCAGGGGAGACTCGGGCGATACCTATTCGGCTGACGCGCTCGTCATCGCCACCGGGGCGCAGGCCAAGTGGCTCGGCATCGCCTCGGAAGAGCGCTTCAAGGGTTTCGGTGTTTCCGCCTGCGCCACCTGTGACGGGTTCTTCTTCCGTGGCAAGGAGGTGATCGTGGTGGGCGGCGGCAACACTGCCGTCGAGGAAGCCCTTTATCTTTCAAACCTCGCCGCCAAGGTCACCTTGGTGCATCGCCGCGATATGTTTCGTGCCGAACGGATCCTGCAAGAGCGCTTGTTCAGCAAGAACAACATCGAGGTGATCTTCGAGCATGTGGTCGAGGAGATCGAGGGCACGACGGATCCTCTCTCGGTGACGCGGGCGACGCTGCGTCAGACGCGGACCGGGCTCAAGACCGCGGTCAAGGCGGATGGCGTTTTCATCGCCATCGGCCACGCGCCGGCCGTCGAGCTCTTCAAGGATCAGTTGCGCATGACGCCCTCGGGTTATATCGCGACGGAACCCGGCTCGACGGCGACCAGCGTTGCCGGCGTTTTCGCCGCCGGGGACGTGACGGATGAACGCTACCGCCAAGCCGTGACGGCGGCCGGGCTCGGCTGCATGGCCGCGCTCGACGCGGAGAAATGGCTCGCGGCGAGGGAACAACAAAGAAAGGCGGCTGAGTAGTCGTCGCCAAATCGAGGGGCGCCCGCAGTGGATTGGGACCGGTTGCGAATTTTCTGTGCTGCCGCGGAGGTCGGCAGCTTCACGCATGCAGGTGATATGCTCGAGCTGAGCCAATCGGCCGTCAGCCGGCAGATCGCTGCGCTCGAGGAAGAGGTCGGCGTGCCGCTCTTCCATCGTCATGCTCGCGGCCTCATCCTCACCGAGCCGGGCGAGACGTTGTTCCGCACGGCGCTCGAGATGAAGCTCAAGATCGAGACTGCGCGGGCGCGTCTCGTCGATACGCGCGAGAAGCCGAACGGCCAATTGCGCATCACGACGACGATCGGGCTTGGCACTTATTGGCTGACCCCGCGGCTGGGCGAGTTCCTCGACAACTTCCCCGACATCCGGGTCGAGCTGTTGCTCATCGACGAGGAGCTCGACCTCGCCATGCGCCAGGCGGATGTGGCGATCCGGCTGCGCTTGCCGGTCCAGTCCGATCTCGTGCAGCGGCGTCTCTTCACCGTGCATTTCCACGCGTACGCCTCGGCCGAATACGTGAAGCGTCACGGCATGCCGAAGACGCCGGAGGAACTCGACGCGCATCGCATCGTCGCCTATGGCGGCTCGGCGGCGAACTACCTCCTCGAGACGAGCGTGCTGCCGACGCTCGGGCGCGATCCGCGCCAGCCCCGTTCGGTGGCGCTTACCGTGAGCAATGTGTCGAGCGTGAAGCGCGCTGTCGAATCGGGCTTCGGCGTCGGCATCCTGCCCGACTACCTCGTCGTGCAGAACTCGAACCTCGTGCGTGTGCTCACCGAAAGCGAGATGCCGTCGCTCGACACGTATTTCGTGTACCCCGAGGAGCTGCGCAACGTCGCGCGCGTCCAGGTCTTCCGCGACTTCATGATCCAGAAGGCGCAGCGCTGGTCGCATTGAAGATTCGCACCTTGGCGGAAGTGACTCATGAGGCGAGACCCGCTCACACCAGCTCGGCCTTCACCGTGCCCTTGCGTTCGAGCCAGTCCGGCGTCGGTAAGCCCTTGCTCCGCAGGAACTCGGGGTTGAAAAGCTTCGACTGATAGCGCGTGCCGTAGTCGCAGAGCACGGTCACGATCGTGTGATCGGGGCCGAGCTCCTTGGCGAGACGAATGGCCCCCGCGACGTTGATGCCCGATGAGCCTCCAAGGCACAGGCCCTCGTGCTCCAGGAGGTCGAAGACGATCCGCACGGCCTCGTCGTCCGGAATCTGGAAGGGGGCATCGATCTCGAGCCCTTCGATGTTCTTTGTGATGCGGACCTGGCCGATGCCTTCGGTGATCGACGAGCCCGACGCCTTGAGCTCACCCGTCGTGTAATAGCTGTAGAGCGCCGCTCCCATCGGATCGGCAAGCCCGATGGCGATGTCCTTGTTGCGCTCCTTGAGCGCGATGGCCGTGCCGGCCAGCGTTCCGCCGGTGCCGATGGCGCAGATGAAGCCATCCACCTTGCCGCCCGTTTGCTTCCAGATTTCCGGACCCGTGGTCTCGATATGGGCCTGGCGGTTCGCGACATTGTCGAACTGGTTCGCCCAGACGGCGCCGTTCGGTTCGCTTCCGGCGAGCTTCTCGGCGACACGTCCCGACACCTTCACGTAGTTGTTCGGATTGGCATAACCGACCGCCGGAACCTCGATGAGCTCGGCGCCCGCAAGGCGCAGCATGTCCTTCTTTTCCTGCGATTGCGTCTCCGGGATCACGATCACCGAGCGAAGCCCGAGCGCGTTGCCGACGAGCGCCAGGCCGATCCCGGTGTTGCCGGCGGTGCCTTCGACCACGACGCCTCCCCGTTTCAAAGCGCCACGTGCCATCGCATCCTTGATGATGAAGAGAGCGGCCCGATCCTTTACGGACTGACCGGGATTCATGAACTCGGCCTTTCCCAGGATCGTGCAACCGGTCATCTCGGAGGCGCGGTTCAGCTTGATGAGCGGCGTGTTGCCGATTGCTTCGATCACATTGGCGTGGATGCTCATGCGGCTCAATTCCCTAAAGGTCATCGTGATGGTCGTCGATGGTCCGGCTCAGCATAGTTCGGAAGCCGGTGCGTATCGAGAGGCGAGGGTGACGCGCCGTCCCTCGGAGCCTCGTCGCGGGCGATCACGCGTGGTCGAAATCGAGGCTCACCGCGTCCGAAGTCGGGCGCGATTGGCAGGCGAGCACATAGCCTTGCTCCATCTCCCAGGGTTCGAGGGAATAGTTGCGCATCATCTTGACCGTCCCGGAGACGAGCTTGGCGCGGCAGGTGCAGCACATCCCGCCCTTGCAAGAGAAGGGGAGCTCCAGTCCGGCGCGCAGCCCTGCATCGATCACGCCTTCATCGGCCGCGACCGGAAAGCTGTGCGTGACACCGTCGAGCCTCACGGTGGCCGTGGCGACCGCGTCGGGCGCTTCGGTCCTTGCGGACGAATTCCCCCTTGCGGCCCGAGTAGGCGGAGGCGGCGATGCCGGCGTGAAAAGCTCGACATGGATGCGCTCGCCGCACACACCCAATCCGGCAAGCGCGATCTGGGCGGATTCCATCATACCTTGCGGTCCGCACAGGAAAGCGTGGTCGATCCTGGGCTCGGGCAAGCTCGCCCGCACCAGGCTCGCGATCCTTTCCGCGTCGAGGCGGCCATGCAGCAGCGGCAGGTCCTGCGCCTCGCGAGACAGCACGTGATGCACCGCGAAGCGGCCGAGATGCTCGTCCTTGATGTCCTCGAGCGCGTCCTTGAACATGATGTCGCGCGACGAACGATTTCCGTAGAGAAGCACGAAGCGGCTCTGTTTTTCGCGCGAGAGGAAGGACTTGATGTGCGACATCACCGGCGTGATCCCCGAACCGCAGACGACGCCGAGATAAACATGCCTCGCGCCGGGATCGAGCGGCGCGGTAAACCGCCCCATCGGCGTCATCACTTCGAGGCGGTCGCCGACCTTGATCATCGAATTGACATGGGTCGAGAAGACGCCGCCGTCGACTTTCTTCACCGCTACCCGCAGTTCGCCGTCGTCGAGCCCCGAGCAGATGGAGTAGGAGCGGCGCTCTTCCTGGCCTGCAAGCGTGGCGCGCAAGGTGAGATATTGGCCGGGGTCGAAAGCATAGGCTTCGGCGAGCTCGGGC
>JAFBAK010000425.1 GCA_019247795.1 Hyphomicrobiales bacterium | reverse complement strand
CGCCACGCCGCGATTCGAGCATGATCGCCCGATAGCAGGACTTCGGGAATCTCTCGCCCTTCCCATTCGCGCGGACGCGTGAATTGTGGATACTCCAAAAGCCCGTCCTCGAAGCTTTCCTCGGCTCCCGAAAGCTCCTTGCCCATTACGCCCGGCAAGAGGCGCACGCAGGCCTCGATGAGCGCGAGCGCCGCGATCTCTCCGCCGGCGAGAACGACATCCCCGAGCGACACTTCCGTGAGGCCGCGCGCCTCGACCAGACGTTCGTCGATGCCCTCGAAACGGCCGCAGAGGATGGCAACACCCGCGCCCGCCGCGAGCTTGCGCACCAGGGCTTGGCTTGCCGGCACGCCGCGCGGGCTCATCACGAGGCGCGGGCGCCCGTCCGGCGTGCCCCAAACGGCATCGATTGCGGCAGCTGCGACGTCGCAGCGGATCACCATCCCGGGGCCGCCGCCGGCGGGGGTGTCGTCGACCCGCCGATGCCGTCCGATGCCGTGCTCGCGAAAATTCGCCGTCTCGAGCGACCAGAGACCTCGCTCCAAGGCCTCGCCCGGAAGCGAAAGACCAAGCGGGCCCGGGAACATCTCGGGGTAGAGCGTGAGCACGCTCGCGCACCAGGTCATGCCCGTTTCGTCCCGAGAGTGCCTTCCTGCTTTCGCATCACGGCTTGCGACGGCGCCGAACGGATGTTGGCTCACCCGGGCGGCAGCACCCCCTCCTTCAAACGCATGACGCTGAGCGCGAGCGCTTGCGCGCAAGGCACCATCGTGTCGATCTCGAGGAACTCGTCGGGAGTGTGGGCCTTGCCGCCGACCGGGCCTACGGAGCACAAGGTCGGGCACCCTTGCGCGGCGGTAAAGCCGGAATCGGCACAGCCGCCGGTAAACTCCGCGCTCACCGAAAAGCCGGAATCGGAGGCGGCCGCGCGGTAGAGATCGAATAAAGCTTTGGCTTCGGGCGTCTGCTCGAGCGGGAGGAATTCGCCCTTGATCGAGAAGGACGAGGTGGCGCCGGGTAGCGTGCAGTTTTCCGCGATCTCGCGAATGGCAGCGACCGCATCGTCGCGGTCCTTCCGTTTCACATAGCGCAAATCGATCTCGCACCAGGCACTCGGTGCGACCGTGTTGACCGTCTGTCCGCCGCCTATCAGGCCGACATTGACCGTAGTGCCGCGCGCCAAATCGGTGATCTTGTGAAACTTGGGAATTTTCCGGGCCAGCTCCTCGATAGCGGAAATGCCGTCCTTGAAATTCGCGCCCGAATGGGCGGCCTTGCCGATGACCTCGCAACGGGAAAAGACGCCACCCTTGCGCCCGCTCGTGATCTTGCGACCGACACGGCTCGGCTCCGCGTTGAATACCGCGCGCGCCGCGCGCGCCTCACTCTCGATCACCGGACGCGAACTCGGCGAAGCGATCTCCTCATCGCTGGTGATGAGGGCAAGAACCGGGCCCGGATGTCCGCCGAAGCGCTTCAGTGCGGCGAGCACGAAGGCGTTCATGACGAGCCCTGCCTTCATGTCGCACACGCCAGGACCGTAGCCGCGCCCGTTCTCGATGCGGAAAGGGCGCCTTTGCGGCTCACCTTTCGGGAACACGGTGTCGCGATGCCCCATCAGGATGATCGGGCGCCGATCATTGCTCGTCGGATGGTCGAGCATCGCGCGAATCTGCTCGCCGTAAAGCGATTGCGGGACCGTCTCGAGCGTAAGCCCCTCGGTGGTGAAATAGCGCTTGAGGACCTCGCCCGACGCGTCCACGCCCGGCTTGTCGTAACTTCCCGAATCGGTGTTGACGAGCTCGCAGAGAAGCTCGAGCATGGCCTCGTGCTGCGTTGCCAGCCAATCCTTCACCTGCCGCTCATTTTCGTTCAGCCCATTCAGCATGGAAGTCTTTCCTTCGAAGTTGGGAATGTCACCTCGCGAATGCGCGGCTTCAGTTTTCGCTCTCGACCTTGAGCCTACGGCCGCCTTCGCCGACCACGTTAGCTCAACGTCTCAATCAGGCGGAAGAGGAGCATCGCGCGCGGTGCGAGCGAGGAGATCAGGATCTGCTCTTGATCCGTATGGGCGCCCTGACCTTCCACGCCAAGGCCGTCGAGCGTCGGCACGAAAGGCGCGGTGAAATTGCCGTCCGAGCCGCCGCCTGTCGATACATCCTGAAGATCGATCCCGATCTCGGCCGCGAGTTTGCGCGCATGCGCGAAAAGCGCCGCGATCTTCGGCGTCTTCTCATAGGGCGGGCGGTTGAGACCCCCGGTGACGCTCACCTTGACCCCGTCCCGATGCGACTTCGCGGCAAGCACTTTCGGGATCAACTCTTCGGCGAGTGCGAGCGTCGGCAAACGCATGTCGATCTCGGCATGGGCCTGTTCCGGGATGACGTTCGGGCGCGTGCCGCCGCGCACTACCCCGACGGTCACACTCACGCCGGTCCTCGTGTCGTTCATCGATTCGAGCTCGAGGATTTGATGCGCGAGTTCGCGTACCGCGCTCCTTCCGTCTTGCGGGCGCGAGCCGGAATGGGAGGCAATGCCGCGAATCTGCATCTCGAATTGGCCGACGCCTTTGCGAGCCGTGACCACCTTGCCGCCATCGCGGCACGCCTCGGTGACGAGCACATATTTGGCGCGCCTGCCTTCCTGCTCGATGAGCTCGCGCGAGGTCGCGCTCCCCGTCTCTTCGTCCGAGACGATGAGATGCGTGATCGACAAAGGCGGTTTTCGTCCATCGAGAAAGCGGCGAAAGGCTTCATAAGCAATGTAGACGCCGCCCTTCATGTCGCAAATGCCCGGTCCGAAGGCGATGTCGCCCTCGACCCTGAAGGGAAGGCGCTCGATGAAGCCGATGGGATGCACCGTGTCGAGGTGGCTCAAGACGAGAATGCCGGCTTCGCCATCACCCCACGGAGAACGTGCGATGAGATGGTCGCCGCGACCGTCACGCCCGGGTACCCGCTCGAGGCGAGCCCCCGCCTCGCGATAGGCGACCGCGGCAGCATCCATCATGCGGTTCACTGCCTCCGGCACGTGGGTCGGGGATTCGATCTCGACCCAGCGACGAAGCCCCTCGAGCATCGATGGCGTGTCGAAATAAGGCGTGCTCATCGCAAATCCCTTGCTCGCGCCCGCGGCAGACGCGCAGGCACGAGTGCGCGAATTTTGTCGACGATGCAAGAATTGGGTGGCGGCGCCGCGCGCATGCGCTCAGTGGAGCGTTGCTGCCGTCACCAGCACGAAGCCGCGCGTCTTGTTCTCGTTGTCGGAATCCTGTGTGTTCATGGCACCGAAGATATCCGAAGTTTTCACCCAGACCGGCGGATATTTGTAGCGGGCGACATCGAGAACGAGGAAACGGTCGGTCTTGCCGTCATAAGCGCCGAGCGGAGAGATATGGCCGCCGCTTTCCTGTCCGATCATGCGGCGCAGATAATTGATGAGCACGAAATGCCCGGGCTGCCCGAGATAGGACCGCGCAAGCGAACGAAACTCGTCGACAGAGCTCTGGGCCGCGTGATGGACCTCCGCCTGCACCGGCTGCGTAAGAAGAATTCCGCCGATCTGATCGAGCGTCATGCCCTGGCGCGCCAGAACGTCGCGCGGCAGGACGGCATCGGTCCGCGGCGTGAGCAGATTGTCCTGCGTGAAGGTGCGATAGGGCTCGTATTCGGGCACAGCGGGGGCGGGGATGTTCAACGCGTTCAGGACCATGACGATGCTCGCGACACCGCAATAGGATTGCGTCTTCTGGGTCAGGAAGTTGCTCGCGAGCGGAAAGTAAGCCTCTCTTGCATCGCTTTCGGCGAAATAGCTCTCACCGTCACGACTGCTGAAGCCGACGAGATTATCGGGCAGGCGTAGCGTTTCGCTGTTCGCGTCCGCGACCAGAAGCCCAAAAGCAAATGCCGCGCCGAGCAAAGAGGATTTCCGCAAAGAGGATTTCCACATGGTCTTGTCTCTTCATACGGGTCGGCAGGAGATTAGCCGTCCTTCGATCGCGGGAGCAAATGGAGCCGCTTCACGCCCTCGGATCCCGGTGGCGACGCGCGCTCTCGAGCGTCACCGCTGCTGCCGCGAGCAGCAGCAGCGCGGAAATAACCAAGGCTTGCCGCGTGCCGGTGATGAAGGTGCCCGCCTTGCCGACGAGCGAGCCGAAAAGCGCGACGCCGAGCACGCTGCCGCTTTGTCTTGCGGAGTTGAGCACGCCTGCCGCCAAGCCGGAATTCTTCTTTTCGACGCTTCCGAGAAGCGTCGATGTGAGAGGCGGCACCAACAGCCCAAGACCTCCTCCGATTGCAAGAAGCTGCACGACGATCATCGCATAGCGGGCGCCCTGGGCGATTCCGAGAAGGGCGGCGCAGCCGGCAGCGACGATCAACGCTCCGCTCGTGATCACCGCGGCTCCGCCAAACATCCGCGCCGCTCGCGCCGCGCTGAGATTGGCCATGAAAACCGCGCCCATCATCGGCAGGAAGGCAAGGCCCGTCGCCAAGGGCGAGAGGCCGTTCACTTGTTGAAAATACAGGCTCAGAACGAAGATGAGACCGTAGAAAGGAATGTTCACCAGCAAGCCCACGAGAGACATCAGCGAGAAGAGCGGTCTTTGGAACAAGTCGAGTGGAAGCATCGGCTGGCGCGCGCGCCTTTCCTGAAAAAGGAAAAAAATGGCCAGCGCCGCGGCGGCAGCGAATCCGCAGAGGACCAAAGGGTCGGACCAACCCGCGACGCCACCTTCGATCATCGCGGCGGCGAGCAGCCCCAAGGCACCGATCGCGGTCGCTTGACCGGGGAGGTCGAGCTCGCGGTCGGGTGTGGAGACGGTCTCCTCGGCGAAGCGTGAGGTCAACCAAAGTCCGGCAATTCCGATCGGCAGGTTGATGAGAAATATGCTGCGCCATCCGAAAAGAGCGATCAATCCACCGCCTACGAGCGGACCGGCCGTGAGCGCAAAGCTTGCGCCGGCGGCCCAGATCGCGACGGCATGGTTGCGGTCCTTCTCCTGCGTATACGCGTGGTTGAGAAGGGAGAGCGAGTTGGGAACGAGGATTGCAGCGCCGAGACCTTGCAAGGCCCGAGAGCCGATCAGGATCGCGGGAGTCGGTGCCGCGGCGCAAGCAACCGACGCGACCGTGAATACGCTGTAGCCCGCGATGAAAATGCGCTTCGCGCCCACGCGATCGCCGAGTGCGCCGCCGGTCAGGATCAATGCCGCGAACGCGATCGTATAAGCCGTCACGACCCATTGGAGCTCGGATACGCCGCCGCCGAGCGAACTGCCGATGCTTCCGAGAGCCGTGTTGACGACGGTCACGTCGAGCTGGACCACGGCGTAGCCGAGGCTCATCGCCGCAAGCGTGAAGCCGCTCTGTTGGTCATGTGCCATCAGGCTCGTTCTATCGTCGCCTGAAGTTGAATGCTTCGGTGCCCGCCGAAGTCAGGTCAATTGATTCAACGCGGTTCATCCCGAACAGCCAGGGAGTGGGAGAAGGAGAGTTTCGAACTTCCGGGCTCTCAGCCGCGTTAGAAGGCGGAACGGATCGCCTCATGCTCATCGTCACTTCGACGCCCCACCATAATCTCGTCCGTCATGGGCGCGCGTTCCTATCAGAGCTCTGGTGGTGAAGCATGTTGAGCGCTCACGCCTTCCTCGATGCTTCCCGCAGCTTTCCGTCCGCGACGCTCGACGATCTCCTGGGCGAAGGCGGCGCCGTGGTCGTCGCGCCGCATCCCGATGATGAGAGCCTTGGTTGCGGCGCGCTGATCGCCACCGCGCGCGAGCAAGGGCGGCGCGTGAAGGTCATCGTGCTCTCGGATGGCGCGGGCTCGCATCCCGGCTCGGTGAAGTATCCGGCGCAGCGCTTGCGCGCGCTGCGCGAACGGGAAGTTCGGGATGCCGTCTCGGTCCTCGGCCTGCCTGCGCATGATCTTCAATGTTTGGCGCTTCCGGACCGTTATGTCCCTCACGAGGGCGTAGGGGCCGAGCATGTCGCCATGGCCATTACCGAGCAGCTTCACGACGCGGACGCGCGCGCTCTCTTTGCGACATGGCGGCATGATCCACACGGCGATCACCGAGCCGCTTACGACATCGCTCGCATGTCCGTCGATCGCCTCCCACAAGTGCGCCTCTTCGAATATGCGATCTGGGGGCGCAGCCTGCCCCCTGACGCGATGGTGGCGGAGATTCCAAAAGGCTGGCGGTTCGACGGGGCCGCGATGACCGGGCGCAAGCAGGCGGCTATCGCCTGCCATTGCTCACAAGTCACGAACCTCATCGATGATGATCCCGAGGGGTTCTGCCTCAGCCCCGACATGCTGGCGCGCTTTGCGGGAGGTGAGGAGATCTTTTTCGAGATCGATCCCTGAGGGCACCTCGCCCCTGCAAAACCCCCTTCCCAGGGGCTCGCACCGCTCGCCTCCCCGGCGTCACATGGTGGTGGTCGCGTCATTCCCGGTCGAGCGGCCAAGGTCGCGAGGGGAAAGGGAACCCATCCTTCGGGAGCTTCTGGCCCCCTTCACGAGGCTCGCGTTGCGAGCCTCGCCGGGGGTGACACAAGGGTTGCGCCAAGACATTGACGGGGAGCCTCACGCCTCGTTCGTCTCGGCAATCTCAGCCAGTTTCGCCGCGTCGCAAAAGAGTCGATCCATGGTGCGCCGGATTGCACCGGCGGATTCGAGTTCGCCAAGCGCGGCGTTGACTTTCGGACGGGTGGCTCCGAGCAATTTAGCGAGTTCGTCCTGAGAGAACTTGAGCGCGAGAGGAACGGTTTTACCGACCGATGCCTGGCGATCGCCGAGCGCGAAGAGCAGGAAGCGCGCAAGGCGCGTCTCGAGAGCAAGGAGCGCGATGGCCTCGAGTTGCTCGCTCGTCTCTCTCAGACGCTGGCAAAGATAGGCGACCATGGCCGTCGAGATCGATGCATGCGCCGAAAGGAGACGGTGCAACGCACTCCGCTCGAGGCTGTAGGCCGTCACCGCGGTCAATGCGATTGCATCCGCGCTTCTCGTGCCGCCGTCGAGCGCGGCGATCTCCCCCAGGATGTCGCCGGCGGTCGCATGTCGAAAGCTCAGCTCGCGACCCGTGCTTGAAACAACGGCCAAGCGCACGCGTCCCTCGCCGATCAGGTAAAGGCTGAGGCCGACGTCTCCGCGAGCAAAAAGCATCTCGCCCTTGTCGAAATGCACCTCGCGGAATTTTGCCGCGCACGTGGAGAGTTCGGGCTCGGACAATCCCTTGAAGAGAGCCGTACCCGCGAGCAGGCGAATGATCACGTCGGTCTTCGACATAGCGCTTTTGACCCGTCCTGAGCCCTTTCGAACGAGTTTCAATGCAATTCCCGGATCTATCCTCGTTTTGCGATGTTCGCAGCAGCGGATGCAAAACCGTTATTTATAATCTTGTGCCGGATTGAAAGAGACGCCCTCCTCGAAGACACCCTTTCCGGGAACGTGGTTCAGCTCGAGGCGTATTCCGGCCGGATCCTCGAACAAGACCGAATAATATCCCGGAGCCCATGGCCCCTCCTCAGGAGGATGAACGATGCGCGCGTCCAATTCCTTCAGAAATGCATAGAGGCTGTCGACATCCCGGCGGTTTCGGGCTCTGAAACAGATGTGGTGCAGCCCCACGCATCCCTGCATGAATCGCTGCCCGGAAAATTCTTCGTCACACGGCCCTACGCCGAGAGCGGTTCGCCCGCCGATGTAATAGATGTTCTCTTTCCCATCGAATACGCATTTCAGTCCCAAGAACGGGAGCAGTGCTTCATAAAACGATCGACACTTCGCCCAGTCGCTCACCCTCAAAACGACATGTGCGATTCCGTTGATTTCGATCATGCGCCCCCCTCCGCTCCGCATCCCGCGCGTCGATTTCTGATTGGCCCCAACTCGCGCCGGCAAGTGTTTTTGAAGCGTGCAGCGGCCAAGAACCACGTATCTTTGTGCAAAGCGTGATTGCGGACGATGATCGACAAGACGCCGGACCGCGTTCCTCGTCAAGGCGAATATCGACCCTGATCCGCGCAAGAAGGACTGTCACCGTCGGAACAGGTGCTGCCCTCCTCACCGTCTATCCTGGACATTGCCGCTGGGGTCATGAGGGCCGCGAACATGGACATCGGCATTTGGCTGCGCAGCCTCGGGCTCGAGCAATATGAGCCTTCCTTTCGCGAGCATGATGTCGACGGCAAAATCTTGCCGAAGCTGACGTCGGAAGATCTGAAGGAGCTCGGCGTCGCCATCGTCGGGCATCGCCGCAGGCTTGTCGTCGCGATCGGGGCTTTGGGTGGTTCATCCGTCGCGCCTCGTGCCGTCGTCGAGCGACCCTCTGCGGAGGTCGCGCCGGAACGACGCCAGCTCACCGTGATGTTCTACGATCTCGTGGGCTCGACGTCCTTGGCGTCTCGGCTCGATCCGGAAGATTTCGGTGATTTGATCCGCGCCTTCCAGCATGCGACTGCCGCTGCCGTGAGGCGCTTCGATGGACATGTGGCGAAACTGATGGGGGACGGGGCGCTCGTCTATTTCGGGTATCCGCGCGCGCATGAGGACGATGCCGAGCGTGCGGCACGCGCGGGCCTCGCGGTGGTGGAAGCGGTCCGGGATTTGGGACGCGACCAGGGCGTGACCCTCGAGGCTCGTGGCGGCATCGCGACCGGCCTCGTCGTCGTTGGCGAAGTGATGGGGGAAGGGGAGGCCCGCGAGCGCGGCGTAGTCGGCGAGACGCCGAATTTGGCGGCGCGCCTTCAGGCGTTGGCAAACCCTGGCACCGTCCTCGTTTCCGAATCGACGCGACGCTTGCTTGCGGAAACGTTCGAGCTCACCGCATTGGGGCCGCAGAGCCTCAAGGGCTTCGCGGCTCCCGTTCCCGTCTGGTCCATCGTGCGCGAAGCCGAGAATGCGAGTCGGTTCGATGCGTTGCGTACCGAAGGGATGACACCTTTTGTCGGGCGCAAGCAAGAAGTCGCGTCCCTGCTCGATTGGTGGCAGGACGCAGGCCAAGCTCACGGGAGGGCAGTGTTGTTGTCGGGGGAGGCGGGCGTGGGCAAATCACGGATTTTGAGTGCGCTACGCGAGCGCATCGAGGAGCGTTCAGTCGTGCTGCGCTATCAATGCTCACCACACCACGTGAACGATGCCTTCCATCCCTTCATCGGCCATGTGGCGCGAACGGCGGGTCTCGTCGTCGGTGAGTCTTCGACGGCCCAGCTCGACAAGTTGGAGGCGATGATCAGAAAGTCAGGCCTCGTCGTTGGCGAGATCGCGCCCTTCCTGGCTTTGCTGCTTTCGCTTCCCGTCGCGGAACGATATCCGCCGCTCGAGATCGGACCGAACGAAATAAGGGAGCGGATGATCGCCGCCTTGCTTGCCTTGTTCGTCGAGGTGACCAAGGACGCGCCGGTTCTCGCGATTTTGGAAGACGCTCATTGGATCGACCCGACATCGCTCGATGTGTTCACCCGGATCATCGGCAAGCTGCGGGGGCTTCGTGCCTTGCTGGTCGTGACGTTCCGGCCTGAGTTCGCGCCGCCCTGGCGCGCCGAAGGCCACGTTGTATCGCTCGCGCTCGATCGCATCGGACGTCGCGACGCTGTCGAAATGATCGAGCGGATCGCAGCCGGCAAGACCCTTCCGGACGAGGTCTTGGAGCAGATTCTGGCGAGAACGGACGGTGTGCCCCTATTCGTCGAGGAACTCACCAAGACCGTGCTCGAATCCGACCTGCTGCGCGAGGAGAACGGCTCCTATGCCTTGGGAGCGCCGCTCACGCCGCTGGCCATCCCCGCGACGTTGCAGGATTCCCTGATGGCCCGGCTCGACCGCTTAGCGCCGATTCGTGAGATTGCGCAGATCGGCGCGGCGATCGGGCGCGAGTTCCCTTATCGCCTGCTCGAGGCGGTATCGCCGATCAAGGGCAAAGAGCTGCAGAATGCCCTCGATCAGCTCGTGGCTTCGGAATTGGTGCATGAGCGCGGCGCGCTGCCCGATGCGACCTACATCTTCAAGCATGCACTTGTACAGGACGCCGCCCATGCTTCGTTGTTGCGCAGTCGCCGGCAGCGTATCCACGCTGAAATCGCCCAAGCCCTGCTCGCACGCTTCGCCTCTCAGGTGGAATCCGCGCCGGCCATCATGGCCTATCACTACACGGAGGCCGGCCTCGCGGAAGAAGCGGCCCGATATTGGGTGAAAGCGGCGGAACAAGCTCTCTCGCGCTCGGCGTATACCGAAGCCGACCGTCATGCCGAAACGGGACTTGCCCTGATATCTCGTGTTCGCGACGGGGCGGATCGCCGATGCCTCGAACTGGCGCTCCAGCTTGCACGCGCCAACGCCCTGTCGTCGTTGAAGGGTTACGCCGCATTGGAGATGGTCGCCGCGTTGAACACGGCGAAGGTTATTCTCGATTCAGGCGTAGGCTCGGATTTGCAGCGCTTCTCCGTGCTCAATGGCCTTTGCTCGGCCCATTATATCGCAGCAAGACTCGGGCCCGCACTCGAGATCGCGCGGGAAGTCGTGGAGGTGGCCGATCGTGGAGACGAGACAACCTACAAGCTCGTCGGCCATCGCCTTCTCGGTACGATGCAATTCCTGAAGGGACAGAACCGTGAGGCCTTGCAAAGCCTCTGTTGTGCCGAACGCTTTCGCGATCCTGCCCGGCAAAGGCTACTCAGTTTCCGGTTCGCCTATGATCCCGGGCTCGCGGTCCCTTGCTGGAAAATTGCCGCACTCTGCTTGTCGGCGTCCCTCGACCAGGCGTCGCGGCTCATCGAGGAGGTGCAGGTCGAGCTCCCCAATCACGCGCATGCTCCTACGGTCGCGGCCTGCCTCTGGTTCACCCGGGTCTTTCCGAACCTCATCTTGAGCGACTTTGAAACTTGCGAGCGCCACAGCACCGATCTCGTCCGATTCGCCACTGAAAAGAGGGTGGACCATTGGAAACAGTTCGGCACCGTCTTTCTCGCTTGCGCGCGTGTGAGGCGCGAACCGAACCAGGAGAACATCGCGGCCTTGCGCGCCGCAATCGATCTCAAGCATCGGTCCGGCGCAAGTGTCGGCGATTCCCTTTATCTGTCCCAGCTCGCCGAAGGGTTGCTCATGGCGAACGATTTCGATGGCGCGGAAGCGACATTGCAGGCGGCTTTCGCATTCGTCGAGCACTCCGGAGAGCGCTTCTGGCTCGCCGAATTGCATAGGCTCGCCGGTCGGCTCGAGCTGTTGCGAGCGACATCCGATCGGATGCGCGCGCAAGCGCGTTTCCTTCAGGCCATCGACATCGCGCGTCGACAAGAAAGCCGGTTGTCGGAGCTTCGTGCCGCCACCGATCTCGCGCTCTTGTGGGGCGAAGGTGCGGGGCGGAAATCCCGGCTACTTTTGGAGCCAATCCTCGGTGCGATCACGGGTGGAGAGACGTCCCGTGATGTGTGCAAGGCCCGTGCCCTGCTCTGCGCACTTTCGACCCATGAGCCGATCCCAGGCGGCGAACCATCGGCAAGCTCGACCGAGTTCGTCGACCCGAGCAGCGATCGGCAAGTTCGGCTCTATCTCGAGAACGCTCCGCCTGCCGGCAGTGAACGTCTCGCATGCATGTGTCCGAACGCTTTGGCGAACAAAGGGTCGAGAGTGAGCTTCCACTAAGGAGAGCGCATTCTATTTCGTTGTCGGACCGTCCGATCGAGGCGCGGTCATCGGAGGGCGCTTCGCGAGGGCGTCGACGCCTCTGCGCGCCGGGCCGACGCCCGACGGGATAGGAGCGAACAGCGACGGCAAGGGCAGGCGCGCCAAGCCCACGCCGCTACCCGAGCGGATGGTACAAAGGGCTATAAAGGGCTCGCCCGTTACGCTTTGGGCAGACGCGAAACCCAAGCAGCGACCTCATCGCCACTGCTCATGTCGGGCTGCACGATCCCGTTGATCATGAAAGTCGGTGACACATGAATGCCGTTCTGGCGAGCATATCGGCAATGCCATTTGATCTCTCGGTCCAGGTCCGGAATCGCGAATGCCTGAGCGACCTGCACCCCGCTATATTCCTCGATCCGGGAAATGATGTCTCTCGGCGTGCTGTCGAGATTGGGGCCGCGGCAATGGCGCTCGAATTCGAACTCTTCGCGATGCTTGGCGACGGCCGTCATGACGGCTTTCGCGGCCTCTTTGCCGCGCTCGAGAGTAGACGCGGCAAGAATGCAGCGCACGATGACCCCCGAAAACATGTGCCAAGGCTGCGATTGAAGGCGAATCTTGGCGGTGACACGATTGGCGCCCGCCTGCTCGAGCAAGCCGTCAAGCTTGAAGAGCGCTTTTCCTGAAAATGGGCAGGTCGGCTCGAGGAACATCTCGAACGAGTGAGGCCCCTGGCCCCAGCTCAAAGGATCCGCGCGCCAAGCCGGTTCAGCCATTTCGCTTGCTCCTGTTCGCTCTCTACCCACGACGAAATTTCGGGAATGACCCTAAGCGCAATTCCGGCCGCGCTCCAACATGAGCCGAGCGTCAAGGTTTGCGCAAATGGAGCCTCGGCGGGATGCGTATGATTATGGAGTTGCGGCAATCGAAAGGAGTGCGCACCACCACCTTGTGGCCTTGCGCTCGAAGGCTGGCCAACGAGCTCGGTGAGCTCGCCGAAGAGCCAGGAAATGGCGAGGAGCTGCGACCTGTCTCACTCGCCTGTTCTGTTCCCGAGGCTCACCGTCTCAGCTTTTCGATTCGTCGGCGATGATCGGGCCAAACTCTTCCCAACGTTCGCCCGTGAAGCGCATCATCCGCACTTGCTTATAGACGCGATAATCATTGGGGGTCGTGCTCAGCGACATGCCGGGCAGCGTCAAGTCCAGCGTCACGTCCTTGAGATTGGCCGCCTGCTTCATGACGTTCTCGCGCGTGAGATCGTCCCCACATTCTTGCAAGACCTTCTCGAGCAATTGGGCCGCCGTATAGCCATAGCCGTTGAAGGAGCTCGTCTTGTCGCCGCCCGGATAATATTTGTTCATGAAGGCCAGCCATTTCTTCATGCCAGGATCGTCCTTCCAGGTCGGGTCGAGCGGATCCTTTCCGTAATGAACGCTGACGATGTCTTTCGAATTTTCGGCTCCTGCCGCCATCATCACTTCCCCGATCGAGGTGGCATTGACATCCAGGATATGCACGGGTTTCCAGCTGATCTCCGCGATTTTTTTGATGGCCTGCGCGGCAAATTTCGGTGTCGTGATATCGACGAGAAGATCGACGCCTTTGGTCTTCATCCTACTGATTTGCGAATCGACGGTGGGATCCGTGACCTCGTAGGGCGATTCATCGACGATCATGGCTGACGCCTTCTCGCCTAGGCCGCTTTTCAGGCCCGTAAGATAGTCTTTGCCCAGGTCGTCATTTTGATAAAGCACGCCAATTTTCGCATCAGGATGGTTGTCGAGAATGTAGCGTGCGTAGATTCGTCCTTCCGTTTGATAGCTGGGATTGAAACCCATGGTCCACGGAAAGTTCTTCGGATCCGTGAACCTGTTCGCGCCGGTCGCCGCGAAAAGCTGTGGCACCTTCTTGGCGTTGAGGTATTTTTGAACAGAAGCGTTCGGCGCGGTGCCGAGCGTCTGGAATGTGAAAAGAACCTCGTCGCTCTCGACCAGCTTGCGAACTTGCTCGACCGTCCTGGCAGGATTGTAGCCATCGTCATAGGCAATGAGATTGATTTTGCGACCGTTAATTCCCCCTTGATCGTTGATCATCCGGAAATAAGCGGCCTCGACCTTTCCAATGGTCGCGTAGGCGGAGGCGGGTCCGCTGAACGGCATCGTCTGACCGATTTTGATCTCGGTGTCGCTCGCTCCGGGATCATAGCGCTTTTGCGCGTGCGCAATGGAGCCCCAGAGAGAACTAGCGAGAAGGGCAATGGTAGCGGCGGAAAACCATCCTTTCACGAGCTTGCGCATGCATCCCTCCCATTTGAATATCGTTCGAACGGCTCCTCATTGCCCCGGCTTGTCGGGTGAGATTTGCACAATTCACTTCGTGCGGCGAGTGAAAACGCGCGCACGCGTCTCCCGCTCCAAAGGAGGATGCACCTGAACGGGGATCACGCTTCGCAACTCCGACTTGTCGATGCTCCGAGCGCCGCGTGGAGGCTCGTCGTCTCCGGCGCTGTCGTCTTTGCGCTGATGTGGCCAGGCGAGCTTCTCGCCAAGGACCCTGACATACCCGCGGGCGCAGCCCCCTCCGTCACGACGTCTCCCGAGGGCAAGATCGAGGGTGAGATGGCGGAGCCGGAAAAAGTTCGGCAAGGCCCGTTATCGACGACCGCGGGACCATCGAGGGGACGCGGATGGGAGCCCGAATATGATGCCAATGCTCCACCTGGTCCTTATGGCGGATTGACCGAGGAGACGCCCGCGCCGACGGTTTCCTCGCCAGGGCGGACACCGGCTCGGTCGACATGCATCACTGCGTCCGGTGCGCTCGCCCCCTGTGCTCAACCGCACGTGCCCTATGTGGTCGGGCCGCCTCGGATGGCGCCTGGGTTCGCCCCAAGCTTTCGCGCCTATCGGGTGCGCCCGCGTGGGATCGACAACAGCGGAGGGGGCGGGCGGAATTGACGCTTCTCGTGGGTCCGCGCGTCAAGCAAGTCCGGTTTAGGCACCATAATGACGCTCTCATCCGTTCCGGTTGCTCGCGATGAGCTACCTCCCGGTGAAGCGCGGCGCGCGCTTCTCGAAATAATGGGCGACGCCTTCCTTGAAGTCCTCGCTTTCGAAGGAGGCATACATCTCCTCGTCCGCCGCTTTCCATGATTCGGCAAGGTTGCGGAATAGATCGTCATAGACTTGGCGTTTCATCACCGCCGTCGAACGTGGCGACGAGTTC